>NZ_CXON01000004.1:0-319907 GCF_001269405.1 Limnohabitans sp. 2KL-3
GGGATGGTGTGGCGACTGCAAGCAGGCCTAGGAAAGCATACTCAACGGCGTAGAGCGATGCATCCGCAGGAGGTTGAGGGCGATGCTGCGCAAGCAGCAAAAGAGCCCGGGGATGGGGAAGAGCCAAGTTGATCACAAACGCTGGCCAAACGAGTACTTCGCGCAGTTGGGGCTGTTCACCATGACGCAGGCCCGAATGCAAGCGAGCCAATCCCGATGAGGAAACCACTGACTGGAGAGCCGTGTGCGGGAAAACTGCACGCACGGTTCGGAGGGAGGGGAGGCCTTGGCCTTTCCTACCCCTATCAGGAAGGCTGCCTGCATTTTGTAGGAGCCCCGCCCTCGGGGCTATGGGGGTGGTCTGTGAGGCTTTTCGCGACGGGGGCGTCGCTCCTACAGGAGGGCTGCTTGCATTTTGTAGGAGCCCCGCCCTCGGGGCGATGGGTCGTGGTCTGCGAGGGTGATCGCGACGGGGGCGTCGCTCCTACAAAAAAAGCGTCAATGCCCACATCATCGGGCTGGATCAATCAAGCCGGGCAGGATGTGCACGGTCCCGCTTGAGGCTATGATCGCCGACCTTTGGTACACACGCTATGGCTGGAATCCACATCACCGACATTGAAGCCGCCATCAACCATTGGCGCAGCAAGAACCCCTCGCCCGACGGGGTGTCGCTGCCGCCTGAGCTGCGGGCATTGGCCCAGGTGTATGGGCTGATGGTCTACCACCAGCAGGACTTGGCTGACGAATTCACCTTGCCTGTGAAAGCCGCCGAGGCTTGGCAAGACTGGTATGCCAGCACGCCCGATACGCCGTGCATTGCCATTTGCTCGACCAGCCAGGGTGACGAAACCTGCAAAGGCTGTGGTCGGAGTTTTGAAGAGGTGCAGCTGTGGATTGAGATGAGTCCGGGTGAAAAACGTGCCATTTGGCAGCGCATCACTGCAGAGGGCACCTCGTGGCGCTTTAACCGCTATGCCGAACGCGCCGCCGAAGACCGCCGTTGGGCCAAAGCGGCGGCCGATGCGCAGGTGCCGCTCGATTTGAAACCTTGACAACGTTGAGCACCAGGCGGCTTTGTGGCCGCGAGCGCTCATTCGTCCAAGTCACTGCCTTGAACCACGCGCCGCACCACGTCGGCGTTGAATCCCCGGGTCAGCAAGAAGCGCATTTGCTTGGCCCTGTCTTGCGGGTCTTGGGGGGGGTGTCCAAATTTCTTGCGCCACACTTCCGTCGCACGGTGCCATTCCGTTTCTTTCAGGCCCGCCATGGCTTCGGTCACCGCTTCGCCCGACAGCCCCTTGGCGGCGAGCTCTTGCTTGATGCGGGTGCTTCCTAATTTGGCAGACCGTCGGTTGACCAAGGAGTCCACGGCGCGGCCGTCGTTGATGAAGTCCCGCGCCTGCAACTCGTCGAGTGCCTTGGCCAATTCGCCAGGGACTTCTTCGTGGGGTGCCAGTTTGCGCTCCAACTCGGCACGGGAGTGTTCACGCTGGCTCAAAAGCCGCAGGGCGCGGCCTTTGAGCGAGGGCTGAAAACCGGGCTTGTTCAAGCGGCTTCGGCCTTGGGGGCGGCGATGGCCGATTCGAGCAAACGGATGCCCAGCGATTCGCGCACTTTGTTTTCGATCTCGCGAGCCAGCGCCGGGTTTTCACGCAGGAATTCACGGGCGTTGTCACGGCCTTGGCCGATTTTTTCGCCTTGGTAGGCGTACCAAGCGCCCGACTTGTCCACAATTTTGGCGGTCACACCCATGTCAATCACTTCGCCTTCGCGGCTGATGCCCGCGCCAAACAAGATGTCGAATTCGGCGGTTTTGAAAGGTGGAGCCACTTTGTTTTTGACCACTTTGACCTTGGTCTCGTTGCCAATGGCGTCGTCACCCTTTTTGATGGTGCCGGTGCGGCGGATGTCCAAACGCACCGAGGCGTAGAACTTGAGCGCGTTGCCGCCGGTGGTGGTTTCGGGGCTGCCAAACATGACACCGATCTTCATGCGGATTTGGTTGATGAAGATGACGGTGCAGTTGGTCTTTTTGATGGTGGCGGTCAGCTTGCGCAGGGCCTGGCTCATCAAACGCGCTTGCAGGCCGGGCAGGCTGTCGCCCATATCGCCTTCGATTTCGGCCTTGGGCGTGAGTGCTGCGACCGAGTCGATGACGACCAGATCCACCGCGCCAGAGCGCACCAGGCTGTCCACAATTTCCAGGGCTTGCTCGCCAGTGTCGGGCTGGCTGACCAGCAGTTCTTGCAGGTTGACACCCAGGTTTTGCGCGTATTGCACGTCCAGGGCGTGTTCAGCGTCCACAAAAGCACAGGTGCCGCCCAAGCGCTGCATTTCAGAGATGACTTGCAAAGTGAGGGTGGTTTTGCCCGAGGACTCAGGGCCGTAGATTTCGATCACGCGGCCACGGGGCAGGCCACCCACGCCCAGTGCGATGTCCAGACCCAAAGAGCCGGTGGAGACGACTTGGATGTCGGCGATGACTTCGCCTTCGCCCAGACGCATGATGGTGCCTTTGCCGAATTGTTTTTCAATCTGGGCCAGGGCGGCTTGCAGGGCTTTGGACTTTTCGCTGTTCACGTCGCTCATGAAAATCTCCTTGAATATCAATGGGTTGTGGCACCAGTGGGCTGGGTCATGTGCTGTTGACTGGATGCTTGAACAGTACTGTAAACGAGCTGTATAAACCTGTAAACTCAATTTTTAGTCAGTTTACCTTATCATTTGCGACCATGGAACTCACCCCCACCACACCGCCTGAGGGCCTTGAGAGACACGATGACCGATGGCGGCAAACCCATTTGGGCCGATTGCTCGGACACGCCATGCGCCGCTTTGATGAGCGTGTGCTTTACCTCATGGCGGGCAACGAAGGTGTGCCTTTGGCTTTGGCCAATTTGGCAGCACGCGACCAGATCAGTGCAGCCCATGTGCACATCACGCGGCATTTGGCGATGGAGGGCTCGCGCCTGACCGATCTGGCCCAAGCGGCGGGCATGAGCAAACAAGCCATGGGCGACCTGGTGGACCAGTGCACGGCCTGGGGTTTGGTGCGGCGTGAAGCGGACACAGCCGATGCCCGTGTCCGTCGGGTGGTGTTCACGCCCGTGGGATTGGCTTGGTTGCAGGCATTCAAGGACGCCGTGGCCCAAGCCGAAGCGGAGTTTCGAGCCGCCGTGGGCAAGGATGTGGCCACCGTGGTGGCCTTGGGCTTGGAGGCCTATGCGTCTTGAATTTTGCCCAAGGGCTGTGCACGGTGGAACTAGAATCAGACAGCCCGTACCGGCACACCCGAGAGCCTCACACAACAACAGGAGACAGCCATGCGTATTTTGATAGCCGAAGACGACCAGGTTCTGGCCGATGGTTTGTTGCGCACTTTGCGCAGTGCCGGTGCTGCCGTCGACCATGTGGCCAGTGGCAGCGAAGCCGATGCGGCCCTCATGACCAACAACGAATTCGACCTGTTGATCCTGGATTTGGGCTTGCCCAAAATGCATGGTTTGGACGTGCTCAAGCGTCTGCGATCGCGCGGTTCAGTCTTGCCTGTGCTGATTTTGACCGCAGCGGACAGCGTGGAAGAGCGCGTCAAAGGGCTGGATTACGGGGCTGACGATTACATGGCCAAGCCCTTCAGTTTGCAAGAGCTGGAAGCCCGGGTTCGTGCCTTGACCCGACGGGGCATGGGTGGGGCCACCTCCCAAATCAAGCACGGCCCGCTGGTCTATGACCAGTCCGGTCGGGTGGCCACCATCGACGGCAAAATGGTGGAGTTGTCGGCCCGTGAGTTGGGCTTGCTGGAAGTCCTGCTGCAACGCGCTGGGCGCTTGGTCAGCAAAGATCAGTTGGTGGAGCGTCTGTGCGAGTGGGGTGAAGAGGTCAGCAACAATGCCATTGAGGTGTACATCCACCGCTTGCGCAAAAAAATCGAAAAAGGCCCCATCCGCATCGCCACGGTGCGCGGTTTGGGTTATTGCCTGGAAAAAATACCGGGTTAATACATTTCGGTTTTGAGCACCGGTTTCGGCGCTGAAATACCTTTACCCATGAAATCCCAAGGCTGGAACGTGCGAATTTTCAAACGCGAGCAGCGTTCCTTGTTCGGGGAAATACTGGACTGGATGCTCACCCCTTTGCTCTTGCTCTGGCCCATCAGCCTGGCCTTGACCTGGCTGGTGGCGCAAGGCTTGGCCAACAAACCCTTTGACCGTGCGCTGGTCTACAACGTGCAGGCCTTGGCCCAGCAAGTCAGGCTGGGACCCGATAAAAAGATTGATTTCAGTTTGCCCCAGCCGGCCAGTGAGTTGTTGCGGGCGGACGAAACCGATTTGGTGTATTACCAAGTGCGTGGGGCAGCGGGTGAGCATTTGAGCGGTGAGCGTGATTTGCCTGCGCCACCGGCAGACCAGGACAAGGGCAGCAGCTACGAGGTCCACATTCGCGACGATGAGATGCGTGGATTGGAAGTGCGGGTGGCCTACACCTGGATTCGGCTGGATGCGAAAAACCAACCGCCCGCATTGGTGCAAGTGGCCGAAACCCGTGAAAAACGTTCGGTGCTGGCCGCTGAAATCATCAAAGGCGTGATGTTGCCCCAGTTTGCCTTGTTGCCTTTGGCGGTGCTGCTGGTGTGGCTGGCTCTGGTGCGCGGCATCAAGCCCTTGTCTGAGCTGGAAGAGCGCATCCGGGAACGCAAGCCCGACGACTTGAGCCCCTTGGACGACAAGGCCGTGCCCATGGAGGTCGCACCTTTGGTGGTCTCGGTCAACGAATTGCTGGAGCGCCTGAAAGACTCCATCGTGACCCAAAAACGATTTTTGGCCGATGCCGCACATCAGCTCAAAACCCCACTGGCCGGTCTGCGCATGCAGGCCGATTTGGCGCAGCGCTCGGGCTCCAGCGAAGAGGACCTGAAAAAATCCTTGCAGCAAATTGGCCGAGCCAGTGTTCAGGCCACCCACACCGTCAACCAGTTGCTGTCGCTCGCGCGTGCCGAAGGCGGGGGCACGCATGTGGCGCAGCAAAGTTGCGACATGGTGTTGTTGTCCAGTGAAGTCTTGCAAGACTGTTTGCCACGGGCGATGGACAAGGGCCTGGACCTGGGCTATGAGGGGGTTGACCCGGGCACTTTGGGCGCACAAGTGCAAGGCAATGCCACTTTGCTCAAAGAGATGCTGCGCAACTTGGTCGAAAACGCCATGCTTTACACGCCCAGCACCTCCGAGCGTCAGGGGGTGATCACGGTCAGGGTCTTGGTGGACCCGTACAGCCGTGCCTTGGTGATGCAGGTCGAGGACAACGGCCCCGGTATCCCCTTGCCTGAACGTGATTTGGTGTTTCAGCCCTTCTACCGCGCACTGGGAACCAATGTGGACGGTTCGGGTTTGGGGCTGCCCATCGTCAAGGAAATTGCACAACAGCACGGGGCCACGGTGAGCATTGACTATGCCCACCATGGGCCAACGCCGCATGGCGCGTGTTTTACCTTGCGCTTTGCAACGAGTTGAGACACCGCCCACCAAGACAAGCTGGGTGTGCATCGATGTCAGGCGGTGGGGCTCATGTCGAGTTGTAAACGCTCGCGCTCCATGACACGCGCGACGGCAGGGTGGGCCGCCACTTTACCAACAAAAGTCCACAAAACGGGGTGTTCCTTGGGCGCAATGCCCGCGATCGTGCCCCAACGGGTCAGGGTCAAAGCATAGGCATCCAGCGGGCCAAAGTGTGCGCCACTCAACCAAGCTTGAGAGGAGTCAGCTGCCTGGCTCACCAAGCTTTGCAACTCCCCCAGCATGCTGCGAAACAGCTGGATGTTGTAGGGTTTCAGGGCCGCTTGGACTTCGGGTTGGTCCGAAAATTTTTGCGGCATGAAGATGTGGGTGAACGTGGGGTGCACAGTGTTGTTCATCCAAGCCAAGGTCGAGATGGCCCGTGCGCGAGCCAAGGGCTCTGTGGGCAAAAATCCCAATTCGGGAAAGAGTTGGTCCAGGTGCAAAACGATGGCCACAATTTGTGTCACCGCTTGACCGTTGTTGACCAAAACCGGCACCTGTCCACGCGGGTTGATGGCTTTGTAGTCGTCGCTGTTTTGTTCACCCTTGTGCAGTTTGACCATGCAAGGCTCAAAGGGGGCACCGCTCATTTCCAGCAGCACATGCGGCACAAAAGAGCAAGCACCGGGGGCAAAGTAAAGTTGAAGGCTCATGGGGGTGTTTAAAAAACTAAGGCTGAGAAGACGGTGGGGCCGCCGAGGCATCCGCCGCCACGGGGGGTAAAACGGGTTCGGCCACGAGGGCTGGCTTGGCAGGGGTTTGGGCACTCAGAGGGGAGACGGTGAGGGCTTCGGGCTGAATTTGTTGCGCAAGACGTGCCGGTTCCCGGTGACCATGGGGGTCAAAGCCCCAAGGCGCAAAAAGCTCCCACTGCCAAGCCAGCAGCACCGTGTTGAGCAGCACCAAAATGCCAACCCCGTATTTGAGCTTCAAAGGGAACCCCCAGATGAAAATGGACGCACACTGATTTCGGAACTGACGATGTCGTGCACCAGGCCATCGGTTTGGATGCGCAGCGCCCCGTTGGGGCCAACCCCCATGGCCAGACCTTGTTGGCCATCGCTGGTGTGCACCTGTCGACCTTTGAGCGTGTCACGGGCTTCAAAAGCGGCCTGAAGAGGCGCAAAACCCTGTGACTCAAAACGCAGCAAGGCTTGGATGAGCGGGCTGGCAACGCGTGCAAGGCAAGAGGGTGCCGTCAATTCGGGCCGCAACTCTGACAAGCACGCGGGTGGCGTACTCAGGCCATCGGCCAAGCGCGGGCGGATGTTCAGGCCCACACCAACCACCACTTGGCTGCGCCCGCCCATGCTGGCCGCTTCGACCAAAATGCCGCCGAGTTTGCGGTCTTCAAACCACAAATCATTGGGCCATTTGAGTTGCACATCGGGGTGCAGGCTCTCAGCCAGGCTCAGCCCCACGGCCAGTGACAAACCTGACCAGTCCTGAGGGGCTAAAGACAGACTGAGAGAAAAGGTGAGCGAGTCGCCCGGCTGGCTTTGCCAGACCCGGCCCAAGCGCCCCCGTCCTGCCGTTTGGCGTTCAACCACCAACAAGGTCGATTCCAGATGACCCGCCCTCGCACGGCGCATGAGCTCGCTGTTGCTCGAATCCAATTCGGGCAACACCTCGACCGTGAAGTCGGGCAGCAGGGGAAAAATCTGTTCCCAGATTGATTCGGCAGGCCAGGGTGTCATGGGCGTCACGGGGCTCAGACGCCCCGCGCTGACTTTTTCTTCTGAGCTGGGATTTTGGGCGTGGCCGGGCGGCGTTTGGGGGAGAGCAAAGTGCCCCGGCAGTTGTCGCTGCCACACCAGCAGGGGTATTCGGCCTTGAGCTTCTTGGTGTAGGGCTCGTCAATGATCAGACCGTAGTCGTAATTGAGCTCTTCACCGGCGGCAATGTCGTGAATGGCTTTGATGAAGATTCGGTCGTTGTCTTCGTCAGCTTCGCAGTTGGGATCGCAGCTGTGGTTGATCCAGCGCGAAGAGTTGCCGCCATTGAGCGCATCAATCACCCGGTCTTCGTTCACATGGAAGTAAAAGGTGTGATTGGGGTCTTCGGGGTTGTGCGGGTGACGGTCTTGGGCTTCGTCCCAGCTGATGATCTCGCCCACATATTCAATGACGGTGTCGCCCTCGGCAATGTCTTGCAAGGCAAATACGCCCTTGCCATGCACGCCTGAGCGGCGGACCTGGATGCGCTTGCCGGTGGTGCGTGGCACAGAACGGCCAGGGGTCGGAGCAGGTGTTTTGGCCACAGCGTTGAAAAATTTGTTATGGTGAATTCATGTGGGCGTGCGCGTGAGCGCGTGCCCGGGCGCGTACACACACGCGAGACAACGGGATTGTAATGACATGAAGACCTTGGTAATTGCAGAAAAGCCTTCAGTGGCCCAAGACATTGTTCGGGCCCTCACACCGGTGGCGGGCAAGTTCGAAAAACACGATGACCATTTTGAGAGCGACACCTATGTGGTGACCAGCGCCGTGGGCCACCTGGTGGAGATCCAGGCCCCTGAGCAATACGACGTCAAGCGCGGCAAGTGGAGCTTTGCCAACCTGCCCGTGATTCCGCCGCACTTTGACCTCAAGCCCGTGGACAAGACCAAGAGCCGCTTGACGGCCGTGGTCAGGCAAGCCAAACGAAAAGATGTGACGGCCATCATCAACGCCTGTGACGCGGGCCGCGAAGGGGAGCTGATCTTCCGTTTGATTGAGCAGTACGCAGGTGGTGCCAAGCCGCTGAACAAGCCCGTCAAGCGCCTGTGGTTGCAGTCCATGACGCCGCAAGCCATTCGCGACGGCTTCAACAGCCTGCGCAGCGAACAACAAATGCAGGGCTTGGCCGACGCCGCCCGCAGCCGATCCGAGGCCGACTGGTTGGTGGGCATCAACGGCACGCGTGCCATGACCGCCTTCAACTCGCGCGATGGCGGTTTCTTCTTGACCACCGTGGGCCGGGTGCAAACCCCCACGCTGGCCGTGGTGGTCGAGCGCGAAGAGCAAATCCGCAAGTTCGTGAGCCGCGACTACTGGGAAATCCACGCCGAGTTTGGGGCTGCAGCGGGCACCTACCCCGGCAAGTGGTTCGACCCCAAGTGGCGCAAAGAAGAAGACGCCGAAAAGAAAGCCGACCGCCAATGGACCGCCGCCGAGGCGCAAGCCATTGTGGATGCGGTGCGCGGCAAGACGGCCAGCGTGACCGAAGAGGCCACGCCCACCACCCAAGCGAGCCCCGGTTTGTTTGACCTGACCAGCCTGCAGCGCGAGGCCAACGGCAAGTTTGGCTTCTCGGCCAAGACCACGCTGGCGCTGGCCCAAAGCCTGTACGAACGCCACAAGGCCCTGACTTACCCGCGTACCGATTCGCGCCACCTGCCCGAAGACTATGTGCCCGTGGCCAAGCAAACCTTTGAAATGCTGGCCGACAGCGGCATGCGCCACCTGGCCCCGCACGCGCTCACGGCGCTGAACAACAACTACGTGCGCAAGATTCCGCGTGTGTTTGACAACAAAAAGGTCTCGGACCACTTCGCCATCATCCCCACGCTGCAAGCGCCCAGCGGCCTGTCCGAGGCCGAGCAAAAGCTCTATGACCTGGTGGTGCGCCGCTTCATGGCGGTGTTCTTCCCCAGCGCCGAATACCAGGTGACCACACGCATCAGCGTGGCCGCAGGCCACAGCTTCAAAACCGTGGGCAAGGTCTTGGTCAAACCCGGCTGGCTGGCCATTTACGGCAAAGAAGCCGCCGCCGAAGTCGAAGACGCCAAAGACGGTGACAAAGGCCAGAACCTGGTACCTGTGCAGCCCGGCGAGCAGGTCGGTGTGGAGTCGGTCGAGGCCAAGGGCCTGAAAACCCGCCCACCCGCCCGCTATTCAGAAGCCACGCTGTTGGGCGCCATGGAAGGCGCGGGCAAGATGGTCGACGACGACGAGCTGCGCGAAGCCATGCAGGAAAAAGGCCTGGGCACGCCCGCCACCCGCGCCGCCATCATTGAAGGCCTGATCAACGAAAAGTACATGCTGCGCGAAGGCCGCGAGATGATCCCGACGGCCAAGGCCTTCCAGCTCATGACGCTGTTGCGCGGCCTGCAGGTCGAAGAACTTTCGCGCCCCGAACTCACCGGCGAGTGGGAATACAAGCTCGCGCAAATGGAGCAAGGCAAATTGAGCCGCGCCACTTTCATGGCCGAGATCGCGGCCATGACCGAGCACATCGTCAAAAAAGCCAAGGAATACGACCGCGACACCGTGCCCGGCGACTACGCCACGCTGAGTGCGCCGTGCCCCAACTGTGGCGGCGTGGTCAAGGAAAACTACCGTCGCTACACCTGCAATGGTGCCGATGGGGCCAGCGACGGCTGCGGCTTCTCGTTTGGCAAGTCGCCTGCCGGACGCACCTTCGAGCCGGCTGAAGTCGAGCAGTTCATGCGCGACAAGAAGATCGGGCCGCTGGACGGCTTCCGCTCCAAAGCCGGTTGGCCCTTTGTGGCCGAAATGGCGCTCAAGTACAACGAAGAAGAAAAGAACTGGAAGCTCGAGTTCGACTTCGGCGACGACAAGAAAAACGAAGACAGCGGCGAGATCGTCGAGTTCAGCGACGAATCGCTGGGTGCCTGCCCCAAGTGCGGCAGCCCGGTGCACGAGCATGGCAGCAACTATGTCTGCAGCAAAGCCCTGCCCACGAACGAGCAACCCACGCCCAGCTGCGATTTCAAGACCGGCAAGGTCATCTTGCAGCAACCCGTGGAACGCGAACAGGTCATCAAGCTGCTGAGCACGGGCAAAACCGACTTGCTGGACAAGTTCTTGAGCAACCGCACACGCCGCACCTTCAAGGCCATGCTGGCCTGGAACCCCGAAGAGGGCAAAGTGACGTTTGAATTTGAGCAGCGCGAAGGCGGTAAAAAATACCCACCACGCAAGACGGCCGCCGCCAAAACGCCTTTCGGCAAAACAGCTGCGAAGAAAACCACGGCCAAGACCGCTGTCGCCAAAGCCCCAGCGGCCAAAAAAGTTGCCAAGCCCGCCGCCGAAAAAGCCCCGCGCAAAGCCGCTGTGGGCAGCTTGAAGCCCAGCCCCGCCTTGATGGCCGTGATTGGCGACGGCAGCTATGCCCGCACCGAAGTGGTCAAAAAAATCTGGGACTACATCAAGGCCAACAACCTGCAAGACCCGGCTGACAAGCGCTCCATCAAGGCCGACAGCAAGCTGCAAGCCGTGTTTGGCAAAGACCAGGCCACCATGTTCGAGCTGGCCGGCATCATCGGCAAGCACCTGAGCTGAGGCACGAAAGGGGCAGAACCCCATGCTGTGTCGAGCTTGTCTTGGGCACAGCCAGCAGTGTGCGAGCCCTGAAGGAGCCCTGCCTTTTGTAGGAGCCCCGCCCTCGGGGCGATGGTGGGTGGTCTGCGAGGCTTGATCGCGACGAGGGCGTCGCTCCTACGGGGGACTGCCCCGCATTTTGTAGGAGCCCCGCCCCCGGGGCGATGGGTGGTGGTCTGCGAGGCTTGATCGCGACTGGGGCGTCGCTCCTACGGGGGAGTGCCCTGCATTTTGTAGGAGCCCCGCCCCCGGGGCGATGGGTGGTGGTCTGCGAGGCTTGATCGCGACGAGGGCGTCGCTCCCACGGAAAAAGTCATTGGGCAGATCAATAAACCCTGCCTGTAATGAGATGTTTACACTATTAAATGTCGGTTCGACATTACACTTATCGAACATGTCAACCCGAGGCCATGAAACCGCGAACTCGGCGGTCCCTGATGGCTTTCAACCAGGAGATGGCCTTGAACATCTACATAGCACTGTTCCTTTTGTTTGGCGCAGTATTTGGTCTCTCGACGTATTCTTATCAGCACATCTTCAGCGAAGGGCCGCACAAGGTCGAGACACCCCAAGGGGGCTCCACCTTGGGCGGTCGCGTGTTGTGGGCCTTGGTCTGCAGTTTCTTGTGGCCCATCATGGTCCTCACCGGACTCAACTCAGCACGAATACTGGCCAAGCGAAAACGTCAAGCGGCGGCTGCAAACCATTGATAGGCCTGGGGTTGACTGCTTGCCTGACGTCAACCAGGCATCCCGCCCTGCGACGTTCGCATCAACACTTTTTTTGTAGGAGCGACGCCCCCGTCGCGATAAGCCTCGCAGACCCCCAAGCATCGCCCCGAGGGCGGGGCTCCTACAAAATGCGGGGCATCTCCCTTGTAGGAGCGACGCCCCCGTCGCGATCACCCTCGCACACCCCCAAGCATCGCCCCGAGGGCGGGGCTCCTACAAAATGCGGGGCATCTCCCCTGTAGGAGCGACGCCCCCGTCGCGATAAGCCTCGCAGACCACAAGGAATCGCCCCGAGGGCGGGGCTCCTACAAAATGCAGGGCATCTCCCCTGTAGGAGCGACGCCCTCGTCGCGAAAAGCCTCGCACACCACCAACAATCGCCCCAAGCCCGGGCTCCCTCACGGATCGCGTCTCTGGCGTCTGCAGGCGACGCGGTGGACGCGGTGGGTTTTTAGCGGCCTTTCAAAGACCTCAGTCGGTTTGGCGGGCGGCCTGCAGCGCCTCGCGCAACACGCGCAAGTCGCCAATGTGGTTGGCCAGCAGCAAGATCAGGCGGGCGTTGAGCGCCTCGCTTTGTTCGTCACTCAGGCCGTTGTGCGCGTCGATCAGGTGTTCATAAAACTCGTCGCCAGGCGAAAAGTCGCGGAAGAAGCGGCGGCCGGTTTCGTGGAAATTGGGCGCGGTGTTCAGGGCGGTGGGGGTGTTGGTGGGCATGTCTGTTTTCTCTTCCATTCAGGCCTGGGCGCCCACTTGCCCCAAGGCACGGGCCAGGGCCGTTTGCAGCCGGGCACTGTCCAGGCTGCGCCAGCGGGCCAGCACATGCTGGTCGGGGCGCAGCAAATAGGTGGTGCCGGGCTGGGCGTCGTAGCGCTTGGCCATCCAGCCTTGCGCGTCCACCAACACTTTAAAGCCGGGCACCTGCAGGGCCTGGCGCGACACGATCAGGCTGTCCACCGGCACCACACCCTGCTTCAGGGCTTGCAGGGTGGCCAGCGTCTGGGCTTCGGGCACAGCATCCACAAAGTGCAAAACCGCAAAGCCGCGCCCCACCTGGTCCAGCAGCCAGGCGTCTTGGCCGTCCACTTGCACGGGCGCATCGTCCATCGGTGCGCCGGGCACCATCTGGCCTTCAAACGCATCGGCGTCGGGGGTGTTGAGCACCGAGTCGGTCAGGAAAGACGGCATGGACAAGCGGCCCGAATTGACCAGCTTGCGCGCAAAGGGGTGGTGCTTGGCCAGCGCCAGCACCTGGTTGCGGAAGGTTTTGCTGGTGCGGCTCTTGGGCGTGATGAAGTCGGTCGAGCGCGTCGAGTTCATGATGTTTTCGTCGGCGGCAAACTGGCGGTCCATCGCGTAGGTGTCGAGCAGCTTTTCGTTGGCCTGGCCTTGCATGACCAAGCCCAGCTTCCACATCAAATCGTCCGCGTCCTGAAAGCCCGAGTTGGCCCCGCGTGCGCCAAAGGGCGAGACCTGGTGCGCCGCGTCTCCCACAAACAGCACACGGCCGTGGCGAAAATCGGTCATGCGGCGGCACTGGAAGGTGTAGATGCTGACCCACTCCAGCTCAAACGGCCGCTCGTCGCCCAGCATGGCCTTCAGGCGCGGGATGACTTTTTCGGGCTTCTTTTCTTCTTCGGGGTCGGCGTCCCAGCCGAGCTGAAAGTCGATGCGCCAGACGTTGTTGCTTTGCTTGTGGAGCAGCACGCTTTGGTTGGGGTGAAACGGCGGGTCGAACCAGAACCAGCGCTCGGCCGGGTAGTCGGCTTTCATGATCACGTCGGCGATCAAGAAGCGGTCCTGGAACACGCGGCCTTCGATGTCCAAACCTAGATGGCGGCGGATCGGGCTGCGTGCGCCGTCGGCCACCACCAGCCAGTCGGCCTCGATGTCAAAGTGGCCTTCGGGCGTTTCCACCGTGAGTGTGGCGTGATCGTCGTGGCGTGTCACGGCGGTCACCTTGTGCTGCCAGCGGATGTCGGCCCCCAATTCGAGGGCGCGGGCAATCAGCATTTCCTCGACGTGGTACTGCTGCAGGTTGATCATGCCGGGGCGCTTGTGGCCGGCATCGGGCACCAGGTTGAACTGGTAGACCTCGTCTTCTTCCAAAAAGGTGCGGCCAATGTTCCAGCTCACGCCCAAGCCGCAGGCCTCGTCGGCAATGCCCAGGCGGTCCAGGATTTCGAGCGAGCGCTTGGCGTAACACACCGCCCGCGAGCCGACCGAGACGGTCTTGTCGTCGTCCAGCACCAGCACCTCAAGGCCTTGCAAACGCGCATCGATGGCCGCCGCCAGGCCCACCGGCCCTGCGCCAATCACGATCAGCGGTTTGCGCTGCGGCGGTGTGGCCATCAGGTCGGCAGGCGACTTGTAGGGATAAATCGGGTTGACGTAAGCACCCATGTGCACAGCTCCAAAATGGTCAAAAAGCACCCTGTGGTGCCCAGACTGTAATTTACCATTGATAAATCGGTTTACCTAAACGTAATTTTTCGCGTTGAGGGTTCAGCGTCCAACATGGTGGGTTGAACGCTCAACGCCCAACGACACCTGTTTGACAGCACCCCGTCGCATGGTCCGTTATGCTTGAACTTGTTTCTTGTATGACAACCACATGAGTCAACACTTCACCCCCGTCTCCAGCGGCGCTCGCCTGTCCGATCAGGTGGCCGAGCAATTGAGCGCCGAGATCAAGCAAGGTCGTTTGGCACCGGGCGACAAACTGCCCACCGAGGCGCGACTGGTTGAGCAGTTCGCCGTCAGCCGCACCGTGGTGCGCGAGGCGGTGTCGCGCCTCAAATCGCTGGGCTTGGTGGATTCGCGCCAGGGCAGTGGGGTGTTTGTGAGTGTGCAGCAGCCTTTTGCGCCCCTGAACTTCGAAGCCCGGCATGCTGCTTCGCAAGAGGCGGTGGTTCAGATCGTGGAGGTGCGCCGCGCCCTGGAGGCCGAGGTGGCAGCGCTGGCGGCTGAGCGGCGCAGTGCCAGCGACCTGCAGGCCATCGAGCAGGCGGTCCAGGCGCTGGACCAAGCCGTGCAGTCGGGTGGTGATGGCGTGGCCGAGGATGTGAATTTTCACCGCGCCATTGCCGAGGCCACGCGCAATCCATTTTTGATCCAGACGCTGGGCTATCTGAGCCAGTTTTTGCACGGGGCCACCCAGGTGACCCGGGCCAACGAGGCCCGGCGCGGTGACTTTGCGGCCGCTGTGCGCAGCGAGCACCAGGCCATCTTGCAGGCCGTGCAGGCGGGTGATCCCGAGCGGGCACGCGAAGCTGCTTCCGCCCACATGGGCAACGCCATTGGCCGCATTCGCAAAGCCGATCCGGTGTTCTGGGTGCAAGAAGGCGAGCGGCTGGCGCAGCCCCTGGTCAAGGGGCTGCAGGGCTGAGTTACTCGGCCTTGATGTTGGCCGCCTTGACCACCGCCGCATAGCGCGACAGGTCACGCGCCATGTCGCGGCCAAACTTCTCGGGGCCGCCCGGGCTGGCCGTGATGCCCAGGGTGTTCAGGCGCTCGCGCACGGCCGGGTCGTTCAAGACCACATTCAGCTCGGTGTTGAGTTTGTCCACAATCGCCCGGGGCGTTTTGGCCGGGGCCAGCAAACCGACCCATGAGTTGATGTCGAAATCGGCCACACCCGCTTCGATGAAGGTCGGCACCTCGGGCATGGACGGGGCGCGTTGTGCGCTGGACACCGCCACCGCATGCAACTTGCCCGACTTGACGTGCGAAATCGCCCCCGCCACGGCGGTGTAGACCAGCGGAATGTTGCCGCCCATCACATCGATCATGGCCTGACCGCCGCCTTTGTAGGGGATGTGCGTGAGGTTGGCCCCCGTGCGCTGCTTGAGCAATTCACCGGCAATGTGGGGGGTGCCGCCCGTGCCGGAGGTGCCATACGACAGGCCGCCCGACTGGGTTTTGGACAGGGCGATCACTTCCTGCAGCGTCTTGGCCTTCACGCCGGGGTGCGCCACCAAAATCAAAATCGCATCGCCAATTTTGCCGATGGGGGCAAAGTCTTTGGCGGTGTCAAAACCCACTTTGGGAAACACATGGGGGTTGATCACCATCGTGCCGTCAAAGCCCAAGAGCAAGGTGTAGCCATCGGGTTCGGCCGTGGCCACCATTTGTGTGCCGATGTTGCCCGAGGCACCGGGTTTGTTGTCCACGATCACCTGCTGGCCCAAGCGCTTGGACAGCTGCTCGGCAATCAGGCGGCCGCTCGTGTCGGTCACGCCGCCGGTCGCAAAGGGAACCACCAGGCGAATGGGTTTGGCGGGGTAGGCTGCTTGGGCAGCGGCTGTGCCAGCGCTCAGGGCCAGGCCGCCGCAGGCAGCGGCCATCAAGCCCGTGCTGAGCGCGGCTTTGAGCCATTGGCGTCGGGGTGTTGGGGTCTTCTGGGTCATCGTTGTCTCCAATGGGTTTGTAGGTGAATCAATTGGTTTCAGCGTAGCGCTTTTCAAAAGCCCACACGTCTTCAAAACCCATGAGCTTCGTCAGGTCGGCAAAGTCGTACAAAGGCGTGCTGCCTTGGGCCGACGAGCCGGTGTCTTTGAACTGCTGGTACACCTGCGTCATGGCCTGCACACCCGCCAGCAAGGCCGTGACGGGGAAGATGGCGATCTTGTAGCCCAGCGCTTCCAGCTCGGGCTTCGTCAGCACCGGGGTGCGGCCTTTTTCGACCATGTTGGCCACCAGCGGCACATCAAAGCTTTGGCCGATGCGGCGCATTTCTTCTTCGGACTCGGGCGACTCGACAAACAAGATGTCGGCACCGGCTTTGGCGTAAGCCTCGGCCCGGCGCAGCGCCTCGTCCAGGCCCAGCGTGGTGCGGGCGTCGGTGCGGGCGATGATCAAAAAGTCTTTGGACTCGCGCGAGTCCACCGCCACCTGGATCTTGCGCACCATGTCGGCCATGGGGATCACGCGGCGGCCCGGCGTGTGGCCGCATTTTTTGGGGAACTCCTGGTCTTCGAGCTGGATGGCGCAAGCGCCTGCCGCCTCGTAGCCCCGGATGGTGTGGCGCATGTTGAGCAGGCCGCCGTAGCCAGTGTCGGCATCGGCAATGAGTGGCGTGCGGGCCATGCCCGCCATGGCGGTGACGCGGCCGACCATGTCGCTGTAGGTGGCAAGGCCCGCGTCGGGCAGGCCCATGTGCGAGGCCACGGTGCCATAGCCGGTCATGTACAGCGCATCAAAGCCAAAGCTGTCGGCCAGGCGCAGCGAGACCATGTCAAACACACCGGGGGCGACCACCAGGCCAGCTTGGTTCAATCGCGCACGCAGCGCAGAGGTTTTGGAATTCATGGAACAGGACTTGTGCAAGAGTGATTAAAGTGACATGGTCAGAATTTTTGATTTCATCAGATAACAACACCATGGACCTGCACCTAAGCGACAAACACATCCTCATCACCGGCGGCAGCAAAGGCATTGGCCTGGCCTGTGCGCGGGGCTTTTTGGCCGAAGGCGCCCGCGTGAGCCTGGTCTCGCGTGACAGCGCCAACCTCGAGGCCGCACGCGCCCAGCTGCAGGCCACATTTCCCGCCGAGCGCATCCACACCGTGGCCGCCAATTTGCGCGACGCCTCGGCCGCCTTGGTGGCCCTGAACGCGGCCGAAGCCGCGTTCGGCCCCGTCGACGTGTTGGTCAACTCGGCGGGTGCGGCCAAGCGCACACCCGCCCCCGAGCTCACACCCGAGGCCTTTGCCGACGCCATGCAGGCCAAGTACTTCACCACCATCCACATGGTCACGCCCTGCATCCAGCGCATGGCCGCACGCGGGCAAGGCGCGGTGGTGAACGTGGTGGGCAACGGCGGCAAAGTGGCCAGCCCCATCCACCTGCCCGGTGGCGCGGCCAACGCGGCGCTGATGCTGGTGAGCGCGGGCTTGGCCGCTGCTTATGGGGCGCAGGGCGTCCGCGTGAATGCCGTCAACCCCGGCCTCACCCTGACCGACCGCCTCAACGAAGGCTTGGCCGCTGAAGCCCGACTCAAAGGCATCAGCCCCGACGAGGTCATGGCCCAGTCGGTCGCCAAAATTCCGCTGGGCCGCATGGCCGAGCCCGAAGAAATCGCCAACGCCGTGCTTTTTTTGGCCTCGTCCAAAGCCAGCTACGTCACCGGCATTTGCATGAGCATGGACGGCGCACTGAACCCGATCGTGGTGTAACGGACAGACGCTGTGTGATCGCTGTGGCAAGCTTGCTGCAGCGACACCGCCTTCCTGCGACTGCCCAGACACCTCCCAAAGGACAAGCCCATGAGCCCCACAACCCACGCGATGAATGCGCCTAAACGAGGGGCCGGTCAAGCCGCCACGCATCGAATGGCGGCAGCTCTGATGACTTTGGCCTTGACTGTTGGGGTGGCCATCGGCCCGGCGCAGGCCAACCCCGCGCCCTTGCAAACCGTGCCCTCGGTCGATGTGCCGCGCTACATGGGCACTTGGCACGAGATTGCCAAATACCCGAACTGGTTTCAGAAAAAATGCGTCAGCAGTACGCAGGCCACCTACACCCTGCAAGCCGACGGCCGGGTGCAGGTGCTCAACCGCTGCAAAACCGACAAGGGCGAATGGAGCGAGGCGCTGGGCGCAGCACGCCAAATCGGCGGACCGAACTCTCCCCGGCTCAAGGTGCGCTTTGCCCCCGAGTGGCTGTCCTTCATTCCCATGGTCTGGGGCGACTACTGGATCATCGATCTGGACCCGGACTACCAGTGGGTGGTGGTGAGCGAGCCTGATCGGGACTATTTGTGGATCTTGTCACGCACGCCCCAAATGCCTGCGGCCACCTACCAGGAATTGCTGGGCAAGCTGCACGACCGGGGCTTCGACCTGAAACGGATCGAACCCAGTAAACCTTGATTTGTCGACGCCAGAGTTAAAGGCGGTCGCCCCACAAAGGCCCGCCCTTCGGTGAAGTTTTTACCCAGTGTCGATCTTTTGTAGCCCGGAGCTTGAGCTCCGACAGTGGTTTCAATGGCGCTGGCCATCGGGGCTGAGCCAAGGCCTCATGTCGGGGCTGAAGCCGCCGACCTACAAAGCCGGTGCTTCTTCGGGGCAGAGGTATTTGGTAGGTCGGAGCTTCAGCTCCGACAGTGGTTTCAATGGCGCTGGCCATCGGTGCTGAGCCAAGGCCTCATGTCGGGGCTGAAGCCGCCGACCTGCGAAGCCGGTGCTTCTTCGGGGCAGAGGTATTTGGTAGGTCGGAGCTTCAGCTCCGACAGTGGTTTCAATGGCGCTGACCATCGGTGCTGAGCCAAGGCCTCATGTCGGGGCTGAAGCCGCCGACCTGCGAAGCCGTTGCTTCTTCGGGGCAGAGGTATTTTGTAGGTCGGAGCTTCAGCTCCGACTGATGCAGGCTTCGGCGCGTCCAGTCATGTCGGGGCTGAAGCCGCCGACCTACGAAGAGACCACTTCAGTCTCGTGCACTTGACGCGCTTCACTGGCTTGCAGCCAGCCTTGGCCCGCCGCGTCTTGGGCCAGTTGGGCGATCAGGGCGCGGGCATCGGCGTTGACCAGGGCCACGGGTTGCAGGCGCAGGGCGGCGTCTGAAAAGTGGTGCACCACCTCGGCCACGTCGTCGGCGTCCAGGGCGGTGGGTTTAAAGACCGGGCTGCAAGAGACTTTTTGGCCTAAGGCGCGGTAAAACACCGCCGCCAGATGGGCCGACGCACCGTACACACTGCGCTGCTGGCCAGCAGCGGTCACACGCAGGGTGTAGCCGTATTTGCCTTTGACGCACTCGGCCTGGGTGATGTCTTTCAAGGCCAAGTGGTGCACCAAGGTGCCCGTGTCGTTTTCTGACACCAGCAGTTGGCGGTCGGTCAGCAGCCACAGGCCACGGCCAGACAGCACCACGCGGCCCAGCACATAGCCCAACACCCGCTCGTCGGGCTGGATGTGGTTGCGCATCTGGTCCACATCGGCTTGCTTGAGCAGCTGGGCGCTGTAGGGGTTGTTCCCCTCGATCAACAGTTCACTCAGTTCGTTGCCGTTTTTCAAAAAGTCCAACCAAGCCATACGGGTATCTCCAAAATTGAGCCCTGCATGTTCGGCCATGGTCTCGGGGTACAGCCCCCTTGCTTGTGCAATGGACTTGTTTTGTGCCGGGTTATTGGGTCGACAAGCCGCGCTGCAACCCAGTTCTTGGCCCTGGCCATTGCCCTTGATCGTGCATGGCCCCAAGGTTCACGGCTGCTGGATCGTCTCGAGGTACTTGAGCAAAGACGCGATGCGTTGGCGTGCTGACCACTCGGCGGTGCGGGGTGAGTCGCCGGGTTCGGTCATGGCCCGGGCCTTGAACTCTTGGCCCCACACCGGCATCTCGCGCGAGCCGTGCGGGCCACCGTCGCCCGACCAGCGGCCATCGATCACCTCCCACATCAGCTCCTGCGGAAACTGGCCGCCATGGCGCTGCGCAATGCGTGTGAGATCGGAAGGTGGCTTGAGCAAAAATGAATGCATGGGGCCATCACCCTTGCCCGACGCGCCGTGGCAGCTGGCGCAGTTGTCCTTGTAATCGGCGCGGCCCAAGCCCACTGAAGTCTGTGCCCACGAGGCGGCGGTGATGCTGAGCAAGCTGGCAACGACGCAACGGCAAATGCTTTGTTTGTTCAAGTGGGCTCCTGACGTTTTGGTATGAGCCCCATGATCGTGAAAATACCCGCCGCCGTCTGTGCGCTGGCATGCCAAAACGGTGGGATAGAACGCCCATGGACAGGTCATGCAGTCGGGCGAACAGGCGGCGTTCTCGCAGTGACGGTTTTTTGCCTTTGTAGGAGCCCCGCCCTCGGGGCGATGGTGGGTGGTCTGCGAGGCTTGATCGCGACGGGGGCGTCGCTCCTACGGGAGTGCCCTGCGTTTTGTAGGAGCCCCGCCCTCGGGGCGATTGTTGGTGGTCTGCGAGGCTTGATCGCGACGAGGGCGTCGCTCCTACGGGGGGGTGCCCTGCGTTTTGTAGGAGCCCCGCCCTCGGGGCGATTGTTGGTGGTCTGCGAGGCTTGATCGCGACGAGGGCGTCGCTCCTACGGGGGGGTGCCCTGCATTTTGTGGGTGCCCCGCCGCCGGGGCGATTGTTGGTGGTCTGCGAGGCTTGATCGCGACGAGGGCGTCGTGCCTACGGGGGGGCCCTGCGTTTTGTGGGTGCCCCGCCCCCGGGGCGATTGTTGGTGGTCTGCGAGGCTTGATCGCGACGAGGGCGTCGCTCCTACGGGGGGGCCCTGCATTGTGTGGGAGCCCCGCCCTCGGGGCGATTCTTGGTGGTCTGCGAGGCTTGATCGCGACGAGGGCGTCGCTCCTACGGGGGGGGTGCCCTGCGTTTTGTAGGAGCCCCGCCCTCGGGGCGATTGTTGGTGGTCTGCGAGGCTTGATCGCGACGGGGGCGTCGCTCCTACGGGGGGCCTGCATTTTGTAGGAGCCCCGCCCCCGGGGCGATTGTTGGTGGTCTGCGAGGCTTGATCGCGACGAGGGCGTCGCTCCTAGTGCGCCCGTGAAGGCGCGTACACAGCACGGTGAGAGTCCGTGTCGGGGTAAGCCAAGGCCCCGTAGTCGAAGGTAACTGCGCCGCTGCGAGGCGGGGTGGGGAGCAACCGGAGGCGAACTGGCGGTGCGCAGTAAAGCGAACTCGATTCGGCAGGGTGTGGCGGCGAGCTGGCTAGGAGAAGGCGAAGCCTGAAACACATCGCATGCGTTGTTTTGGTGGATAAAACGACATGCGGGCCACCCATGTGGTTGGAGGCGCAACGTCAGGAAGTGTGCGTGAGATAAGCGGGGAGAGCTGTGGCCCGAGGTGACGGGCTGCAGCAGTCAGAGCCATCGTAGTAGCGATGGGCTGCCAGAGCAGACAGGGCCAAACCGCACTGGAAACGGTGTGTGCAAACGAGAGTTTGAAATGACCGGGGTGCGCCCCTTGAGCCTAAACCGAGCAGACGGCAGCCTGAGAAATGCGGAATAGGAAAGCCGCACGAGCCAAGGGTGGCAGGAAAGTGGATACGAAAAGGACAGAAATGAACGAGAGCGAAAGCGAAACGGCGGCAGTGCCCCTTGTGGCTAAACAAGCCGAGTCAGACCCTGCCCAATGGGCGTGGGTGGACCGTGAAGTCTGGACGGATCGTATGTTGGCGGCGCTGGGCAACGGCGTCAAAGGAAACAAGTGGTTCAGTTTGATCGACAAGGTTTACCGGCTGAGCACCTTGCAAGCGGCTTGGCAACAAGTCCAAGGGAACAAAGGGTCAGCGGGGATAGACTGGCAAAGCATAGAAGTATTTGCGGCGCATGAAGCGCAGTACCTGAGCGAGTTGTCCAGGCAACTGGAGCAAGGAGAGTACAGGCCCCAGGCGGTGCGGCGGGTAGAGATACCCAAAGCGGGCGGTAAAACGCGGCCTCTGGGCATCCCGACGGTCAAGGACAGGATCGTGCAGACGGCGGTCAAGCGGGTGATAGAGCCGATCTTTGAGCAAGAGTTTGAGGACACGAGCTACGGGTTTCGACCCGGCAGGGGCTGCAAAGACGCGCTGCGGCAAGTCGATGCACTTTTGAAGGAAGGCTACACCCATGTGGTGGATGCTGACTTGCGGTGGTACTTCGACAGCATCCCGCACGAGGGCTTGATGGACAGGATCGCAGCGCACATCAGCGATGGAAGGCTGCTGGCCTTGCTCAAGAGCTGGTTACAGCAAGACATCGTGCAAGAGATGCGCAGATGGACGCCGACGGCGGGCACCCCGCAAGGGGCGGTCATCAGTCCGTTGCTGGCCAATGTTTACCTGCATCCACTGGATGTGAAGATGAAGGCGCAGGGCTACCGAATGGTGCGCTACGCGGACGACTTCGTGATCCTGTGCGAGACGGCGTCACAAGCGCAAGAGGCACTGGAGCAGGTCAGGCAGTGGGTGGCGCAAAACGGGCTGAGCTTGCACCCGGACAAGACCCATGTGGGGGACTGCACGCAAAGGGGACAGGGCTTTGAGTTCCTGGGCTACCGATTTGAGGCGGGCAGGCGCTGGGTGCGGGACAAGAGCCTAAAGGGGCTGAAGGACAAGGTGCGAGAAAAGACCAAGCGCACGAGAGGCGAGAGTCTGCGCGTTGTCATACAAGAGCTTGGCCCCATGCTCAAGGGATGGTTTGGCTACTTCAAGCACGCCTATAAAAGCACATTCCCCAGCATAGACGGATTCATCCGCAGGAGGTTGAGGGCGATGCTGCGCAAGCAGCAAAAGAGCCCGGGGATGGGGAGGAGCCAAGTTGATCACAAACGCTGGCCAAACGAGTACTTCGCGCAGTTGGGGCTGTTCACCATGACGCAGGCCCGAATGCAAGCGAGCCAATCCCGATGAGGAAACCACTGACTGGAGAGCCGTGTGCGGGAAAACTGCACGCACGGTTCGGAGGGAGGGGAGGCCTTGGCCTTTCCTACCCCTATCGGGGGGGCCCTGCGTTTTGTAGGAGCCCCGCCCCCGGGGCGATTGTTGGTGGCCTGCGAGGCTTGATCGCGACGGGGACGTCGCGCCTACGGGGGGCCCTGCATTGTGTGGGAACCCACCCCCCTTGGCCAAACCGGGGTGCTTCAGTTCAAGGTGCCGCCACTGATGGCCGCATCGGCCAGGCCTTGCTGGCGCTGCGCCAGGAGCAAAGTCAGGGCCTGCGTCACGCCGGCGATTTGCAAGCTGGCCGGCCAGCTGGGCAGGGTGGGGCCTTTCCACTGCGCGGCTTGCTCGGGCAGCAGCGGCAGGTGCATGAAGCCGCTGTGCACGCCCAGCCCCGCCAGCGTGTGCTGCAGGGCATAAAACACCTGGTTGCAGACAAAGGTGCCCGCCGTTTGCGACACCGAGGCTGGAAAACCCGCGGCCTTCAAGCCCGCCACCAAAGACTTGATGGGCAAGGTGCTGAAGTAGGCCGCAGGTCCCCCCGCGATCACCGGCACATCGATGGGCTGCGCCCCCGCGTTGTCGGGGATGCGGGCGTCTTGCACGTTGATGGCCACACGCTCAACCGAGAAATCACAACGCCCCTCGGCCTGGCCCAGGGACAGCACGATGTCAGGGCTGAGGTGAGCCAAGGCTTGCTGCAAAGCGGGCAGGGCCTTGGCAAACACACAAGGCAACTGCACCGCCGTGACTTGAGCGCCTTGCAGTTGCAAACCGTGCAAGGCACGCGCCACCTCCCACGACGGGTTGAGGCTTTGCCCGCCAAAGGGCTCAAAGCCGGTGACCAGGATGTGCATCACGGTCAGGCCCTTCAGGCGTTGAAGATCGACACCGTCTTGCTGTTCAGGTAAGCCTCCAGCGCCTCAGGGCCGCCTTCGGAGCCGTAACCCGAATCCTTGACACCGCCAAAAGGCAGCTCAGGCCAAGGCGCGGCAGGCTGGTTGACCCACAGCATGCCCACGTCCAGACGCTGGCTGAGCTGGTGCATGGTTTTCATGGAGTTGGTGAAGGCATAACCGGCCAGGCCAAAGGGCAGGCGGTTGGCTTCGGCAATCGCGTCTTCGATCTTCTCGAAGCTGCGGATCGCGGCGATCGGGCCAAAGGGCTCGTTGACCACCACATCGGCGTCCAGCGGCACATGCGAGAGCACTGTGGGCGCAAAGAAGTTGCCTTGGGTGCCAATGCGCTCACCACCTGTGAGCACCTTGGCACCCTTGGCGCGGGCGTCTTGCACGATGGACTGCATGGCGGCCAAGCGGCGATCGTTGGCCAGTGGCCCCATTTGTGTGCCTGCGGCCAGGCCATCGCCCACTTTCAGGGCCTGTGCTTGTGCGGCAAATTGTTCGGCAAAGGCGTCGGCAATGCTGTGGTGCACCAAAAAGCGGGTGGGCGAGATGCAGACCTGGCCCGCGTTGCGGAACTTGGCCGCACCGGCGGTCTTCAGCGCCAAGCCAATGTCGGCGTCTTCGGCCAGGATGACCGGGGCGTGGCCGCCCAGCTCCATGGTCACGCGTTTCATGTGCTGGCCGGCCAAGGCGGCCAGTTGCTTGCCCACAGGTGTGGAGCCGGTGAAGGTGATCTTGCGGATCAGCGGGTGCGCGATCAGGTAGTTCGAGATCTCGGCGGGTGTGCCATAGACCAAACCAATCACGCCAGCGGGCACGCCAGCGTCGTGAAAGGCGCGGATCAACTCGGCGGGCGCGGCAGGCGTTTCTTCGGGTGCTTTGACGATGATGGAGCAGCCGGTGGCCAAGGCGGCGGACATTTTGCGCACGGCCTGGTTGATGGGGAAGTTCCAGGGCGTGAAGGCGGCCACAGGCCCCACAGGCTGCTTGAGCACTTGCTGCTGCACGTGGATGTTGCGCGGTGGCACGATGCGGCCATACACGCGGCGGCCTTCTTCTGCAAACCACTCGATGATGTCGGCGGCCGACATGGCCTCGACCTTGGCTTCGGCCAAGGGCTTGCCTTGCTCTTGGGTGAGCAGCTCGGCAATTTGGGGGGCACGTTCACGCATCAGGGCGGCGGCCTTGCGCAGGATGGCGCTGCGCTCGTTGGCCGGCACATCGCGCCACAACTCAAAGCCCTTTTGCGCCGCTTGCGCGGCACGCTCCAGGTCGGGGATGCCCGCATGCGCCAGGCGGCCGATTTCGGTGCCGGTGGCGGGGTTGAACACGGCCAGGGTGCGGCCGCCTTCGGCATCGCACCACTGGCCGTTGATGAAGAGTTGGGTGTTGGGGTAGGTCATGGCGGGGTCCAGTCAAAAAAACAGGCGTTCAATATGGAGAGAAAAGGAGGCGTAAAAACAATGGGCTGATTGTGGCTTGAAACCCGAGGGCTGCCGTCAACACCGTGACAGCGGGCAGGCCCATCAAGGTCCCGCCAGACAAGCCGAGAGGTGTTCAATCAGCACATTCACCCGGTGCGGGATGTAGCGGTTGCTGGGCAAGACGGCGTAAATGCCCAAGGGCGGCGCTTCGAAGTCTTGCAAGATCTCGACCACTTCGCCGCTTTGCAAGAACGGCTCGGCGATGAAGTCGGGTTGCAAGGTGATGCCCATGCCCTGCGCCGCCGCCTGCACCAAAGCCAGGCCATTGTTGGCCTGGATGCGGCCGCGCACCGCAAACAACTGCGGCTGGCCTTGAACCCGATACGGCCAGCTTGCGCCTTTGGCGGTGATGGAATAGACCAAGCATTCGTGGTGACGCAACTCATCGGGGTGGCGCGGTGTGCCGTGTTCGGACAGGTAAGCGGGTGACACCAAGGTGAGCAATCGGCAATGCCCCAGGCTGCGCACAATGTCGCCGGGCTGCAGGTCGGCGGTGATGCGGATCGACAGGTCGATGCCCTCTTCGATCAGGTTGGCCCTTTGGTCCGAAAAGTCCATCAGCAGCTCGATGTGCGGCTGCGCTTTGGCGAACTCCAGCAAGGCGGGCATGAGCCGCTGCAGGCCAAAGCTCAGCGGCAAGCCCAGGCGGATGCGCCCGCGTGGCACGGCTTTTTCTTCGTCCAGGCTGGCTTCGGCGGCGTCCACCATGTTCAGGATCACGCGGCATTTTTCGAGGTAGGCCGCCCCTGCAGGCGTGAGGGTCAGGCTGCGGGTGCTGCGCGTGATGAGTTTGACGCGCAGGCGCTTTTCAAGTGCCGCGATTTGGCGCGTGACCACCGAGCGGGCCACCTGCAGTTGGTCGGCCACGGCGGTGAAGCTGCCCGCTTCGGCCACCCGCACAAAGGTTTGCATTGCATCGAGTTTGTCCATTGTTGCTGATTGTGCAACAAAGATTTGAAAATTCGCTACTTTTTCAAATCGACTGAGCCGTCTAAAGTCCAATGCAACACCACACAAGCCACACCACCATGTCTGCCCCACGTCCCGTTCTGTTTGTTCCCCATGGCTCACCCATGTTTGCCTTGCAGCCCGGTGCAGCGGGCGCGGCCATGAGCCACGTCGCGACCCAACTGGGCACACCCCGCGCCATCGTGGTGGTCAGCCCGCACTGGGACACGGCGGTGCCTACTGTGGGCTTTGCCACCCGGCCCGAAACCATTCACGACTTTGGCGGCTTTGACCCGCGCTTGTACGAGATGCAATACCCCGCCACGGGCTGCCCCGAAGTCGCCGCTCAGGTCGTCAAAGCTTTGCAACAGGCCGGTTTGCCCGTGGCACAAGACGCCCAACGCGGCCTGGACCATGGGGCCTGGATTCCGCTGCGCCAGATGTTCCCCGACGCCGACGTGCCGGTGGTGCCGCTGTCGGTGCAAAGCCATCTGGGTCCTGAACACGCTTATCGCGTGGGTCAGGCCCTGGCCTCTCTGGCTGCGCAAAACATTCTGGTCATGGCCTCGGGCAACATCACCCACAACCTGCGCGACCTGATGGTGTTGCGGTCACAAGGCGGTGCCACACCCGCTTATGTGCAGGCCTTTGCCGACTGGATCCACACCCACATGGTCCAGCGGGATGTGACTGGCCTGCTGGCCTACCGACAGCAAACCTCGGGCCAACGCGCCCACCCGAGCGACGAGCACCTGTTGCCCTTGTTCACTGCACTGGGTGCTGCGGGTGTTGACGCACAGCCAGAGGCGTTTTTCCGGGGTATCAGTGACCATGTGATCGCCATGGACGGCTACACATTTCACTGAACCCCCTCAAGGAGCACACACCATGCACGCGCCGCACTACACGCGCACCGCCAAGAGCCTGCACTGGCTCATGGCCCTGATGATTTTGGGCCTGCTGGCACTGGGCTTTTACATGAGCGACCTGCCGCTGTCGCCTCAAAAACTGCAGTACTACTCGTGGCACAAATGGGCGGGTGTGAGCGTGTTTTTGCTGGTTTGGCTGCGCCTGCTGTGGCGCCTCACGCACCGTCCACCGGCTCTGCCGGACAGCATGCCGCGTCACATGCAGTGGGCGGCCCATGCGGGCCACTTTGTGCTGTATGTGCTGATGATCGCCATCCCATTGAGCGGCTGGCTCATGAGTTCGGCCAAAGGCGTGCCCACCGTCTGGTTTGGCGTGCTGCCGATTCCCGACCTGATTGGCAAAGACAAGGCACTGGGCAAAAGCCTGGCCGAGTTGCATGAGGCCTTGAACATCGGCTTGCTGGTGCTGATTTCAGGCCATGCCGCAGCCGCGTTTTTCCACCACTTTTTTCACAAAGACGACACGCTGCGCCGCATGTTGCCTGCCCGTTGAATGACCCCTTGATTTGACCCCGTGATTTGAGACCCCCCATGAAAACCGCTTTGAAAAATACCTTCCCCCTGGCGGTGCTCGCCCTGGCCATGCAAACTCAGGCCGCGCCATACACCGCCATCGTGCCAGCCAAAAGCAGCGTCACCTTCAGCTACAAACAAATGGGCGTGGCCATGGACGGCCGTTTCAAGAAATTTGCCGCCCAGGTGAACTTTGACCCCGCCAAAGCAGAACAAGCCAAGGTCAGCTTTGAAGTCGATCTGGCCAGCGTGGATGCGGGATCGAGCGAGGCCGATGACGAAGTGGTGACCAAATCGTGGTTCAACGCGGCGGCTTTCCCCAAAGCCCAGTTTGTGGCCAAACAGATCAAACCCACCGCGCTCAACCAGTACGAAGTGCAGGGCACGCTGAGCATCAAGGGCCTGGCGCGTGAGGTGAAATTTCCCATGAAACACACCGCACAAGGCAAGGACGGCCTGCTGACGGGCGGTTTCACCCTCAAACGCGCCGACTACAGCATCGGTGAAGGCATGTGGGCCAAATTCGATGTGGTGGCCAACGACATCCAGGTCAACTTTTCCATCGCCACCACCTTGGGCAAATAAACCAGCGATGCCCCCCGGTAGGAGCCCACCCTGTGGGCGATCGGCGCGGCACGCGCCGCCCAGCAGTCCAACACTTGCCGACAAGCACAAGATCCCTTTTTTTCAACCGCAAATTTCTTTTTTCAACAGGAGCTTTCTCATGACATCGTTCAAAAAAATCGCCGCCGCTTTGGCCTTCGCATCGGTGGCCGCAGGCTCGGCCCTGGCCGCGCCCGTGACCTACAACGTGGACGGCTCGCACACCTTCCCTCGTTTTTCGTATTCGCACTTTGGCCTGTCCACGCAGCTGAGCAGCTTCAGCAACACCACCGGCAAAGTGGTGTTTGACGCCGACGCCAAGACCGGCTCGGTGGACATCGTGATCGACATGAAATCGGTGAACACCGGCTCGGCGCTCTTCAACGGCCACATCCAGGGCGAAGACTTCCTGGATACCGCCAAGTTCCCCACCGCCACGTTCAAGTCGACCAAGGTGGTGTTTGAAGGCGACAAGCCCAAAACCATCGAAGGCGAGCTGACCATCAAAGGCGTGACCAAGCCCGTGACCTTGACGGTCACCAGCTTTCAGGCCATGCCCCATCCCATGATGAAAAAACCCGCTCTGGGCGCCAACGCTTTCACCACCGTCAAGCGCACCGAGTTCAATGCCGGCAAATACGCACCTTACGTGGGTGACGAGGTGCGCATCGACATCGCCATTGAAGCTGTGGCCCCTTGATCCCTTGAGTGGCGGGCGTTGAGCAGGTGATACCCTGCGAACGCCCCCCCCTGTAGGAGCGACGCCCTCGTCGCGATGGACCCCCCTGTAGGAGCGACGCCCTCGTCGCGATGGCCTCGCCGACCGGTCATGGCATCGCGGCAGGCAGCACCAAGGTGACTTGCAGACCCGCGCCCGAACTGGGGGTTTGCAGTGAAAGTTCACCACCATACACATCCACCAAGTCCCTGACGATGGCCAGGCCCAAGCCGCTGCCGGGCACCGACTCGTCGAGGCGCACGCCGCGCTGCAAGACCTGCGGCATTTGCGCCGGTGACATGCCCGGCCCATCGTCTTCGATGTCGATGCGGCAGCGCCTTGGGCCCTCATCCCTTGTGCCGGTCGGCACGCCATCGGCCCAGGGCATCACCCGGATGCGCACCGCGCTGTGCGCCCATTGGCAGGCGTTGTCCAGCACATTGCCCAGCATCTCTTGCAGGTCTTGCGCTTCACCGGCAAATTGCACTTGGGCGTCGGCGTCATCCCAGCTGATGCTCAGGCCACGATCGGCATGCACGCGCTGCATCACTCGGACCAAGCCTTGCAAGGTGGACACCACGGGCACGCGCTGACCGGGCAAGCCCACGGTGGCGGCCATGCGCGAGCGGGCCAGGTGCCAGTCGATGTGCCGCCGGGCCGCTTGCACCTGCTCCTTGACCAGCAGCGCCAAACCCGAGTCCTCGCTCGCATGCGCAGCCTGCGCCAGCACCGTCAAGGGCGTTTTCAGGGCGTGCGCCAGATTGCCCGCCTGTGTGCGGGCGCGGCTCACCACCTCGTCGTTGCGGTCCAGCACGCTGTTGAAATCACTCACCAAGGGCTGCACTTCGCTGGGAAAATCGCCTTGCAGACGGGGCGAACGACCGGCCCGAACGCTTTGCAAACTCTGGTGCAGGGCCTGCAATGGCCGCAAGCCCAAAGCCACTTGTGCCCATGCGGCCGCCAGCAAAAGCACCAGCAGCGCCGCCAGCGAGACACCCAGCACGCGCTGAAAACCCGCCACCGCTTCGTGCGTGTCTTTCAAATCCCCCGCCACACTCAAGCGCCAACGCAAGCGCTCATCGGGCCGCACCGTGCGCTCGAGCACGCGCAAGCGGGTGTCGCCTGGACCGGGCAATTCGTGGGCATGTGTTTCGCCATCGCGCAACACATCCGGGGGCAAGACCAATTGCGTGTCCCACAAAGAACGTGAACGCAGCACCCCCGGCTGCACCTGGCCGGGGGTGAGCTCGTCCAACTGCCAATACAGACCCGACAAGGGCCGCTGCCAGCGCGGATCGGACAGCGCCAGCGCATCGACCACGGGCTGGCCCTGCGCATTGACCGACAGACGGGCGGTGACTTGGGTCAGCTGTTGGGCCAGGCTTTTTTCAAACTGCCGCAGCACATGCTCATGGAACAAGCCATTGAGCACCAAGCCCGCCAACACCAGGGCCAGCGACAAACCCAGCAGCGTGGCCGCCAGCAAGCGAAAACGCAAAGAGCCCAGCAGGCTGTGGGGCCGAAGGCCCAAGGGGGTCATCGTCCAAGGTCCTTGAGCTGGACCAGCCGATAACCCAGGCCGCGCACGGTCTCGATGTTCAGCGTGGGCAGCTTCTTGCGCAAACGCCCGACAAACACCTCAATGGTGTTGGAGTCGCGGTCAAAGTCTTGCGCGTAAATGTGCGCGATCAGTTCGCTGCGCGAAACCACCGCCTCGGGGCGGTGCATCAGGTAGTCCAGCACTTTGTATTCGTGGCTGGTCAATTGCACGGTCTGGCCCATGGCGGTCACGCGGCCGCTGCGGGTGTCCAGCGCCACCTCGCCATGGCGCAGCACCGCAGAGGCCACCCCATGGGCCCGCCGGATCAAGGCGCGAACGCGGGCCAGCAACTCTTCCATGTGAAAGGGCTTGGTCAGGTAATCGTCGGCCCCGGCATCGATGCCCGAGACCTTGTCATGCCAGTTGTCACGCGCCGTCAAAATCAGCACCGGCATGCTGTGGCCTTGGTCGCGCCAGCGCTTGAGCACGGTCAAGCCATCCATCAGCGGCAAGCCCAAATCCAGCACCACGGCGTCAAACGCTTCGGTTTCGCCCAAAAAATGGGCATCTCGCCCGTTGTCAGCGGGCACCACCACATAACCGGCCTCGGCCAGACCTGAGCGCAACTGCTCACGCAAGGTGGGTTCGTCTTCTACCAACAAGATGCGCATGGGGGGGTCTCAGCGTGTTTTTTGCTCAAGCAAGGCACCCGTGCGGGCATCGATCTTGAGCTTGCTCAAACGGCCATCGGGCTTGAGCAATTTGATTTCGTACTGCCATTGCCGGTCGCGGCTTTCCAGCTCCACCTCAAGCACTTGCCCGGGATGGTCCCGCTCGATGTTGGAAAGCACCTTGGACAGGGGCATGACCTGCCCGGACTGCACCGCTTGCCGGGCGCGTTCGTGGTCGCCCTTGTCGCTGGCCCCTGCGCCGCCATGCCAGCCCAACGCAGACACGGCCAGCAGGGCGCAGATGGCCTGGGCCCTCAAAGCAAGCGGCAAGCAGGCGCAGTGGGAGGTGTTTTTCACAGCGCCATTGTCCCGCACGAAAGCTGAACAGACTCTGAACAAAGGCTTCAGCTGCCGTTCAAGTGGGGCTTCACACAATGCAGCCATTCGCTCATTGAACCCCTGAAAGGAGAACCCCCATGCGCCCATCGCAACATTCATCTCATTCGTCCCGTCCGTCCCGGCTCCCCACCCGCCTGTGGGCACTGGCAGCGTTGTGCGCCGCCCAAACCCTGATCATGCCCGGAGCCCAAGCCGCCGACACCACCCCTGCCCAGCAGCTGAGCCACTGGACAGCGCAAGCGGGTGCCCCGGCCCAGGCTGCGCGGGGCGAGGCCTTTTTCAAGCAAGGCCACGGCGGCGAATGGTCTTGCGCCTCATGCCACGGCACACCGCCCACAGCGCAGGGCAAGCACGCCAGCACCGGCAAAAGCATCGAGCCTCTGGCCCCGGCCTTCAATGCCAAAGCCTTCACCGACACGGCCAAAACCGACAAATGGTTCAAACGCAACTGCAAAGACGTGCTCAGCCGCGAATGCAGCGCCCAGGAAAAAGCCGATGTGCTGGCTTACCTGACCCGCATCAAACCCTGAAGCCCCCACGGCTCGCATGATGGAAACAAAACCCATGAACCCGCACTTGAAAACCACACCCTCCAGACACTGGGCTCACCCCGTCGCGCCGCCTTGGGTGCTGCACACCTTGGCTGTCGTCATGTTGAGCAGCTTGGGCTTGACCGCCGCACACGCCGACGGCTCGCGCATGCCCGCCAAAATTTTGCCCTCTTACACCGCCGAATGCGCCGCATGCCACACCGCCTACCCGCCCGGCATGCTGCCCGCACGGTCCTGGCAACGCGTCATGAAAGGGCTGGACCAACACTACGGCAGCGACGCTTCCCTGGACGCCAAAACCGTGACCGAGATCGGCCAATGGCTGCAAACCCATGCGGGCACCTACAAGCGCGTGGCCGAAGAGCCGCCGCAAGACCGCCTGACCCGCTCGGCCTGGTTCGAGCGCAAGCACCGCCAGATCGACAAGGCCGTCTGGCAGCTGCCCAGCGTCAAGTCAGCCGCCAACTGCGCCGCCTGCCACACCGGCACCGAACGCGGCATGTTCGACGACCACAACTTGAAACGCCCGGCCGGCCTGAGCGCCTCGCAAAGCCGCGCTTGGAACGACTGAAGAAAGCCCCACATGACCCACACCACGCCCCTCATTCCCGCCTCGCCGCCATCGGCTCCGGTGCGCACATCGTCCCCATCCATGGCCTCAGCCCCCCCTCAAACGCCCAGCAACCCGGCACCGGGCCGCTTGGTCATCGATGCGCCCATGCGCATGTTCCACGCCCTGTTTGCCCTGAGCTTTTGTGGGGCCTACATCACGGCCGACAGTGAACACTGGCGCTTGGTGCATGTGGTGCTGGGTTACACCTTGGCTGGCATGCTGGCCTTTCGGCTGGTGTACGGACTGGTCGGCCCCAGACCGGCGCGGCTGAGCACCTTGTGGCGCAAAAGCAGCGGTACCTGGGCCTGGCTCCAAACGGTCAAAGCGGCGTTGTCCAAAGGTGGCAGTTGGCAAACTGTGGCCTGGCGACAAGGCCCCATTTTGCTCATGGCCGCATCGCTGACCAGCTTGTTGCTGGTCGTGTTGCCCTTGACCCTGAGCGGTTACGGCACCTTCCACGAATGGGGCGGGGATGTGGGGGTCGAGGTGTTCGAGGCGCTGCACGAATTTTTTGGCAACACCGCTTTGGTTTTGGTGTTGGCGCACCTGGCTTTGTTGGCCGGACAAAGTTTTTGGCGCAAAAAGAACCTGGCCCTGCCCATGCTGACCGGCCGCATCGAAGGCAAAGGCCCGGACCTGGTGCCCAGCAACCGCGTCTGGCTGGCCGCTGGGCTGTTGCTGAGTGTGGGGGTCTATTGGGCTTGGGAGTTTTTTCTGAGCTTGGCCTGATGGCGGTGCCTAAGGTCCCCACAAGAGGGACTGAAAACGATGGTTTTCAAGTGAGCGGCTGACGCTTGTAAATGACGTGGTAAACCCCGGCCACCAGCACCGCGCCACCCAACACATTGCCCAAAATCACGGGCAGCAGATTGCCCAGCATGCCGGCCCAAGTGACGGTGGGGTGGCCCGTCAGGCCGTCGTGCTGCAGCAGCATGGCCAGCGGCATCAGGTACATGTTGGCGATGCTGTGCTCAAAGCCAGCCGCCACAAAGGCCATCACCGGCAGCATCACCGCCATGGCCTTGTCGGTCACGCTTCGCCCGGCCATGGCCATCCACACGGCCATGCACACCAGCACGTTGCACAGCACACCGCGCAACAAGGCCGAGACAAAGGGCAGCTCTTGCTTGGCCACGGCGATCTGCACCACCTTGAGGCCAATGGCGCCGCCGTTCAAGCTGGTGTGGCCGCTGGCAAACACCAGCAGCGCCAGTCCAGCGGCCCCCACGAAGTTGGCCAGGCACACAATGCCCCAGTTGCGCAGCACCTGCCCCGTGCTGACCCGGCCGTCGGCCCAGGCCATGACAATCAAGTTGTTGCCGGTGAACAGCTCGGCCCCGGCCACCACGACCATGAGCAAGCCCATGGCAAACACCAGGCCGCCCAGCACCGAGCTGGCCGCAAAGCCCAGGCTCGGGTCGGACTTGACCAGCACAAACAGCATGGCCCCCAAGCCAATGAAGGCCCCGGCCAACACGCCCAGCAAAGCCAGTGGCAGCGCGGCCATGCGGGCCTTGGTCTCGCCCACGGCCTCGATGCGGCGGGCGATGTCGACGGGACTGTAGGCGTCCGAGCCATAGAGATCTGACATGCGTGCTCCTGAAAAGGGCGGGTGGCGTTCGTCATATACTTGACCCATGCGCCGATTTGAACCCGATTGCGGGCGCCGAAACCGTGATGGTTTCGAAATTCAGCTAAATGGCGTGTGTTTCAACCCACTGAAGCCCGGCCCAGCTGACTGCGAAGCCGGGTTTTGTTTTTTGCACACCTGAACACATTCGATGCTGATCGCCGAATCCCAAAGCATGCTGTTTGAAGCCCCTTTGCCTTTGCAAAGTGGTGCGTCCCTCCGTGGCTATTCGCTGAGCTACGAAACCTACGGCACGCTCAACGCCGACCAATCCAATGCCGTGCTGATCTGCCACGCGCTCAACGCCTCGCACCATGTGGCAGGCGTGTATGCCGACCAACCCAAAAACCTGGGCTGGTGGGACAACATGATCGGCCCGGGCAAGTCACTCGACACCGACCGCTTTTTTGTGATCGGCGTGAACAACCTGGGCTCGTGCTTTGGCTCGACCGGCCCCATGCATGTGAACCCCGACACCGGGCGCGTGTATGGCGCGGACTTTCCCGTGATCACGGTGGAAGACTGGGTCAACGCCCAAGCTCGCTTGCTGGACGCTTTGGGCATTGAACAACTGGCCGCCGTGATGGGTGGCAGTTTGGGCGGCATGCAGGCATTGAGTTGGACGCTGCAGTACCCCGAGCGCGTGAAGCACGCGGTGGTGGTGGCCAGCGCCCCCAACCTGAACGCCGAAAACATCGCTTTCAACGAAGTGGCCCGCCGCGCCATCGTGACCGACCCCGACTTTCATGATGGGCACTTTTATGCCCACGGCGTGGTGCCCAAACGCGGCCTGCGCATCGCCCGCATGATCGGCCACATCACGTATTTGAGCGACGACGTGATGAACGAAAAGTTTGGCCGCGAGCTGCGCAGTGCCGTCAACAGCCCCACCGGCTACAAATACTCCACGCAGGAAGTCGAATTCCAGATCGAAAGCTACCTGCGCTACCAGGGCGACAAGTTCAGCGAGTACTTTGACGCCAACACCTATTTGCTGATCACCCGGGCGCTGGATTACTTTGACCCGGCCCGTGCCTTTGGCGGCGACCTGTCCAAAGCACTGGAGCGTGCCATCTGCAAGTTTTTGCTGATCAGCTTCACCACCGACTGGCGCTTTTCGCCGGCCCGCAGCCGCGAAATCGTCAAAGGCCTGATCGACAACCGCCGTGACGTGAGCTACGCCGAGATTGACGCGCCGCACGGCCACGACGCCTTTTTGCTCGACGACGAGCGCTACATGAACGTGGTGCGGGCCTACTTCGGCCAGATCGCCAACAGCCTGGGAGGTGCCGCATGAGCGACCCTTTGATCATGCAAGCCATCGCCCGCCTGGTGCCCCAAGGCGCCCGCGTGCTCGACCTGGGCTGCGGCGACGGTGCTTTGCTCGCCTATTTGCAAAAGCACAACGGCTGCACCGGCTACGGTGTGGAGCTGGACGACGCCAATGTGCTGGCCTGTGCCCAGCGTGGCGTGAACGTGTTGCAGCTCAACCTTGACCAGGGCCTGAAAGTTTTTGCCGACCAGTCGTTTGATGTGGTGCTGCAAATCGACACGCTGCAACACCTGCGCAACGCCGAAACCATGCTGCGCGAGACCGCCCGTGTCGGCAAGATCGGCATCGTGGCTTTCCCCAATTTTGCGCACTGGTTCAACCGCCTGAGCGTGCTGCGTGGCCGCATGCCGGTGACCAAGCGCCTGCCCTACCAGTGGTACGACACGCCCAACATCCGCGTGGGCACTTATGCCGACTTTGCCGACCTGGCCGGCAAGAACGATTTGCGCATCCTCGATGGGTTTGGCCTGCAACACGGTCAGGAAGTGCGGTTTTTGCCCAACCTCATGGCGGGCACGGCGGTGTTCAAGTTGCAGCGTCCTTGAGCCCTTGCCCGGGCTGATCCTGTGGGTCATGCGCACCCCATTTTTTGGCCTTTCATGACTCCCTCTGCCGCTCACACCGATCATCCCGCCCAATCCCGCAGCCACTCCCCGTGGCTGATTGCCAATGTGTTGGCCCAAATCGCATTTGGCTTGCTGGCCATGACCTTGTGCCTGCCCTCCATGCAGGAATGGGGCACCCTTTTTGCCACCGATCAGGCCCATGTGCAGCTGACCTTCAGTGCTTATGTGGTCGCCTACGGTGCTTTGCAGCTGGTGTATGGCCCCTTGTCGGACCGACACGGGCGCAAGCCCATGTTGATGCTGGGCCTGGGGGTGGCGGGCTTGGCCTCGGTGATGGCCGCGTTGGCCACCGACATCACGATGCTCACTGCCGCTCGGGTGCTGCAAGGCGCGGGCAGTGCGGCCAGCATGGTGGTGGGGCGCTCCATGGTGCAAGACCTGTTCACGGGTCCACAGCGCACCCGCGTCATGGCCTATATAGGCATGGCGCTGGGCATGTGTCCGCCACTGGCCACGTTGATTGGTGGGCAGATCCATGTGCGCTTTGGCTGGCAAACCAACTTTGTGCTGTTGGCGGTGCTGGCGCTGTTGCTTGCGGTGGCGGCGTGGCTCGGTTTGCCGCGTGTGACCCCCGCTGCGCCAGCTGCTGGCCATTGGCTGCGGGCCATGCTCAGCGCTTATGCCCGCCTGTTGCGCGAGCCCCGCTATGTGCTTTATGTGGTCATCCTTGCCGCCACGACCGCCACGTTTTACGCTTTTCTGGCCGGGGCACCCATCGTGCTCAAGGGTTATGGCATCGGGCCGGACGGCATTGGTTGGTTCATCATGGCCGTGCCTGTGTCCTATATTTTGGGCAATTTCATGACCTCCCGGTTCATTGCGCGTGCAGGCGAATCGCGCGTCATGGCCTGGGGTCAGAGCCTGACGGTCGCAGGATTGCTCATCATGCTGGCGCTGGGTTTGGCGGGCGTACAAACACCGCTGGCCGTGGCGTTGCCACTGCTTTTGCTGGGGCTCGGTCACGGCTTCATCAACCCGCCAGCACTGGCGGGCACGGTTGGCGTGCTGCCCGCACTGGCTGGATCAGCCGCAGCGGTGGCTGGCCTGATGCAACAACTGACCGGGGCCACGGGCGGCTATTTGGTCGGGCTGGTGCCGCACCAAGGCGCAGTCAATCTGGCTTGGATGATGTTGGCTTTCACATCGATGGCGGTGGCTGCGCAGTGGGGTTTGCGCCGTCGTTGAGCCGTGTTTCAGGCGGCGTTCTTTTTTTGCTGCACCACCATCCACATCAAGGCTGCCCCTGTCAGGGTCACAGGCAAGAGCGAGCCGATGTTGAGCCAAGTCCAGCCCTGTGTGGTGACCAGTGCCCCAGAGGCGAACGAGGTCACGGCCATGGTGGCGAACACAAAGAAGTTGATGGCCGCCTGACCCCGGTCTTTTTCGGCGGGGGTCCAAGCCTGCATGGCCAGTGTGGTGCTGCCGGTGAACAGGAAGTTCCAGCCCAGGCCGAGTAAGAACAGCGAGATCAGGAACTGGTGCAGCTCCACGCCCGACAAGGCAATTGCAATGCACACAAAGTTGATGACCACGCCCACCGCCATGATCTGCAGCGTGCCGAATTTCTTGATCAAGTGGCCCGTGAAAAAGCCTGGCGCAAACATGCCGATCACATGCCACTCCAGCACCAGTGCCGCATCGTCAAAACTGAAGCCGCACACCTGCATGGCCAGCGGTGTGGCTGCCATGAGCAAGTTCATCACGCCGTAGCTGAGTGCCGCAGCGGCGGCCGCCACAATGAACACCGGCTGGCGCATGATCTCGGACAGGGGCCTGCCCACGCTGTCGCCCGGCTTTTTGGCGGGCACTGCCGGAAATCGGATGAAGGCCATGCACACCATGGCCAAAATCGCCACGATGCCCAGCGCCATGTAAGCGCCCAAAAACGGCGTTTCATACAAAGTGCGGGTCCGCGAGGCCAGGTTGGGGCCGACGATGGCGCCGATTAAGCCACCCGCCAGCACCAGCGAAACCGCTTTTTCCTTGAATCCGTCTGCCGCTAATTCGGCCGCCGCAAAACGGTACAACTGGCCGTTGGCGCTGTAGTAACCCGCAATGACCGTGGCCGACACCAGCAGCCAGAAGTTGTGGCTCCAGGCAGCATAAGCGGCCAGCAGCGCCGAAAACAAAGCCACCACCAGCCCCAGCTGAAAAGACACCTTGCGCCCCCAGCGTGACTGGCTCTTGGCCACCAGCCCGGTCGACAGCGCACCGCCCACCACATAGCCCATGACCGGCAAAGTGGCCATCCAGCCCAGCGGTGCCATGGACAAACCCACCAGCCCGTTGATGGCGATGAAGGTGACGTTGTTGGTGAAGAACAGGCCCTGGCAGAGCGTGAGGAGGATCAAGTTGGGGTTCATGACAGGCAGTGTATCGCCAGCCACTTATAAAACCCTGTCGCCTCGGCGCACTGCCCGCGATGAACCTTTGCGCCCCACCCCCCATCGCCCCGAGGACGGGATTCCCACAAAAAGCAGAGCGACCCCCCTGTAGGATCGACGCCCCCGTCGCGAAAACACTCGCAGACCCCCAAGAATCGCCCCGAGGGCGGGGCTCCTACAAAACGCGGGGCATCCCCCTGTAGGAGCGACGCCCCCGTCGCGATAACCCTCGCAGACCACCAAGAATCGCCCCGAGGGCGGGGCTCCCACAAAACGCGGGGCATCCCCCTGTAGGAGCGACGCCCCCGTCGCGAAAACCCTCGCAGACCCCCAAGAATCGCCCCGAGGGCGGGGCTCCCACAAAACGCGGGGCATCCCCCTGTAGGAGCGACGCCCCCGTCGCGATAACCCTCGCAGACCACCAAGAATCGCCCCGAGGGCGGGGCTCCCACAAAACGCGGGGCATCCCCCTGTAGGAGCGACGCCCCCGTCGCGAAAACCCTCGCAGACCCCCAAGAATCGCCCCGAGGGCGGGGCTCCCACAAAACGCGGGGCATCCCCCTGTAGGAGCGACGCCCCCGTCGCGATAACCCTCGCAGACCCCCAACAATCGCCCCGAGGGCGGGGCTCCCACAAAAAGCAGAGCATCCCCCCTGTAGGAGCGACGCCCCCGTCGCGATAACCCTCGCAGACCACCAAGAATTGCCCGCAGGCTTCAGGCGCAGATGGCCAGCACCGCCAAGGGCGCGGTTTCAGCGCGCAGCACACGCGGGCCCAAGGTGACAGGCACAAATCCTGCCGCCAGGGCGCAGGCTTCTTCGCTCGGGCTCAGGCCCCCTTCGGGACCGCTGAGCACGGTGACGGGGCCGCTGCCGGTCATGGCCGACAGGGCTTGGGTGCCTTCGGACAAAGACAAGACCCAGCACTCCCCGGCTTCGGCCCGCGCCAACCACTCCTTGAGGGTCACGGCCGCGTGCACCGTGGGCACCCGGTTGCGCCCGCACTGCTCAGCAGCAGCCACGGCCACGCCTTGCCAGTGCGCCAGTTTTTTCTCAGCGCGTTCACCTTTGAGCTTGAGCACGCTGCGCTCGGCCACCAGGGGCGTGATGCTGGCCACGCCCAGCTCGGTGGCTTTTTCGACCAGCCAGTCCATGCGCTCGTTGGCGGTGATGCCGGCCAGCAGGTGAATGGCGCGTGCCGCTTCGCGCTCCACCGCGCGGTGCGCCCCCACTTCCACATCCACATCGCTGCGGCCCATGCGGGTGACGGTGGCGTCAAACTCGCCGCCTTCGCCGTTGAACAAGGTGATGACATCGCCCGGCTGCAGGCGTAGCACCTGCACATGGCGGGCGGCTCCCGCAGGCAGGCTGAGCGACAAGCCTGTGGCCAAAGGGGCGGGGCAGAAAAAGCGCGGCATGCTCACATGCGCCCGTAGGCAAAACTGACTTGGGGCGTGGTGCCTTCGATCTCGTCGATCAATTTGAGCAGCGGGCCCAGTTCGCGGTAACGGTCACAGGTGCTGCGGATGTAGTGGAGGAAGCGCGGCGCATCGGCCAGGTATTTGGGCTTGCCGTCGCGCAGGGTCAGGCGGGCAAAGATGCCGGCCACTTTGAGGTGGCGCTGCAGGCCCATCCATTCGACTGCGCGGTAGAACGAGCCAAAGTCGCTGTGCCAGTCTTCAAAGTCCATCAAGCCCGCCTTGCGGGCTTTTTCCCAGTAGCGGATGGTGATGTCGAGCACAAAGTCTTCGTCCCAGGTGAGGAAGGCGTCGCGCATCAGGCTGGCGATGTCGTAGCTGATGGGGCCGTAAACCGCGTCCTGAAAATCCAATACACCCAGTTGTGCACTGCTGCCACAAGGCATCATCAAATTGCGCGGCATGAAGTCGCGGTGCACATACACACTGGGCGCGGCCAGATTGCGTTGCACGATCAGGGCGAAGGCCTTGTCGAACACCTCGCGCTGCGCACCTTGCAGCTGCACGCCCCGGTGCTGGGCCAAATACCAATCGGGGAACAGGCTCAGTTCGCGGTTCAGCAAAGCGGCGTCATAGGGTGGCAGCACGCCCGGGCGCGAGGCCAGCTGCCACTGCACCAGTGCATCGACCGCCTGCATGTACAGGCCGTGGTTGGCCTGAGGGCGCTCGGGGTCGATGGCCGACATCATGGTGGCGTCGCCCAAGTCGCTCAGCAGCATGAAGCCGTGGGCTTCGTGCCAGTCCAACACCTCGGGTGCCTTCAGGCCTGCGTTTTGCATCAATGTGGCCACCTGCACAAAGGGACGGCTGTTTTCCTTGTCCGGTGGTGCATCCATGATGATGCGGGTCTGGCCTTGTTGGGTGTCCACCCGCAAATAACGCCGAAAGCTCGCATCGGCAGAGGCGATACGGACCGATTCGGGCACAAGACTGTGGGGACGGGACAAGCTTTCAAGCCAAGCATTGAAGTGACTTTGGCGCAGGGAATCGGCCCAAAGGACCTCGTGGCTCGCAGCGTCAGCGCTGGTGTGGGGCAAAGTGGGGGGCAGGTGGGGGTGGCTCATGGATAATCCGATTCTACAAAGCCTGTTGTTGCACCCGCCGTGTGACCTGACTGCCTCCTCTACCCTGCCCTCTGTCTGTGAAGTTCATCTCTGCCCGTTTTTTGCTGCTGCCCACGTTGGCTTCGCCCTTGGCCCTTGGCCTGGCGGGCGCAGTGTTGTGCGGCATGCCTGTGGGCACAGTTTGGGCGCAAGCCCGCGTCGATGGCTCCGTGCTGACTTTGCGCAGCAGCCCTTTGCTGGAAGAGGCGGTTTCAGACAGGCAAAAAAAAGAAGCCCCAACCTTTGTACAAGCGCAGCAGCTGACGGTGCGGCCCGACCTGGATGTGCAATTGCAGGGTCAGGCCACCATCCGCCGTCCGGGCCTGAGCATCCGGGCCGATCGCCTGGACTATGACCAGACACAAGACGAGGTGAAGGCCTCGGGGGATGTCCGTGTGAGCCGGGATGGGAGTTTGTTTGTGGGCCCAAGTCTGGTCCTTCAAATGGACAGTTTTCGGGGCCAGTTGATGCAACCGCGCTTTGAGTTGTACAAAAGCAGTGGCTATGGCGATGCGGCATCTTTGGTGTTTTTGGACAGCGATCGTGCGGTGATGCAGCAAGTGAGCTACACCACCTGTCGGCGCAAACCCGGTCCCGAGTGGCTGCCAGAGTGGGTGCTCAAGGCCACGCGCCTGACACTGGACAACGAAGAGTCCAGTGCCTTGGCCGAGGGGGTTCAGTTGCGCTTTCAGGACGTGCCATTGATGGCTTTGCCGGCCGTCAGTTTTGCCCTGACCGAAGACCGCAAGTCGGGTTTGCTGCCGCCTTTGGTGGGCATTGACACGACCAATGGTGTGCAGGTCTCGCAGCCCTATTACTTCGACATTGCGCCCAACCGCGATGCCACGGTCAACACCCATGTGATGAGCAAACGCGGCGTGGCCGTGGACACCGAGTTTCGTTACTTGGAACCCGATTACAACGGTCAGTTGCGCTTGAACCTGATGCCCTCAGACAGCTTGCGTCAGCAAAACCGCTGGGGCTTGTCGGCCCAGCACCAAGGCGGTATCGAGACTGGTCTGCAAGGTCTTGGGCGGATCGGTCTGGGCTTGAGCGTGAACCGGGTCAGTGACGACAATTACTGGCGCGATTTTTCGCGGTCGGGCCAAGTCCTGACCCAACGTTTGCTGCCCTCGACCGGCACTTTGGCCTGGGCCTTGGGTGATTTGAGCATGAGCGCTCAGGTGCAGCGCTGGCAAACTTTGCAGGACGTCAGTGCGCCCATCACCCCGCCTTATGACCGGGCCCCTCAAATCACTTTGCGCTACGGCCAATGGCAAGCCGATGGCATGGATTGGTCCATCGTCGGGGACACCACCCGGTTTGAGGCCGACTATTCACGCATCCCCAACAGCACCGCTTTGCCGCGCAACGGCGAGCGCAGCTTTGTGCAAGCCCAAGTCAGCCGCCCCTGGATACGGCCCTGGGGCTTTGTCACACCCAAGTTGCAATTGCACGCGACCCGCTACCAGCTCGATGGGGTCATGGACAACGGCAACCGCTCGGCCAACCGGGTGTTGCCCACCTATTCGCTCGATTCGGGTCTTGTGCTGGAGCGCGAAACCCAATGGTTTGGCCGCCAAGTGGTGCAGACCCTGGAGCCTCGGGCTTTTTATGTGCGCACACCCTACCGCGATCAGAGTTTTCTGCCGGTGTATGACAGCGGTGCCACCGACTTCAACCTCTCCACCATTTACAGCGAAAACGCCTACGTGGGTCACGACCGTTTGATCGACAACGACGCCTTGACGCTGGGCGTGACCAGTCGCTTTTTTGATGCGGCCAATGGGGCTGAGATGCTGCGCGTGGGCATGGCGCAGCGCATCCGTTTTTCTGACCAGCAGGTGGTCTTGCCCGGACAAACCGCTGCCAAGACCGGTTTGAGCGACATGCTCTTGGGGGCCGGTGTGCGCTGGGATGACCGGTGGGCGCTCGATGCCACCGTGCAACTGAACAACCAAACCAACAAAGTCAGCCGCAACACTTTGCAAGGCCGCTACAGCCCCAGTCCCTACCGCGTGGTCAACGCGGCTTACCGCCTTAACCGCGATGTCAGTGAACAAGTGGACCTGGGCTGGCAGTGGCCACTGAGCGACCTCATGGGGCGACGCGACGACGCGGCAGAATCGGCCTGGACCCGTGCCCCCGGTCAAGGCTTGGGCCCTGACCGCTGGTACACCGTGGGGCGCATGAACTTCAGCATCAACGAGCGCCGTTTGGTGGACAGTTTGTTGGGCTTTGAATACGACGGTGGCTGCTGGCTGGGGCGCATTGCTTTTGAGCGTTTGCAAAGCACCGTGAGCACCGCCACCAGCCGTTTGCTGTTCCAATTGGAGTTCATTGGCTTGGCTCGTGTGGGTGCCAGTCCTTTGTCGGCCCTGCGCAACAACATTCCCCGATATCAGAATCTGCGCGATAACTTTGTCGCACCCAGTCGTTTTCAAAACTATGAATAAATCCATGTCTTCTGTTCGATGGGCTTTGCTGACCACTCTTTGCATGGGCACTGTGGGGTTGGCAACGGCTCAGGCCCCGACCTCTGCAGTCGCCATTCGCCCGGCCGATTTCATTGTGGCTGTGGTCAATTCAGAACCCATTACCAACCAGGAAGTCCAAGCACTGGCCCAGCGCCTGACGCGTGAAACACAAAACCAAGCCCAGCGTCCCCGTGCTGAAGACATCAAGGCCCAGGCGCTGGAGCAACTGATTGGCGAAAAAGTCCAGCTTCAGCAAGCGCGGGACATGGGCATCGTGATCGATGCCGAGGCACTGGACATGGCCGAACAGAATGTGGCCAGCAGCAACCAGCTCACGCGCGATGAGTTGCGCAAACGCGTGCAACAAGAAGGCATGTCGGTCAACCAATACCGCGAGCAACTGAGCAAGCAACTGACCCTGACGCGCATTCGCGAGCGTGAAGTCGAGGGACGTGTGCGCGTGAGCGACCTGGAAGTCGAGAAGTTTTTGCAGGACCGCCTGAAAGAGCAAGCGGCCCAATCTGCCCAAGCCCCTGCTGAGTTGAACCTGGGCATGATCCTGATTGCGGTGCCCGAAAACAGCACCGAGGCCCAAATCCAGCAACTCGCCGGGCAGGCCCGCCAAATTGCACAACGGGCACGCACCGGTGAAAATTTTGCGGCCCTGACCAAAACCTATTCACAAGCCCCTGACCTGGCCGCCAACAGCGGCGTGCTGGGTCTGCGCTCGGCCAGTCGTTATCCCGAATTGTTTGTCAATGCAACCCAAGCTTTGGCCGTAGGGGGCGTGACCGAGCCCGTGCGCTCAGGGGCTGGTTTTCATATTTTGAAAGTGCTGGAGCGTCGGCAACCTTCGGCCAATTTGACCATCACCCAAACCCGCGCTCGGCACATCTTGTTGCGCCCGGGGGCTCAGTTGTCGCAAGACCAAGCATTGGCGCAGTTGGCCAGCGTTCGGCAAGACATTCTCGCGGGCAAAGCTGATTTTGCAGCGGTGGCCAAACGCCTGTCGCAAGACGGCAGCGCTCAACAAGGTGGTGATTTGGGCTGGGCCAATCCGGGCATGTTTGTGCCCGAGTTCGAACAAGTCATGAACCGATTGCGCCCGGGCCAGCTGGCAGAGCCCTTGGTGTCTCGTTTTGGCGTGCACCTGATCGAGGTGACCGATCGCCGCAATGCCCCGCTGTCCGATGCCGAGCAACGCGACATGGTTCGCAAAGTCTTGCGTGAGAAAAAGCTCGACGAGGCCTACACCGTCTGGGCCGAAGACCTGCGTGGCCGCGCCTATGTCGAGATGCGCGAGCCGCCCCAATGAAGCACATTGCCCGCAAACGATTTGGTCAGCACTTTCTGACCGATGGCGGCATCATCGATGCCATCGTCGACGCGATCAGCCCACAGCCAGGGCAAGCCATGGTCGAAATCGGGCCTGGCTTGGCCGCTTTGACCCAACCCCTGGTGGAACGCCTGGGACACTTGACGGTGATCGAGCTGGACCGTGATTTGGCCGTGCGCTTGCGTGAACACCCCCACCTGTCGGTGGTGGAGTCCGATGTGCTCAAAGTGGACTTTGGCGCATTGGCCACGCACATGCTGGCCTCGTCTGAAGCCGCTGCAAGCCCAAAAATCCGTGTGGTGGGCAATCTGCCGTACAACATCTCCACCCCCATCTTGTTTCATTTGCTGGCGCAAGTCGATGTGATCGAAGACCAGCATTTCATGCTGCAAAAAGAAGTCATCGACCGCATGGTGGCCAAACCCGCAAGCTCGGACTACAGCCGCCTGTCGGTCATGCTGCAGTGGCGATACGAGATGGCCAATGTGCTGTTTGTGCCCCCCGAAAGTTTTGATCCACCGCCCAGGGTGGACAGCGCGGTGGTGCGCATGGTGCCACTGGCCACTCCGCCAGTGGTGAACGTCAAAACCTTGGAGACCTTGGTGCAAGTGGCCTTCAGTCAACGCCGCAAGATTTTGCGTAACACCTTGGGCAAATGGTTGGATGAAAAAGGCTTTGCTGGGCAGTTTGATTTGCAGCGCCGCGCCGAAGAGGTGCCCGTGGCCGAGTTTGTGGCCTTGGCCCAAGCCGTCTGAACGAACGTCAGCCTCGGGGTGGGTTCCTACAGGGGGTCAGCAGCTGATGCTTGTCTTTGTGGGAGCCAGCCTGCTGGCGATGGGTGTTTGCCCTTGGCCAAAGAAAAAGCCCGTCGATGACGGGCTTTTTCTGGAGGGCCGCTGAAAGCGGCTCATGGTGGGGTCAGGCGGCTGCGAGCCAGTAACCTGCGTTGAATGGGCTGCTCATGCGCAGCGCCAAGGGCGACACGTCCACCAATTTGTCGGTGGGCATTTTTTCGCCGTCTTCGACCGATTCGGCCATCACGGCGTCTTCGGTTTGTGCCTCATTCGCCCGTCCTGCTTGGCTGTTTTGCGCAGAACGGGCTACAGAAAAGAATAGAAGCATCGGAAAGGAACTTTCCGGTCTCCCCAGTAATCGGCCGTGTCACGGAAGATGTCGAGCAATTGCTCGCGTGCTTCCTTGTCAAACTTGACGTGCGCAGGAATTTGCTCCAGCACCACGATGAAGCCAGGCTGTGGGCCAGACTTGTGCAAAGGGTCGGTCATGCAGTCGTACAAGGCATCAAAGTTCTTGCCAAAGTGCGAAGGCAGGGTGAATTGCGCACCAATCAGGTCCAACACGTCTTGTTTGCTCTGGGCTTCGGCCAGGTTGGCGTACAAAAAGTGGTGGCCCAGGCCTTGGGCGGCTTCTTGCAAATCGCTCACGCGGTAAGCGCGAATCGACTGCACGATGTTGGACCGCACACCTTTCAAGGGTGTCTCTTGGTCCGGGCGAATCGGCATGTCCATCTCCGTGGTCTTTCTTAAAGTCTAAAAAAATCAGGGCTTGTCGACAATCATGCGAAAACTCGCGTAATGGTCTTGCGTGTAGTAACAGGCTTTCGGTTCAGCGGGCACCAAACCACCGCAAACAATGCGGCGAGCTCCCCGGTTCCTCGCACCCGGCGTCCTGACGGTGTATTCACGGTAATAGCCCCTCGCCTCACGCGGCAGAATGCGCTCGCGGTTGCCAAAAATCGTACCGTCCTTTTCGTAAGGAAAAGGACCTCCTTGACGGATCTTCAGGTACGTTTCTTGGCCTTCGCGGGGCAATTCTGTTGTCAACATGGTTGACAAAGCTTGCACCTCTTGGGATGTGCGGGCCTGCACAGCATGTGTGCAAACCATCAAAAACAAACCCATCACCATGGCAAGCCAAGGATGACGGGTCACGGCTTGTTGTGCCACCCTCATGAATTTACCTTTCAGGAGCATCCGGGTTTACCCGAAAACTCGAAGGCGCTAGTGTGCGACAAATGCGACAAAAATGCAAGCGATTGCCCAATAATTAGGCAAAGACAGTTTGCATACTTTTATCAAATGTGAACTTACACCGTCTTCATGCCGCTCAACGGGCCGCGTTGGCGTCTGCCACCGTGAGCGCCGTCATGTTCACAATGCGACGCACCGTGGTGCTGGGCGTCAAAATGTGCACGGGCTTGGCGGCACCCAGCAAAACCGGGCCGACGGCAATGTTGCCGCCCGCAGCGGTTTTGAGCAGGTTGTAGGCAATGTTGGCGGCGTCAATATTGGGCAAAACCAGCAAATTGGCATCACCCACCAAGGTGCTGTTGGGCATGATGACCTTGCGCGAGGCAGCGTCGAGGGCCACGTCACCGTGCATTTCGCCATCCACTTCCAGCCAGGGCGCGTTTTGACGCAGCAGGTCCAGCACCTCACGCATCTTGACGGCGCTGGGCTGGTTGGACGAGCCAAAGTTCGAGTGCGACAACAGGGCCGCCTTGGGCTGGATGCCGAAACGGCGCATTTCTTCGGCGGCCATGATGGTGAACTCAGCCAATTGCGCGGCCGTGGGGTCGTAGTTCACATGGGTGTCGACCATGAAGACTTGGCGGCCCGGCAGCATCAAGCCGTTCATGCAGGCAAAGGTGTTGACGCCCGCCCGCTTGCCTACCACTTGGTCGATGTAGTTCAGGTGCATGGGGTTGGTGCCCCAGGTGCCGCAGATCATGCCGTCCACATCGCCTTTGTGCAGCAACATGGCGCCAATCAGGGACAAGCGGCGTCGCATCTCGATCTTGGCAATTTGCTCGGTGATGCCCTTGCGCTCGGTCATGCGGTGGTAGGTCTGCCAAAAATCACGGTAGCGGTGGTCCATCTCGACGTTGACCACGTCGTAGTCCAGCTCTTCTTTCAAGCGCAGGCCAAATTTTTCGATGCGCTCGGCGATCACGGCCGGGCGACCGATCAAAGTGGGACGTGCAATGCCCTCGTCCACCACGATTTGGGATGCACGCAGCACGCGTTCTTCTTCGCCTTCGCTGTAGGCGATGCGCTTTTTCAGGGCGCGTTTGGCGGCCGTGAAAATCGGCTTCATCATGGTGCCTGATGCATAGACAAAGCCTTGCAGGCGTTCGCGGTAGGCGTCCATGTCGGCGATCGGGCGCGAAGCCACGCCGCTCTCCGCTGCAGCCTGGGCCACGGCTGGGGCGATTTTCATCATCAGGCGCGGGTCAAAGGGCTTGGGAATCAGGTACTCGGGGCCAAAGGCCAGCGGCTCGCCCACATAGGCTGCAGCCACCACTTCGCTTTGCTCGGCCTGGGCCAGCTCGGCGATCGCGTGCACCGCGGCGATTTCCATCTCCAGCGTGATGGTGGTCGCGCCGCAATCCAAAGCACCCCGGAAGATGTAGGGGAAGCACAGGACGTTGTTGACCTGGTTGGGGTAATCGGTGCGGCCTGTGGCCATGATGGCGTCGTCGCGCACAGCTTTGACGTCTTCGGGGTTGATCTCGGGGTTGGGGTTGGCCAGCGCAAAAATCAATGGCTTGGCGGCCATGGACTGGACCATGTCCTGCTTGAGCACACCGCCTGCCGACAGGCCCAGGAACACATCGGCCCCGGCAATCACTTCACGCAGGGTGCGGTGCTCGGTTTTTTGCACGAACTGGATCTTGTCTTCGTCCATCAGCTCGGTGCGACCTTCGTACACCACGCCGGCCAGGTCGGTGACCCAGATGTTTTCACGCGGGATGCCCAGCTTGACCAGCAAACCCAGGCAAGCCAAGGCCGCTGCGCCAGCACCCGAGGTGACCAGCTTGATCTGCTTGGGGTCTTTGCCCACGATCTTCAGGCCGTTCAAGATGGCCGCGCCCACCACGATGGCGGTGCCATGTTGGTCGTCGTGAAAGACCGGAATCTTCATGCGCTCGCGCAACTTGCGCTCGATGTAGAAGCAATCGGGCGCCTTGATGTCTTCGAGGTTGATGCCGCCAAAAGTGGGTTCGAGCGAGGCAATGATCTCGACCAGCTTGTCCGGGTCTTTTTCGTTGATCTCGATGTCGAACACGTCGATGCCCGAGAACTTCTTGAACAAGACGCCCTTGCCTTCCATGACCGGCTTGCTGGCCAGCGGGCCGATGTCGCCCAGGCCCAGCACGGCGGTGCCGTTGGTCACCACACCCACCAGGTTGCCCCGGCTGGTGTACTTGAAGGCGTTGGCCGGGTCTTTGACGATTTCTTCGCAAGGGGCAGCCACGCCGGGCGAATAGGCCAGGGCCAGATCGTGCTGGTTGACCAGCTGCTTGGTGGGGGCGATAGCGATTTTGCCGGGGGTGGGGAACTCGTGGTATTCGAGTGCGGCTTTGCGCAGCTGGGCGCGTTTTTCTTCGGCTTGGACCTTGTTGGTCATTTTTTGGCTCCGTTGTAGGGAAGTGCTGTCAGGGCTGCCGGGGTTCAGCAGCCAAGGCGCATGGCAAAGAATTTGTCAACGCGCATGGCGACAGTCGGGCGGTATTTTCATTGTAGACCCGGGATTCAAGGTGTTGAGTCCGGGTAATGCCCATAGAAAGTGAGTTGGCTTTTGACTTTTGCGCACAAATGGCGGGGTTCAGCGCAAATGCTTCCAGGCTTTGTGCTGCAAGGCCTCGGTCACGCGGGTCGAACGAGAGCCTGCCAGCACTTGGCATGTGGCCCCAGCTTGCAAAAAGCCGGGTTTGTCGACCGCCAAATAAAAGCCACAGCGCCCGCTTTGCACCATGTCTTTGGCGGCTTGCGCGTAGCCCATGACGGCGTTGAATTTGCCGCAGGGCTCGCGCGGTTGAGTGACACGCAAGACCACGTCGCCAAAGTCGAGGCGGTCGCCAATGAAAAGTTCATGTTCGAGCAGGCCTTGCAAGCTCAGGTTTTCGCCCAAATAGCCTGGTGCCAACGCTTCTTCAAACATCGTTGCGCCCTGGGCCTGTCGCTGCGCCTGCCACCAGGGCAGATGTTCAGATGGCAGGGCGTACACCGCCTTGCTCAGGCCCCCATGCACCGACAAGTCGGCTTGCTCGTCACCGGCCAAGCCCAGCAGTCCCAGCTCGACGGGTCCAGAAACCGTGGTTTTGCCAATGGCCGACACCAGTTTGCGCCCGCCCACCATGAGGGGGCGCACCTGGCCGGTCTGGATAGAGAGCAATTGCCCTGAGGCGTGCGGCGGCATGGGCCTTTCAGCCCCGCATCAAGTCTTCGATCTCGTCGGCCTTCACCGGCACGCCGCGCGTGATCAGCTCGCAACCGGTGGCGGTCACGATGGCATCGTCTTCGATGCGGATGCCGATGTTGTGGAACTGCTCGGGCACGCCGGGGGCAGGGCGCACATACAAGCCTGGCTCGATGGTCAGCACCATGCCCGGCTGCAGGATGCGGCTGGGGCGGTCTTTGATCAACTCGCCGCTCAGCGGGTCTTTGCGCTCGCTGACCTGGCCCACCTGCGAGGGCTCGACATAGCTGCCGCAGTCGTGCACGTCCATGCCCAACCAGTGGCCGGTGCGGTGCATGTAGAACTGGAAATAGCTGCGGTTGGTGATCACGTCTTGCGCGTTGCCCACCTTGTTTTTGTCGAGCAAGCCCACGTCGAGCAGGCCCTGCGCCAGCACGGCCACGGTGGCCTCGTGCGGGTCCACAAAACGGGCACCGGCCTTGGTGGCGGCCACGGCCGCGTCTTGCGAGGCCAGCACCAGGTCGTACAAAACGCGTTGCGGCCCGGTGAATGTGCCGTTGGCGGGGAAGGTGCGTGTGATGTCGCTGGCATAACCGTCCAACTCGCAACCGGCATCGATCAGCACCAAGTCGCCGTTTTGGATCAAGGCCGTGTCGGCGCGGTAATGCAACACGCAGGCATTGGCCCCGCCGGCCACGATGGAGCCATAGGCCGGGTACTGCGAGCCGTGCTGGCGGAACTCGTGCAGCAACTCGGCGTCGAGGTGGTATTCGCGCACCTCTTGGCCCGCACGCAGCATGGCCGCGCTGCGTTGCATGGCGCGGATGTGGGCACGGGCGCTGATAGCGCTGGCGCGGCGCATGATGTCTTGTTCGTGCGCGTCTTTGACCAAGCGCATCTCGTCCAGCAGGCTGCACAAATCGCGCTGCTGCTCGGGGCACAAAGCGCCATAACGCACCCGCGCACGCACCGACTGCAGCCAACCGTTCACCAGGCTTTCCAGCCCCGTGTGGATGGCAAAGGGATACCACACGGTGCTGCGGTTTTCCAGCAACTTGGGCATGTGCGCGGCCATCTCGCCGATGGGCAAGGCCCGGTTCACGCCCAAAGCGGCGGGTGCTGCGTCTGGCCCCAAACGGATGCCGTCCCAAATTTCGCGCTCCAAGTCTTTGGGCTGGCAAAACAGCGTGCACTCGCCCTCGGCCGTGATCACCAAACTGGCGTGCGGCTCGGTGAAGCCGGTCAGGTAATAAAAGTAACTGTCATGCCGGTACAGGTAATCGCTGTCGCGGTTGCGCTGGCGCTCGGGCGCGGTGGGGATGATGGCAATACCGCCTGCGCCCAATTGGGCAGCGAGGCGGGCACGGCGTTGGGCGTAGAGGGGGTTTGAAGTCATTTGAACATTGTAGAAGGCCACCCCTGTGACCCATGTCCGCGCAGCGGTAGACCCATGCACAAACAGGGGCTCGCGCCCGCCCAGTTTGTGCGACTTTGAGGGTTTACTTTTTGCAACCGGCCTTGATCAAGGCCGTGTCCACCGCCTCAACTTCACCTTTCCACTTTGCGACGTCGCCTGCGTGATCGCCAGAAAGTTTGCTGGCAGGAATCAAGGCAACAAAGACCGTGGCCGCATCAATGTTGGCTTTGGAGTCTTGCATGGACGAGAACTTTTGCAACTCGGCACGGGCCGTGCTCATGTCCGTGTTCAGCTGTGTGCAGTCACGGCCGGCATATTTTTCGTGCGACACATACGAGGCAGAAATACTTTCCGGACGTGTGGCGCATGCGGCCAAGGTCAACAAAGACACTGCAGCCAAGCAGAATTTGAATTTTGAGTTCATTGATATGATTTTTTTGATAAAAATGCCCATTAAATGGGTACTTTGATCATACCAAGTCGGCCAAACGCTGCGGCGTGCCCACATCGGCCCAGGCACCCGCGTATACCTCGCCGGTCACTTGCCCCCGGTCCATGGCGGCACGCAACAAAGGCGCCAGTGCCAGTGCCACGCCTTGGGGGTTGCCTGCAGGCACACCGCAATGGGCAAAAAAAGCTTGTTTGTACAGCGCGATGGTGCTGAAGGTGTACTTGCAAGCCGCCGCGCCTTTGGGCAAGTTGAGCACTTGAGCGGTGTCCGACAAACCAAAGTCGCCAGCCAGGTTGTGCTCGGGGTTGGGCACCAGCCACAAATGGGCCAAGGCAGCACTGGCCTCAAAACGCTGCACAGCCTCTGGCGCAAACACAAAATCGGGCGCAAACACATCGCCCGCAACCACCCAGAACACGTCATCGAGCAGAGGCAAGGCCCGCACAATGCCACCCGCCGTCTCCAGCGCCTGGCCAAAGTCTTGGCCTTCGTGCGAATAAGTCATCTGCACCTCGGGCAGGCCAGGCCAGGTGATGCGCTCACCCCATTGCGCCGAAATTTGCTCGCCCAACCAGGCCGTGTTGGTCAACTGGCGCACAAAACCGCCCCGTGCGAGCGCCTGCATGGGCCACTGCATGAGGGGCTGGCCGCGCACGCGCAGCAGCGGTTTGGGGGTCACATCGGTCAGGGGACGCATGCGCTCGCCGCGTCCGGCGGCAAGGATCATGGCTTGGGCTGGGGCCGCACCGTTCGGGCGTGTTTGTGCAGAAGTTGAAATCGACATCACGGCATGTTGCCACGCTTTGAGGCGCTCACGAGACAGAACAAGCCCACGGGCTGACCCTAAACTGCTGACCCGCGTCCCACCCACCAGCTCAAGTCCGGTTCAGGGGTGGGGCCGAAGAAAGAGATTGTCATGACACGCCCGCTGCCTCCCGTCATCGCCGCTGCACAAAGCGCATCCCAACGCATGGCCGACCGCCACACCCCCTTTGTCATGAACGACTGGTACGTGGCCGCTTTTGGCCAGGAGATCACGGACCAATTGCTCGCCCGCACGCTGCTGGGCCGTCGTCTGGCTTTTTACAGAACCACCGCTGGCCAAGTGGTGGCCCTGGAAGACCGTTGCCCACACCGCTCCATGCCCTTGTCGGCCGGCACATTGGAACAAGACACCATCGTGTGCGCCTACCACGGACTGCGTTTCAACACCGAGGGTGATTGCATCGAGGTGCCCTCGCAGGCGACGTGTCCCAAAAACGTGGGCATCCGGGCTTACCGCACCCACGAACGCGGGGCCGTGGTCTGGATTTGGATGGGCGAGGCGGAGCAAGCCGACTTGTCCAAGCTGCCCCCACAAGACTGGATGGACAGCGTTGACTGGGAGCGTTCACAAGGCTACCTCGGCCTGCAAGCGAGCTATGTGCGCCTGCACGAAAACCTGCTGGACCTGACGCACCTGAGCTTTTTGCACGCCAAAAGTTTTGGCACCCCCGATTACGCCAAAGCCGCGTTCGAAAGTGAAATAGGCGATGGCCAATTCGCTTTGCTGCGCAACGTGGTGCCCACCACCTTGCCCCCGGTGTGGGCCGTGCCCACGGGCTTGACGGGCAAGGGCCAAGCCGCCCGCATCGTGCGCTCGGAGTTCCGCAGCTTGGGGCTGCACGAAGTCTCGGTGACTTTCTACGACTGCCACCTGCCCGAAAACGAACGCCCGCAATACCGCATTCGCACCGCGCACATGCCCACGCCCGAAATCGCCACCAGCACGCACTACTTCATCGTGCACGGGCGCGACTTTGCCTTGCAAGACTCGGCCACCACCCGCTTCATGCACGAGCAGTTGTTTGTGGCTTTTCAAGAAGATGTGGACGGCCTGGTCTTGCAGGAACTGGCCTTGGCCAACACACCGGCCGAGGATTTGTACGAATTTTCAGTGGCTGCCGATGCCCCCGCTGTGGCCATGCGCCGCTACGTGCTGGCACGTCAACAAAGCGAAGCCCAAGCCTGAGTCCAGCGCACAGGCTGCAAGCGCAGCGCCACCCCATGGACAAACGCTAAAATCTCGGGTTTTCCCGAATTCTTCACCGGAGTTGCCCTCTCATGGCCAATCAACAACAAATGGCGAACGCCATCCGCGCGCTCGCAATGGACGCCGTTCAACAAGCCAACTCCGGTCACCCCGGCGCCCCCATGGGCATGGCCGACATGGCCGTCGCTTTGTGGGGCGATCACCTGCAACACAACCCCAAAAACCCGCACTGGGCCAACCGCGACCGCTTCGTGCTGTCCAACGGCCACGGCTCCATGCTGATCTATTCGGTGCTGCACCTGACCGGCTACAAGCTGCCGATTGAAGAACTCAAGAATTTCCGCACCCTGCACAGCAAAACCGCAGGCCACCCCGAAGTGGGCGTGACCCCCGGCGTGGAAACCACCACCGGCCCATTGGGCCAAGGCATCACCAACGCCGTGGGCATGGCGTTGGCCGAAAAAATGCTGGCCGCCGAGTTCAACCAAGAAGGCCACGCCATCGTCAACCACCACACCTACGTGTTCATGGGTGACGGCTGCCTGATGGAAGGCATCAGCCACGAGGCCGTGGCCCTGGCCGGTGCCTGGAAACTGAACAAACTGATTGCGCTGTACGACGACAACGGCATCTCGATCGACGGCCAAGTCGCCCCATGGTTCATCGACAACACGCCCCAGCGTTTTGCCGCCTGTGGCTGGAACGTGATCGACGCTGTGGACGGCCACGACGCCGCTGTCGTGTCGGCCGCCATTGCCAGTGCCAAACACAGCGCCGACAAGCCCACCCTGATCGTCTGCAAGACCGCCATCGGCAAAGGCTCGCCCAACCGTGCAGGCACCTCCAAAGCCCACGGCGAGCCTTTGGGTGCTGAAGAAATCAAACTCACCCGCGAAGCCTTGGGCTGGACGGCCGAGCCCTTCAAGATCCCCAAAGAGGTGTACGCCGATTGGGACGCCAAAGCCGCTGGCAAAGCCCGCGAAGACGAGTGGAACACCGCCTTTGCCGCTTACAAAGCCGCCTTCCCGGCACAAGCCAAAGAGTTTGTGCGCCGCATGAAGGGCGACTTGCCCAAGAACTTCAACCAGGTGGCGTTTGACGCCGTGGTCGCCGCCCACACCAAGGGCGAGACCGTGGCCAGCCGCAAGGCCAGCCAGCTGGCGCTGGAAGCCTTCACCGCTGCCCTGCCTGAAATGCTGGGCGGTTCGGCCGACCTCACGGGCTCTAACCTGACCAACACCAAAAGCACCCCCGCCTTCCGCGTGGACCTGGCGGGCGACGTGGTCAAGACCGAAGACGGCCAAATCGGTCGCCACATCAACTACGGCGTGCGCGAATTCGGCATGGCCGCCATCATGAACGGCGTGGCCCTGCACGGTGGCTACATCCCTTACGGCGGCACCTTCCTCACTTTCTCTGACTACTCGCGCAACGCCATCCGCATGGCCGCGCTGATGAAGCAGCGCGTGATCCACGTCTTCACCCACGACTCCATCGGTCTGGGCGAAGACGGCCCGACCCACCAGTCGATCGAGCACGCCGCCAGCCTGCGCCTGATCCCTGGCCTGGACGTGTGGCGTCCGGCCGACACGGCCGAAACCACCGTGGCCTGGGCTGTGGCGCTGCAAAACGCTCACCGTCCATCGGCCCTGCTGCTCAGCCGTCAAAACCTGGCCTACTCGCCCAAGAGCGATCTGGGCGACATCAGCCGTGGCGCTTATGTCTTGTCCGAGCCTGAGCACGTCGGCATCAAGAAGACCCACGGCGTGATCATCGCCACCGGCTCTGAAGTGCAACTGGCCTTGGCCGCGCAAAAACTGCTGGCCGAACGCAAGATCGGTGTGCGCGTGGTCTCCATGCCCAGCACCAATGTGTTTGACCGCCAAGACACCGAATACAAACAAAGCGTGCTGCCCAAGGGCCTGCCCCGTGTGGCGGTCGAGATGGGCTCCACCGACGGCTGGTGGAAATACGGCTGCGCCGCTGTGGTCGGCATCGACACCTACGGCGAGTCGGCCCCCGCGTCTGTGCTCTTCAAACACTTCGGCTTCACTGCCGAAAACGTGGCCGACACGGTCCACACTGCGCTGCTCAAGGCCTGATGGACACCCCCATCACGAACCCATGCGGGTTCGTGGTGGGGCCAGTCGGCCACTGACCGGCCGGACCGCTTCAACGTCATTTGGCTTGACTAAGTGCACAAGACAGGTCCGGGGATCAGGCCCATGCAAGGGTTTTGATTTCAAATCCGGTTACGTAACGGTTTAGTAACTTATCTCCTGAGGCTCTCACCATGACCATCAAGCTGGGTATCAACGGATTTGGCCGCATCGGCCGTCTGGCTCTTCGCGCCGCCCTCAAACACGGCTACGACGATATCCAGATCGTCGGCATCAACGACCCCAAGCCGTCCGACTACCTGGCCTACATGCTCAAGTACGACAGCGTGCACGGCCGCTTTGACGGCACGGTGGACTTCACCGAAGACACCCTCATCGTCAACGGCAAAAAGATCAAGCTCTCGCACGAGCGCGATGCACACAACCTGCGCTGGGGCGAGATGGGCGTGCACACCGTGCTCGAATGCACGGGCCACTACCTGACCGAGCCCACCAGCCAAATGCACCTGGCTGCGGGCGCCAAAAAGGTCGTGATCTCGGCCCCGTCCAAAGACAGCATCCCCATGTTCGTCTATGGCGTGAACCACAAAAAATACGCAGGCGAAGCCATCGTGTCGAATGCGTCATGCACCACCAACTGCCTGGCCCCCGTGGTCAAAGTGCTGCAAGACAAATGGGGCATCAAGCGCGGCCTCATGACCACCGTGCACGCCGCCACCGCCAGCCAAATGACCGTGGACGGCTCGTCCCGCAAAGACTGGCGCGGCGGCCGTGGCATCCTGGAAAACATCATCCCCAGCAGCACGGGCGCGGCCAAGGCCGTGGGCGTGGTCATCCCCGAAATCAAGGGCAAGATCACCGGCATGGCCTTCCGCGTGCCCACGTCTGACGTGTCGGTGGTGGACCTCACGGTGGAGCTGAACAGCGACGCCAGCTACGCCGAAATCTGCGCCGAGATGAAAGCACAAAGCGAAGGCGCCCTCAAAGGCGTGCTGGGTTACACCGACGAAAAAGTGGTCTCCACCGACTTCCGTGGCGAATCCTGCGCCAGCGTGTTTGACGCAACCGCCGGCATCGCGCTCGACAAGAGCTTCGTCAAGATCGTCGCCTGGTACGACAACGAATGGGGCTACGCCAAGCAGTGCCTGGAGATGGTGCGGGTGGTGGCCAAGAAGAAGTGAGCTTGACCGCCCCCATGAAAAAAGCGCCTTCGGGCGCTTTTTTCATGGGCGATGGTTTTCTGTAGGGGCGGTGCACTCGCCGCGATCAATCCTGAGCGAAACATTGGCGGTGTTTGCCGCTGTGTGCGGTGACGACGGGGATGCGGGTTGCGTGGGGGTATCGGCGGGTGGGGTGAAACTGAGGTGAAGTTCAACGGTGAGTCGCAACTTTGGACGTCCGTTGTAACGGCACCTGAGAATTCGTCGCCTGAAGGCGCTCGGCCAGCCAAACCTTGATCACGGACTGCCTCGTCACCCCCAGTTTGCTGGCTTCGCGGTCCAGCGAGTCAACCATCCATGTTGGGAAATCAACATTCACCCGCTTCTGCGCTTGCTGCACGCGCCTGGCTTTGGACAAGTCCAAAGAAGCAGTGATGTCGACACCATCATCAAACTGCTGGTCGAAATTTTTAGCTTTCATAAAGTGCCACCTCTTCTCTGCGTGCGTGACGCACGGCTGTTGCACTATTTCGTTCAGGGAGCCGCCAAGCGTTTGCGCGTGGTGGTTTTTGTACGAACAGACAGAACTTGAGTTTCGTGAGCAAAAGCAAGCATGCTGGCCAAAGCCTTATTGACGGCTTCAGAAGTCGGAAACGACTTGAGAATTTCGGGCTGCAACACCACGACATTGCTGCCCTGCGCGAAATGTTGAAGGTGCTTGCCGCGAACACCCTTGCCAAGTTGATCGCGCTTCAATTCAGGAATATCCAGATCAGCCATTTTTGTAGATGTCTTTTTCATATCGGGTTGCCTTTCTTGCGCTGATGATTCGAATGCTGTTGCGACGCTCCGTGTGAACGACCACCAAATGTCGCTCCTTGTTTGAGATTCCATAGGTTCGGCTCCTGTCCTCATCCATTGAGTGATCAGTGTCCGAAAAAGTCAAGGCCAAAGCATCTCCAAAAACGCTGACAGTTTCGTCAAAAGACACGCCATGCTTGAGCAAGTTGCTTTGTGCTTTTCCATTCGAACTTGAACATGCGAGTTCCTTGCATTGACGTTCTCAGCCGCCCACTTTGTTAAATTTTTTGCTCGCTGAGCAGGGCGCTTGAGTGAGGCCTTGCGACATGCGTTCCATCAAGAAATCATCCAACAAAGAAAATTCGTCGCTTAGTTTGTCAAATTCTGCTTTGACAGCCGCATCGGCCAGTGCTTGGGTGGGCAGTTGTTGATGCGTCAACATGTTTCCAGTCCTTCATACGTTTGCGCGCAAGCGCCAATTCTTTGGGCTGATGAATCAAATGCTAACGGCAAACTCGACCGTTTGAGCAATTTATTAGCTTGCAATGGAAGGGCCTGCATACAGCCTTTTCTCGCCAGTAGCGAACGTGGCCCGCAAAATTTGACCATCGAACACTTCGTAGACACACAACATCTCGATGGAGCCGACGCCCTCTGGAAATGTGCGTTCAATCAGCTCAAGGTCAGCGACCATATTTCCCACCACTTGTCGAGACAGTAGCCTTGCGTAAAGGTTGGGCTCGGCGAACCGCGCAAGAAAGCGCGGACGCATCTGCTCGTGCCCTCGCGCCAGCAGCTCTCCACCTGTTGCGTACTGCTCCGCATTTGGCGAGTAGGTGGCCAGCAGTGCCTCAATGTCTTTCGCGTTGTACGCGTCCAGTTGAGCCTGTACGACTTCAAGCGGGGATCTGTGCGACATGGAATGCTCCTCTTCGATGGATGATGTAATTGATTTGGCAAGCCAACGCTAACGCTCAGCGGTGGGCGAAGACATCCGCATCAACAGAAGGTCAGACCTCATTCGTTGTGCTCCACTGCTTATTGAGCAGCGCGTACTGTAGGAGGTCATGGTGCTGGCCCACCCAGTAGCCAGCTTCGCGCTGCCGCCCCTCTTGCAGGAACCCGAGCGCCTCGAGTAAGGCCAGAGATGCCGTGTTGTCAGGGTGAACCTGCGCCTCGATTCGATTGAACTGCGCCTCTCGAAAACCCCATGTGATGATTGCTTTTAGAGCTTCTTTTACATATCCGCGGTCCTGATACGCTGGACTGATTTCGTAACCGACGATGCAGGATTTCCAGCTTCGATTCCAGCGAAACAAGCCACATGTACCGATCAGTCCGGGTTGGTCTTTCAACTCCAAAGCCCAGCGTGCACCGGAAACTGGCTCTTTGCGCCAACTGGCAAACGTAGCGACCAACTTCGCGGCGTCGTCAAGATCGCGAATCGGATCCGAACCGAACCATCTCATGTACTTGGCGTCGCCATGAATACGAAAAATATTTTCCGCATCCGATTCCACAACCTCACGCAGCGTGAGTCGGGATGTCTGCAGTGCGGGAAAATCGACCATAAGGTGTTTGCGTCTTAAAGTTTGAGCTAACCTGCGCAGAACAAGTTGGCGAAGGGAGGGCCAGAATTAAATGCCGACCCAGACGGCGGCAAGCTCTGTAGCGTTCGGTTGAGCAAATGGTTAAGCCTCGCTCGCTGGCGCCTAGAAAGCAATGCGCCCATACAAGTCATCGAATGGTACGAGTACATGCTGACGGAACGCGGGTCTCTTCTTGAGGCGGCTGAACCAAGCCATCACGTTGGGTGGTTCCTCAACCGCCAGACCCAGCCCGAAGTAACGATGAAGGGCAGTTCCTGCTGGAATGTCAGCCGCCGTGAAGTGACTTCCTGCCAAAAAGTCGTTGTTCGCAAGATGGGCGTCAAGTAGTCGAAAGTGCTTGAGACAGCTTGAAAGTGCGGCCTGGTTGGCCAATTTGTCTCGCTGAGCTTCTGGCGTGCGGTAGTAGCCCCAGAAGAGACGCATGAAACTGGGTTGCAGTGCTGTAGCAGCCCAGTCGATCCAACGATCCGCTTTTGACCGGGCAAAAGAATCTTCAATCCAGAGATTCCCTTGCGAGTGTTTGGCGCAGAGGTACCTGACGATAGAGTTGGATTCCCAAACTGACCCTTCCTCGTCAAGGATGACCGGGACAAGTCCATTTGGATTCATTGCCAGGAATGCTGGATCGTCGAGGCCGCCAAAGCTTCCGCCCGCATTGCGGTGCTCGTAGTGAAGTCCTAGTTCATCAAGCGTCCATAGAACCTTCTGAACATTAAAAGAGGAGCGCCTGCCCCAAACAGTGATCGATGACTTCATGTGCGATTGATGAGATGTGAATTGCGAGACCTAACGTTGACGCAGACTAGATGTGAAACCTAACGTGATGTAAACCGCAAAAACCCGGTGGATACATCCGGGCACGGTCGATACATCTTTTTGTTGAACTCGTTGCAATCGACTTGTGCCATGGGTTTCAGACCAGTCAATATGTTTACATGCAGGGATAAATCAACAGACCTAACCCGGCAACCAGCCCCTTGCAACATCCCTCCCGCACCAACCAGCGCAGCAGGCGTGAAGCGCTCCACTATACCGAAATAAATACGAAAAATTAGCTACAAATTATTTTGGTGCGCTCAACGCCTTTCAGATGCACTCCACTGCAAAGAACAACAAAAACCGGCATTCACAGCCATACGCGGCCTGGCGAAAAGCATCAATGCGCCCCGCGAATCCAATCCACCGCCTTCTCTGCAATCATGATCGTCGGCGCGTTGGTGTTGCCACTCACGATGCGCGGCATGACCGACGCGTCGACCACGCGCAGGCCGGGCACGCCGTGCACGAGCAGTTTCGCGTCCACCACCGCCATGTTGTCTTGGCCCATGCGGCAGGTGCCCACCGGGTGGTAGACCGTGTCGGCGTGCTGGCGAATCCAGTGTTCGAGTTGTTCGTCGCTGCGCGCATCGGCAGACGCTGCCCACTCTTTGCCGTACGCGGTCAAGGCGGGTTGGGCTAGGATGTTTTGGGCTTGGCGAACTTTGTCGCGCAAGCGCTGCAGATCACGCGGGTCACTCAAAAACTGCGGGTCAATCAACGGTGCGCTATTCGGGTTGCGGTCGGCCAATTGCACGCGGCCCCGGCTGTCGGGTTGCAACAAGCACACATGCAAAGAGTAGCCATGCCCCAGCGTCAATTGGCGGCCGTGGTACACCAGCTTGGCCACCACAAAGTGCAGCTGGATGTCCGGGTGCGCTTCGTCAGGTCGGCTTTTGTAAAAGGCATCGCCCTCGGCAAAGTTGGTGGTGAGCGGCCCCTTGCGGTGTTGCCGCCAGGCCCACAGGGCTTGCATGGTCTGCCATGTACCCCGCAGTGACACCCCGATCAAATCGGTGTGCCCCGGTGCATCGGCCACCAGCACCGCGTCAGGGTGGTCGTACAGGTTTTCGCCCACACCGGGCAAGTCGCGCAGCACCTCGATGCCCTGGCTTTGCAAATGCGCGGCGGGCCCAATGCCCGAACGCATGAGGATGGCGGGTGACTGAAAAGCGCCTGCACTCAAAATGATTTCTCGCCGGGCGGTCACGGTCTGTGCCTTGCCACCCTGCAAGGTGTGCACCCGCCGCGCCACGCCATCCACCAAGCCAATGCGGTCCACCTTGATGCCGGTCATGACATGCAAATTGGGGCGGCCCAAGTTGGGCGTGAGGTAAGCCTTGGCCGCGCTGAAACGCTCGCCTGCCTTCTGCGTGACTTGGTACAGGCCCACACCTTCTTGCGTGGGGCCGTTGAAGTCGGTGGTGTGCGCCAAACCCGCTTGCACGCCTGCCTCCACAAAGCGTTTGGCAAACGCATTGGGGCTTTGCAGGTCGGCCACGTTCAATGGGCCGTTTTGGCCATGCCATTCGTTGCGAATGCGCTCGTTGTGCTCGGCCTTCAGAAAGTAGGGCAAGACCTCGGCCCATGACCAACCCGCGCAACCCATCTGGGCCCAGGTGTCGTAGTCCACGGCTTGGCCACGGATGCAGGCCATCGCATTGGTTGAGCTGGAGCCCCCAAGGTGCGGCCACGGGGCTGAAAACCGATGCGGCCGTTCAAGCCGGGCTGCGGGACGGTGTTCAGGCCTTGCGAGACGATTTCGGTGCGGGCCATGAGCGCGATGCCCGCGGGGCAATGGATCAAGGCACTGGTGTCGGGCGGACCGGCCTCGATCAGGGCCACCTGCACGGCAGGGTCTTCGCTCAAACGGGCTGCCAGTACACAACCGGCCGAGCCACCGCCCACGATCACATAGTCAAACTCCATGAAACACTTCCCCCAATGCTTTGTGCGTCCAATGTAAGGGCCCCAGCGTGCCTTGGCCTGTCTTGTGTGCATCAGGGTTTTTCCCAGCAAACGCATCGTCAAGGCGGCATCTCCTTGACCCAAACACCCCGCACAATGGCACCACATTGGGAGACAAATTATGCGTGCCGTCCTTGAGTTTGTTGGCCCGGAACGGTTCAGCAGGCCACACCCATGAACAGCCCAGCCGTCGAACTCGAACAAGCTTGGCAAGACAAGCGCTGGTGGTGGCTGCTGAGCCCTGCCATCCCGTTGGCTTTAACGGGGTCTTTGCTGGCCTTTGTCTGGAGTGACCAATGGTGGTGCATGCTCCTGGCCCCCATCGTCATTCATGTCTTGCTGCCCATGCTCGACCGGGTGCTTGGCGAAGACTTCAGCAACCCACCCGAATCGGCGGTAGCGCAACTCGATCAGGATCTGTTTTACCGGGCCTTGGTGTGGGCCTATGTGCCTGCGCAATTCATCGGCACCGTGTTGGGCGCTTGGATCGCGGCCACTCAGCCGTTGGCCTGGTTGGGCTACGCCGCTTTGGTGTTTACCGTGGGGGCCATCAACGGCATTGGCATTGGCACCGCGCACGAGTTGGGCCACAAGAAAGAAACCCTGGACCGGTGGCTGTCCAAGCTCGCCTTGGCACCCAGTGCATACGGCCACTTTTTTGTAGAGCACAACCGGGGTCACCACAAACGGGTTGCCACCCCTGAAGACCCGGCCAGCGCCCGCATGGGCGAAAGCTTTTGGGCCTTTTTGCCACGCTCGGTGTGGGGCAGCTTGCAATCGGCCTGGGCGTTGGAAAAAGAACGCCTGAACAAACAAGGCCTCAGCGTTTGGCACCGCCAAAACCACAACCTGCAGTCCTGGGGTCTGACGCTGCTCTTGTTTGGAGGACTGGGGGTGTGGCTGGGCTGGACGGTGTGGCCGTTTTTGGTCTTGCAGGCGGTGTATGCGGCATCCATGCTGGAGGTGGTGAACTACGTGGAGCATTACGGCTTGCTGCGCCAGCGCGACGCGTCTGGCCGGTATGTGCGCTGCGAGCCAGAGCATTCGTGGAACAGCAACCACCTGGTGGGCAATCTGGTGTTGTACCAGCTGCAAAGGCACTCTGACCACCACGCCCACCCCAGTCGCCGCTACCAGGCGCTGCGGCATTTCGCCTCGGCACCCCAACTGCCGGCGGGTTACGCCACCATGATTTCGGTGGCTTATTGCCCGCCCCTGTGGTTTGCATGGATGGACCACCGTGTGATGGCCCACTACGGCGGCGACCTGAGCTTGGTGAATGTGCAAGCGTCGGCCCGGCAGAGACTCTTGCGGCGCTGGGCTTGTTGATCTCACCCTCGGGGCGATGGGGGTGTGGTCTGCGAGGCTTGATCGCGATGGGGGCGTCGCTCCTACGGGGAGAGTGCCCTGCATTTTGTGGGAGCCCCGCCCTCGGGGCGATGGGGGTGTGGTCTGCGAGGCTTGATCGCGATGGGGGCGTCGCTCCTACGGGGGGAGTGCCCTGTGTTTTGTGGGAGCCCCGCCCTCGGGGCGATGGGGGTGGTCTGCGAGGCTTGATCGCGATGGGGGCGTCGCTCCTACGGGGAGAGTGCCCTGCATTTTGTGGGAGCCCCGCCCTCGGGGCGATGGTTGGGGGTCTGCGAGGGTGATCGCGACGGGGGCGTCGCTCCTACGGGGAGAGTGCCCTGCATTTTGTGGGAGCCCCGCCCTCGGGGCGATGGGGTGTGGTCTGCGAGGCTTGATCGCGGCGAGGGTGCCGCGCCTACAAAAGAGGGTTCATCCCAAAACAGCGGATTGGGGCGATCAACGCGCTGCCCGGGTGTGGGCCCGGCCTCAGGTTTCCACAAACGCCAGAACGGCCTCCAGCATGCGCTGCACATGGGGTTGAACGCCTGAAGCCACCTCGGGCAAATAGTCGAACGGCCAGCTTTCTTGCATGTAGCTGCATTGCGTCATTTCCAGCTGCACCGCGTGAATGCCTTGCGCCGGGTTGCCGTACTGGCGCGTGATGTGCCCGCCTTTGAAGCGGCCGTTGAGCACGGCGGTGTAGCCCGGTGCTGATTGGCCAATGGCCAGCAGCTGCTCGGCCAGTGTCGGGTCGCAGCTGGCACCGTTGGCGGTGCCCAGGTTCAGGTCGGGCAAACGGCCTTCAAAAAATCGCGGCAGCACCGAGCGGATCGAGTGGGCGTCCCACAGCGCGGCTACGCCATGCTGGGCTTTGATGCGGGCCAGCTCGTGCGCGAGTTGCGCGTGATAGGGTTGCCAGACGGCTTCGCGCCGCGCGGCAATCTCTGCCTGGCCCGGCACATCGCTCGGGTCGCGGTACAGCGGCTGGTCGTCGAACAAGTCCACCGGGCACAGGCCGGTCACGCTTTGCCCGGGGTACAGGCTCGCGCCGTCTGGCGGGCGGTTGAGGTCGATCACAAAGCGCGAATGCGTGGCCACCAGCACCGAGGCCCCCAGCGCGTCGGCAAAGTCGTACAGGCGTTCCAGATGCCAGTCGGTGTCGGGCACGCGCTGGGCTTCGTCGGTCAGGCGTGCGGCCAATGCGGGCGGCACATGTGTGCCCACATGCGGCATGGAAATCAGCAAAGGGCGCGTGCCTTGGCGAAAGCGAAAAGGGGGTTCGGTGGTTTGAAAAGTCATGCTTGATGAGGTGACAAGGGTGGATGTTCGGTCAAGGGATCCATGTGCTGCAAGGCCATGCCATCGACCGCCAAACGGCCCTGGCGCACCACGCTGCAGGCCGGGCGTTGGCCCAGCCAATAGGCGAGTTCTGCCACATCGCCCAATGGCCACAGCACAAAATTGGCAGGGCACCCGGCTGCGATGCGGCCATGTGTGGCCTGCAGGCCCAGTGCCTGCGCGGCATGGCGTGTCACGCCCGCCAGCGCCTCGGGCACCGTCAAGCGGAACAAGGTGCAGGCCATGTTGACCATGAGCAACAAACTCAAAGCAGGCGAGGTGCCCGGGTTGTGGTCGGTGGACACGGCCATGGGCACGCCAGCAGCACGCAGCGCCGCAATGGGCGGCATGTGCGTGTCACGCAGCGTGTAATAAGCGCCCGGCAACAGCACCGCCACCGTGCCCGCTTGCCGCATGGCGGCGATGCCTTCGGCGCTCAGGTGTTCGATGTGGTCGCACGACAGCGCCCCGAAGCGTGCCGCCAGCGCCGAGCCGCCCATGTCCGACAGTTGCTCGGCGTGCAGCTTGACCGGCAAGCCCAGCGCTTGCGCCGCCTGGAACACCTGCTCGGTCTGCGCCAGCGTGAAGCCAATGGTTTCGCAAAACACATCCACCGCGTCCACCAAGCCTTCGGCAGCCAGTGTGGGCATCATCTCTTCACAAACCTGCCGGATGTAGTCGTCGCTGCGCCCGGCGTATTCGGGCGGCAACGCATGGGCCCCCAAAAACGTGGTGCGCACCGTGACGCCAAACACCTCGCCCAGCCGCCGGGCCACACGCAGCTGTTTGCGTTCGTCCTCCAGGCTCAGGCCATAACCCGATTTGATCTCGATGGCGCACACACCTTCGGCCAGCAAAGCCTGCAAATGCGGCACGGCCGCGTCGAACAAGTCGTCTTCGCTGGCCTGGCGTGTGGCCTTGACGCTGGACACAATGCCGCCCCCGGCACGCGCCACCTCTTCGTAACTGGCACCCGCCAAGCGCATGGCGAATTCGTTGGCCCGCTGCCCGCCGTACACCAGGTGCGTGTGGCAATCGATGAGGCCCGGCGTGACCCAGGCGCCTTGGCCGTCGTGTGAGGGCAGTGGCCGGTAAGCGTCTGGCAAATCGGCGTGCGCACCCACCCAGGCGATGGCCCCTTGTTCGACCACGATTGCAGCATCGGGCACGGCTGGTGTACCTGCTCCCAAGGCTTCGGGTGCCAAGTGCAGGTGGTGCCAAACGCCGTCGGCGCTGCGCATGGCGGGTGAATCGGGCAGATCGAATCGGTTCAAGGTCATGGTGATTTCAAAATAGGCGTGGACACGGACCTGGTTTTTTGCAGGCGCGGTGACCTGCCGCTATCGCCCCGAGGGCGGGGCTCCTACATTTTTTGCAGGCGTGGTGACCTGCCGCCATCGCTCCGAGGGCGGGGCTCCTGCATCACATCGGGTCGCTGTGCACATCACTTGATCATGGGCAGCTTGAGCCCCTGCTTTTTGGCGGTGGCCACAGCCAGCTCGTAACCCGCATCGGCGTGGCGCATCACGCCCGAGCCGCTGTCGTTGACCAGCACACGCGCCAGGCGCTCGGCCGCCGCGTCGGTGCCGTCGGCCACGATGACCATGCCCGAGTGTTGTGAATAGCCCATGCCCACGCCGCCGCCGTGGTGCAGGCTGACCCAGCTGGCGCCGCCTGCGGTGTTGAGCAAGGCGTTCAGCAGCGGCCAGTCGCTCACGGCGTCGGTGCCGTCTTTCATGGCTTCGGTCTCGCGGTTGGGGCTGGCCACCGAGCCGGTGTCCAGGTGGTCACGCCCGATCACGATGGGGGCTTTGAGTTCGCCCGAGCGCACCATCTCGTTGAAGGCCAGACCGGCCAGGTGCCGCTCACCCAGGCCCAGCCAGCAAATGCGTGCGGGCAGGCCCTGAAAGCTGATGCGTTCACGCGCCATGTCCAGCCAGCGGTGGGTGTGCGTGTTGTTGGGGAACAGTTCCTTGATCTTGGCATCGGTTTTGTAGATGTCTTCCGGATCACCCGACAAGGCCACCCAGCGGAAGGGCCCTTTGCCTTCGCAGAACATGGGGCGGATGTAGGCGGGCACAAAACCGGGGAAGTCGAACGCGTTGCTCACGCCATGGTCAAACGCCACTTGGCGGATGTTGTTGCCGTAGTCCACCGTGGGGATGCCCATGGTCTGGAAGTCCAGCATGGCTTGCACCTGGGTGGCGCAGCCTTGTGCAGCTTCGGCCTTCAGGCGGGCGTGTTGTGCAGGGTCGTGTTGGGCGGCTTTCCACTGCGCCACGGTCCAGCCCGGGGGCAGGTAGCCGTTGATCAGGTCGTGTGCCGAGGTCTGGTCGGTCACCAGATCGGGGCGCATGCCACCCGCCTGGGCGCGGCGCACCAGCTCGGGCAAGATTTCAGCCGCGTTGCCCAACAGGGCAATCGAGATCGCCTCTTTGGCGGCGGTGTGGTGTTTGATCAAGGCCAAGGCGTCGTCCAGGTCTTTGGCTTGTTTGTCCACATAGCGGGTGCGCAAACGGAAGTCGATGCTGCTTTGCTGGCATTCGATGTTGAGCGAACAGGCTCCGGCCAGCGTGGCGGCCAAGGGCTGTGCACCGCCCATGCCGCCCAGACCGGCCGTCAAAATCCAGCGGCCTGTCCAGTCGTTGTTGTAGTGCTGGCGACCGGCTTCCACAAAGGTCTCGAAGGTGCCTTGCACGATGCCTTGGGTGCCGATGTAAATCCACGAGCCTGCGGTCATCTGCCCGTACATGAACAGGCCTTTGCGGTCGAGTTCGTTGAAGTGTTCCCAGTTGGCCCACTTGGGCACGAGATTGGAGTTGGCAATCAGCACACGCGGCGCGTTGGCGTGCGTCTTGAACACGCCCACCGGTTTGCCCGATTGAATGAGCAAGGACTCGTCTTCGTTCAGGTCTTTGAGCGAGGCCAGGATCTGGTCAAAGCAGGCCCAGTCACGGGCCGCACGGCCAATGCCGCCGTAGACCACCAGGCTTTGTGGGTTCTCGGCCACTTCGGCGTCCAGGTTGTTCTGGACCATGCGGTAAGCGGCTTCGGTGACCCAGTTCTTGCAAGTGAGCGTGCTGCCACGCGGCGCACGCACCACGCGGGTCGGGTCGAGGCGGGGGTCGATGGAGGGGGTCATGGGGTCTCCTTGAGGATGAGCAATGGATACATAAAAGGCGTTCAGCGCAGGCCGGGCAAATCAAGGCACGAGCCGCTTTGCAGCAAGGCCCCGCTCTTGACCATGTCGATGGCGGCTTGCATGTCGGGCTGGATGTGGCGGTCGTCGCTCAGATGCGCCACGCGTGTGCGCAGCAAAGCCACCGCAGCGGCCAAGGGCGCACTGGTGTGCAGCGGCGCATGAAAGTCACAGCCTTGGGCCGCTGCCATCCACTCGATGCCGATCACCGCCATGGCGTTGTCGGCCATGGGCAGCAGGCGGCGTGCACCGTGCGCGGCCATGGACACATGGTCTTCCTGGTTGGCCGAGGTGGGGATGGAGTCGACACTGGCCGGGTAGGCGCGTTGTTTGTTTTCTGACACCAAGGCGGCTGCGGTGACCTGCGGGATCATGAAGCCCGAATTGAGCCCCGGCTTGGGTGTGAGGAATGCGGGCAGCCCCGACAGCGCCGGGTCCACCAGCATGGCGATGCGGCGCTCGGCCAAAGAGCCGATCTCGCAAATGGCCATGGCGATCATGTCGGCGGCAAAGGCCACCGGCTCGGCGTGGAAGTTGCCGCCCGACAGCGATTCATCGGTGTCGCTGAAGATCAGCGGGTTGTCGGACACGCCGTTGGCCTCGGTCTCCAGCAACTGGGCGGCGTTGTGCAGCACATCAAAACACGCGCCCATGACCTGCGGCTGGCAGCGCAGGCAATAGGGGTCTTGCACGCGCTCGTCCCCCTGCAAATGCGAGGCGCGGATGGCGCTGCCGCTGAGCAACTGGCGCAAAGCTTCTGCGGTGGCAATCTGCCCCCGGTGCTTGCGCAGGCGGTGAATGCGGGCATCAAAAGGCGCGTCCGATCCCTTGGCCGCATCGGTGGCCAAAGCACCGGTGAGCAGCGCCGACTGGAACAGGCGCTCGGCTTCAAACAAACCGGCCAGTGCGTTGGCGGTGGAAAACTGCGTGCCGTTGAGCAGGGCCAGCCCTTCTTTGGGCCCCAGCGTCACCGGGACCAGGCCCACGCTGGCCAGCGCCTGTTGGGCGGGCATGCGGCCTTGGGGCGTGTCGGCATCGCCCACGCCGATCATCACGGCGGTCATGTGCGCCAGCGGGGCCAGATCGCCCGAGGCTCCAACCGAGCCTTGCCCTGGCACCACCGGGATGATGCCTTGGGCCAACATGGCTTCGAGCAAGGCCAGCGTGGCCGGGCGAATGCCCGAAGCGCCTTGAGCCAGACTGGCGATTTTCAAAGCCATCATCAAACGGGTGATGGCCACCGGCGTGGCTTCGCCCACACCTGCGGCGTGCGAGAGCACGATGTTGCGTTGCAGGGTTTCCAGGTCTTCGGCCGGAATGCGCACGCTGGCCAATTTGCCAAAGCCGGTGTTGATGCCGTACACCGGCTCGCCCTTGGCCACGATGCGGGCCACGCTGTCGGCACTGGCTTGCACGGCGGCGGCGCAGGCGGTGTCCAGCGCAGGCGTGGCACCCCGGTAAATGGCGCACCAGTCGGCCAAGGGCACTTGGCCGGGAATGAGTTTCAACATGGGGGTTGGCATGTGCTGTGTCCGTTCATCAAAAGGCGATGCGCACCAAGTCGGAGTGCATCAGGTCGAGATCGGGTTGCCACTGGCGCTGTAGCGGCTGCCCAGGCGGTAGCGGCTGGCCGGGTGCAGGCAGCGCACCAGGGTCACCGGCACGCCTTGGGTCCAGGTGCGGCGCGTGAGCAGCAAGCAAGGCTCGGCCGCGTCCATCTGCAGGCGCAGCGCTTGCTCGGGCGTGGGCAGCACCGCATCAACCACATGCTCGATTTCGTCAAAGGGCACGGTGCGCACCAAAAACTCGGACGGCTGCTGCTGCGTGAAATCTTGCTGCGCAAAATCGGGCACCACCTGCGGGTTGACAAAGCGGTCTTCGAGCTGAATGGGCACGCCGTCTTCCAGGTGCACACACACCGAATGGAACACCGACTCGCCGGTGCGCACATTCAGGGCCGCAGCCACTTCCAGGGTGGCGGCCACACGTTCGACCACCAGCATTTGGCAGGCGTAGTCGTGACCGCGTTGTCGGATTTCACTGGCCAGGTTGACGATCTGCAGCAGGTTGGCCTGCGGTTTTTGTTCGGCCACAAAACTGCCCACACCCGCCACGCGCACGATGCGCCCCTGCGTCACCAACTCGCGCAAGGCCCGGTTGACGGTCATGCGCGAGATGCCAAACTGGGCAACCAGTTCGTGCTCGGACGGCAGGCGGTCACCCGCACGCAGGGTGCCGTCCTGAATCTGGCGGGCAATGTGGTCCTTGACCTGCTGGAACAAGGCCACATCGCCCGAGGCTGGCAGCGCCGCCCGCGCTTTGTGCGGGCGGTGGGCGGTGGCCTTTTCGTGGGCCGTGTCAGTGGCCTTGTCAGTCGCCGTGTTTGCGGCCAACTGGGCGGGAGAAGGATCCAGGCGGGTCATGAAGGGCGTCGGTTTCAAAGCAGCGCGAAAGCCGACTCAGTGCAGATCGGTGGCCATGGCTTCGGCACGAATTTCTTCGGTCAGCCGCGCCTTGAGGGCCATGAACTCGGGCGAGGTCTTGATCGTGTAATGCCGAGGGTGCGGAAAGTCCACCGCCAGCTCGGTCTTGATGCGGCCAGGCCGGGCGCTGAACACCGCCACGCGGTTGGCCATGAAGATGGCTTCGTCGATGTCGTGCGTGACAAACAACACGGTTTTTTGGGCGGATTCCCAAATGCCCAAGAGCAGCTCCTGCATCAGCACCCGGGTCTGGTTGTCCAGGGCGCCAAAGGGTTCGTCGAGCAACAAAATTTTGGGGTCGTTGGCCAGCGCCCGTGCAATCGCGGTGCGCTGCTGCATGCCGCCCGACAGTTGCTTGGGAAAGTGCTGCTCAAAACCGCGCAGCCCCACCTTGGCGATGAAGTAGTCGGCCCGTTCTTTTTGCTCGCGCTCGGGCATGCCGCGTTCGCGCAGGCCAAAGCGGATGTTTTGCTCGATGGTCAGCCACGGAAACAGCGTGTAACTCTGGAACACCATGCCCCGGTCGGCCCCCGGGCCTTGTACCGGTGCACCGTCCAGCAGCACCTGCCCGGTGGTGGGCTGGTCCAGCCCCGCCACGATGCGCAGCAAGGTCGACTTGCCGCAGCCCGATGGCCCGAGGATGGTGACGAAATCGTTTTCACGCACCTCAAAATCCACCGGCGTGAGCGCCTGGGTTGTTTGACCTTTGGGCGAAGTGAAGACGCGTGAGACGCCTTGAATGGACAGTTGGCTGCTCACAGTGAACTCCAGGCAAACAGGCGGCGGTTGAGCGCCTTGAAGGCGAAGTCAGACACCAGCCCGATCAGGCCAATGACGATGATGCCGAAGATGATCTGGCCCGTGTTGAGCAGCGCCTGGCTGTCGGTGATCATGTGGCCAATGCCCGACGACGAGCCGATCAACTCGGCCACGATCACATAGGTCCAGGCCCAGCCCAGCACCAGTCGCAAAATTTCGGCGATCTCGGGCGCCGCACCCGGAATCAGCACGCGTTTGACGATGCCGGCCGGATTGGCCCCCAGGGTGTAGGCGGCTTCGACCAGGTCACGCCGGGCCGCGCCCACACACACCGCCACCATCAGCACGATCTGGAAGACCGAGCCGATGAAGATCACCAGCACCTTTTGCAGCTCGCCAATGCCGGCCCACAAGATCAGCAGGGGAATGAAAGCCGAGGCGGGCAGGTAACGGCAAAAGGACACAAAGGGTTCGAGGAAGGCCTCCACCCCTTTGTGCGCCCCCATCGCAATGCCCAGCGGCACGGCGATCAGGCTGGCCAAAATGAAGCCGGCCAGCACGCGCCAGATGGTCATGCCGATGTCGTGGGCAAAGTTGAACTCGGTGAACAAGAGGATGGCCTCTTGCACCATGGTCACCGGGCTGGCCAAAAACGTGGGCGACACATAACCGCCCAGCGTGAAAAACGCCCAGACGGCAAAAAACAAAATGAAAAAACCAATGCCCAGCACCCACCGCGACTGCGCACGCACCGGCTCCAGCGGGGCCAGTGCGCGGCGGCGTGGCCGCACGGTGGTCGGGCGTGTCGAAGTCGGGTGTGTGGTGGCCATGGCTTTACTTGATGAAGCTGGTGTCAAACATGGCGTTGAAGTCGGTCGGTGCTTTGCGGATCACACCGGCCTCCAGCAAGATCGCTGCGGCGTCTTTCATGAAGCTTTGCAGCTCGCCTGAAAAAAACTTCTGGTTGGCCGCTTTGTCTTGCCAGCGCAGGAAGGCCGAGGATTTGGCAAAGGCCTCGCCGGTTTGCTTGACGGCCGCGCCCATGATCTCGTTGGACTTGGCCGGGTCGGCCTTGATCATCTCCAGTGCGTCAAAGTAGGCATTGGCCAGGCTTTGTGCGGCCTTGGGGTTGGCCTTGAGCCACTCGGGGGCGCAGCCCACGGTGTCCATGACCATGGGGTAGTCGAGCGTGGTGGCCAAAATCTTGCCTGCCTGCGGGTTGGCACGCACGGTGGACAGGTAGGGCTCGTAGGTCATGGCGGCATCGTTTTGACCGGCCACAAAGGACTGTGCGGCTGCCTGGGGTGACAAGGTGCTGAGCTTGACGTCTTTCAGGCTCATGCCGTTTTTGCTCAGCATCCAGGCCAGGCCAAAGAAAGGCGCGGTGCCGGGGGCGTCAACGCCAATGGTCTTGCCCTTGAGGTCAGCAAAGTTGTTGATGTTGCCGCGCACCGCGATGCCGTCCGCGCCAAAAGACTTGTCCATCTGGAAAATCTGCACGATGGGCACGCCATTGGTGTTCCAGGCCACATGCGTTTCCACCGTGGTGGCGGCGCACTGAATGGCCTTGGAGGCCAGGGCAAGGTGGCGGTCTTTCTGGGGGATCATTTTCAGCTCCACATCCAGGCCGTGTTTCTTGAACAAACCGGCCTTGTCGGCCAGGGTCAGCGGGGCAAAGCCGGTCCAGCCGGACATGCCCAATGCGAGCTTGACCTCTTGGGCTTGCGTTGAAAAGGCCAGGGTGGCCGCGGTCGCACCGGCCAAGAGCAGCGAGGCGAATTTGACGTTTGACTTGCGCATGAAGGAACTCCTTGTTGTTGATCAAGCCTGCACTTCAGATGCCGCAAATCGGCACCTGAACGCAGACACACAGCCATCACCGACACCCCATCAAACCTGTATAGACAGGATGGGTCCAAAAAAATTGCTGTTCGCGTGCAGGACACAACATCTTTCCCAACATTCGCACCAGCACTGTGCATCATGAGCCCAGACGCCCCAAAGGGTATCGGGAATTGCACCATCTTGCTGTCTATACAAATAGGTGTTATGGATGACCTTGAAGCACAGCAAGGCGCGTGCCAAGCCAGGTCGGCCAGCAGTTGTGTCGTTGCTTTGACCAGGTAGGAGCGACGCCCTCGTCGCGATAAGCCCCGCAGACCACCACCCATCGCCCCGAGGGCGGGGCTCCCACAAAAACCACCATGGCCCACAGCAGGAGTCGCCCCCCTGCGCGGATCAGCGGGCCGCCGCCTTGATCAGGTCCGCCGCTTTTTCGGCCAACATGATGGTGGGCGCGTTGGTGTTGCCGCTGGGCACGCAGGGCATGACCGAGGCGTCGACCACGCGCAAACCGGGCACGCCGTGCACGCGCAGCTGGGCATCGACCACCGCCAGGGGGTCTGAGCCCATGCGGCAGGTGCCCACGGGGTGGTAGATGGTGTCGGCGTTTTCACGAATCCACTGGGACAGCTGTGCATCGTTTTGCAAACTGGCCGATGCCCGCGATTCGCGGCCATAAGCGCTCAGGGCGGGGGCTTGCAAGATGCGCCGGGCTTGGCGCACGCCTGCGATCATTTGTGCCATATCGTCGGCATGGGTGAGGAAGCGGGGATCGATCAAGGGCGAGGCGTTGGCATCGGTGCTGGCCAAGCGCACGGTGCCCCGGCTTTGGGGTTGCAGCAAGCACACATGCAGCGAAAAACCGTGGCCCCAACTGGGCGTGCGGCCGTGGTTGATCAGCTTGCCCACCACAAAATGCAGCTGAATGTCGGGTCGGGCTTGCTCGGGTGAGCTTTTAAAAAAGCCGCCCGCCTCGGCAAAATTGGTGGTCAACAGGCCTTTTCGCTGCTGACGCCACTGCCACATGCCTTGCAGAATGTGCCAGGCCCCCATGGGCGAGACCCCAAACAATTCGGTGTGGGGCGCATCGGCCACCAGCACCACATCGGGGTGGTCGTGCAGGTTTTCGCCCACACCTGGTACATCGCACTGCGTGGCCACGCCCATGGCCTGCAGGTGGGCACCCGGGCCGATTCCAGAGCGCATCAACAAGGCCGGGGACTGAAAAGCCCCGCCACTGACAATGATCTCGCGCCGCGCCCTCAAGCTGCGCTGGCTGCCGCCTTGCAGCACCTGCACTTGCCGGGCCACACCACTTTCGAGCACGATGCGCTGCGCGGTCACACCGGTCATCACCTGCAAATTGGGGCGCTGGCGGTGGGGGGTGAGGTAGGCCTTGGCCGCACTGAAACGTTCACCGTTTTTGTGCGTCACCTGGTAGAGCCCCACGCCGTCTTGCCTGGCCCCGTTGAAGTCGGGGTTGTGCGCCCAGCCGGCCTGCACACCGGCCTCGACAAAGCGTTTGGAAAAAACGTTGGGGCTTTGCAGTTCGGCCACATTCAGGGGGCCGTTTTGCCCATGCCAGTCATCGCTCAGGCGCTCGTTGTGCTCGGCTTTTCGAAAGTAGGGCAACACATCGGCCCAGCCCCAGCCGGGGTTGCCCATGGCCGCCCAGCGGTCGTAGTCGGCATGCTGGCCTCGGATGTAAACCATCGCGTTGGTGGAGCTGGAGCCACCCAAGGTGCGCCCCCGGGGCTGGTAACCGGTGCGGCCCAGCAAGCCTTCTTGGGGCACGGTGCTCAAGGGCTGGGACACGCTGTTGATCAAGGGCATGGCCGCAATGCCGGCCGGGCAATGGATGAGCGGGCTGGTGTCGGGTGGCCCTGCTTCGAGCAAAGCCACCGTGACCGACGGGTCTTCACTCAGGCGTGCCGCCAGCACACAACCGGCCGAGCCCGCACCGACCACGATGTAGTCAAATTCCATGCTTGTTCTCCCTTTGAAAATTATTTTTTTCCTATCGCTGGCTGTGCTGTAGCCCATTCCGCTGACAAAAGGTTTTTATTTGATTGCCCACCCTGTGTCACACCGCATAACCAGGTGAGACCTTGTCCGCCAAACGCAGCATGGCAGGCCATTCTTTCCAACCCAGCGGACTTCGTCCCTCGGGGTATTCCCGCAGTGCGGCTTTGTTGAAGCCCAATCGGCTGATTTGTTCGGCCACGCCTTCTGGGGGAAAGTTCAAGTCTTGCCCGCAGGCCATGGCGTCGAGTTGGGCCTGGCAGGCTTTTTCGAGGTGCCACATGCTGCTGAAGGCTTCGGCCACGGTGTAACCGACCACCAGCGTGCCGTGGTTGCGCAAGACCATGACCATTTTGTCGCCCAGGTCGTGGGCCAGTCGCTGGCGCTCGTTCAGTTGCACCGCCAGGCCCTCGGACTCGTGGTAGGCCACTTTGCCGTGGAACATCATGGCGTGCTGGCTCAATGGCAGCAGGCCGCACTTGAGCATCGAGATCGCCATGCCGGCACGGGTGTGCAGATGCAGCACGCAATGGGCGTCGTCGCGTGCGGTGTGGATGGCGCTGTGGATCACAAAGCCGGCACGGTGCACATCGTGCGGGCTGTCACCGACCTTCTGGCCATCGCTGTCGATCTTGACCAGGCTGGACGCGGTGATCTCGTCAAATGACCAGCCAAAAGGGTTGATCAGAAAATGCTCGGTGCCTGGCACGCGCAGCGAAATGTGGGTGTAAATCAGGTCGGTCCAGCCATGGTGCGCCACCAGCCGGTAGCAAGCGGCCAGGTCGATGCGGGCTTGCCACTCTTGGGGTGACATGTCTGGCGGTGCTGATGGGCGCTGGGCGAGCGCGATGGCAGGGGTCATGGGTGTCACTCCGGTGAGGGTCATGGCTGAGCGGCTTGACCGACAGCTTGACTTTTCACTGTATCAGGGCGGGGCCAAACGGCTGCGCCTTGGGTGACGGCCGTCAGGACTTGGGGGCGTTGCGCAGCAACACGATGTTGCGGTAGCCCAGCCGGATCAGGCCTTTGTCCTGAAAGCGTTGCAGCTGCTGGTTGACGCGTTGGCGCGAGGCCATGGCGGCCTGGGCCAGGTCCGATTGGCTCACGCGCAGCTGCACGCCGTCGGCCACTTGCACGCTGTTGAACTTGGCAATGCGCTCCAAAGTGGCCCACACGCGCTGTTCCAGCGTGTGCATGCCTTGGTCGGCCAGGGTGTCAAACAGCTGGTTGATGCGCAAACCCAAAATGCGCAGCAGGTCCACCGCCACGGTGGCGTCCTGGCTGATCAGCCCCAGCAGTTTGGCCCGCTCGATGTGCAGCACCTGGCTGGGGCCGGCCGAGACCAGATCGGCCGGGTAAGTGGTTTCTGCAAACACCGAACTCAAGCCTGAAATCTCGCCGGGCAGCATCCAGCGCAGCAGTTGTTCTTCGCCTTCGGGGGTGGTCACGCTCACGCGCAAGCGGCCTTTCATGAGCAGCAGCGCGGTCGAGATGGACTGCCCCCGGCTGAGCACCACTTGCCCCTCTTGCCAATGGCGCAGCACGCCAATGCCCAGCAGGGCTTGGGTCGAGCGTGGCGTCAAGGCCGAGTTCAAGGACCACGTCTGCGACAGGGCCTCCACATCCATGTTTTTGAAGGCCCGGCCACGGGCGTGAGGGGGTGCTGAATTCATGTTGGACAAAGAAATGGCCCTGTGGGCGGGAAGGGGAGTCGGAAGGTGAGCGATTTTGAGTGCTTTCCCTTAAATTGTCACATCAGAAACAATTCGTGATCGCTCAGGGGATTTAAATCGGGCACACCGAGTTTGACGGTGATCAAGCCAGTACCCCAACCCCATGGAGACGACATGACCTTATCTGCCCCCGCCTTGCTGCGCACCGCCCTTGGTGCCCTTGCCCTGTCGCTGAGCGCCAACGCCATGGCGCAAACCCAGACCTTGCGCATCCAGGACTATCCAGGCCTGGGCAACATGATCGTTCGTGTGGCGGCTGCCAACGGCTACTGCGAAAAGAACGGCCTCAAGTGCGAACTCAAAACCATTCCTGCAGGCCCCTTGGGCATCCAGACCCTGATGGCGGGCGACATTGACGTGGCTTTTGGCCCGGCCGAAGTGGTCATTCAGGCGGCCAACAAAGGTGCTGACCTCAAGATCATTGGCAACGCAGCGCGTGACAACATCTTCTTTTTGATGGCCGGTGCCCACACCGAAACCCCCAACGCCGCCAAGGGCTACCCCGCCGTGATGGCCGACCTCAAGGGCAAAAAGATTGGCGTCACAGCCCGTGGCTCCGGCGCTGAGTTCCAGTTGCTCGACCTGCTCAAGGGCGCTGGCCTGTCCGGCAGCGACGTGACCATCGTGCCCGTGGGCGCACCCAACACCGCCTTGCCCGCCATTGCCAACAAGCAAATCGACGCCGTGATGCTGTTCGCCCCCATGGACGGCTTTTGCGCGGCCATGAAAATTTGCCGCGTGATTGTGGACCCCCGCAAAGGCGAAGGCCCCAAAGAGATCACACAGCTCAACGGGGCCTCTGGCCCGATGACGGTGCGTGGTGACTTTGCGCAAAAGAACAGCGCCACGCTGGACGCCTTTGCCAAGGCCATGCGCGAGTCCGAAGCCTTCATCCAAAACCCTGCCAACTTTGCGGCTGTGCTCAAGGTGATCAACGACACCTTCAAGATCGATGGCCCTGCAGGCGCTGCGGCGGTCGAGGCCTCTTTGCGTAACTCAATTGGGGGCTCCAAATTCTCGCTGGACCCCAAAGCCTTGCAGCATGCGGCCGATTACCTGCACAACACCAAGCAAATCGACAAGAACTTCGACACCAGCAAGATCTTGCAATTGCGCTGATCGCTGCACGACCTGACCCCCTGATTGCATGAGCGGAGCACCTGAATTGAGCGCAACGTCCCTGGCCATCGCTGCCGATGGCGTGCACCTGAGCTTCGATGGCACCAACCAGGTGTTGTCCGATGTCTCGCTGCACGTCCGTCAAGGCGAATTTGTCTCTTTGGTCGGCCCCAGCGGCTGTGGCAAAACCACGCTGCTGAACCTGGCCGCCGGGCTGGTGGCGCACACCGGCAAGGGCAGTTTGACCGTGGGTGGCCAAGCGCCACGCCAAGGCAACCCGCAGGTCGGCTACATGCTGGCCCGCGACAGCCTCATGCCCTGGAAAACCGCTTTGGGCAACGCCATGTTTGGCATGGAAGTGCGCGGCGTGCCGCGTGCCCAGGCCGAAGAACGTGCCCGCGCCATGCTGCAAGAAGTCGGTTTGGCGGGTTTTGAAAACGCTTTGCCCAAGGCCCTCTCGCATGGCATGCGCCAGCGGGTGGCCCTGGCCCGCACCTTTGCCATGGGTTCGCCCCTGCTGCTGATGGACGAGCCTTTTGGGGCGCTGGATGCACAAACCAAGCTGCAACTCGAAGACCTGCTGCTGCGCCTGTGCCAGCAGTACAAACAATCGGTGCTGTTCGTCACACACGACCTGTCCGAAGCGGTGGCCGTGTCCGACCGTGTGGTGGTCATGACTTCGCGCCCAGGGCGCATCGTGGCCGACATCCCCATTGACCTGCCCCGCCCGCGCTCCATTCGCGAGCTGCAAAAAGACCCCCATTTCCACGAGCTGTATGCACAGCTGTGGTCGCACCTTGAATCTGGCTGGAGCAAACATGAAGGCTGACACACTGCGCTGGGGCGGCGCCCACCTCGTGTTCATCGCCGTGCTGCTGGCGCTGGGCGAGTGGCTCACCGTCAACCGCTGGCTGGACCCCACCTTTGTGGGCCAACCCAGTGGCGTCATCAAATTTTTGTGGAACAACATCGCCACGGGCAAGCTCTGGACCGACCTGGGCTGGACCATGGCGGGCACCCTGATTTCGTTTGCCTTGGGCAGCACAGCGGCCCTGGCCGTGGGCTTGTTGTTTGTGGCTTTTCCTCAGGTCGAAAAATTTCTTGACCCTTATCTGAACGCCATGAACGTGATGCCGCGGATTGCCTTGGCACCCCTGTTCATTTTGTGGTTTGGCCTCGGCCTGGGCTCCAAGATCGCGGTGGGTTGCAGCCTGACTTTTTTCATCGTGCTGTCCAGCACGGTGGCCGGCATTCGCGGCGTGAGTCAAGACCACCTCACCCTGTGCAAAACGCTGGGTGCCAGCCCGGTGACCACCTTTTTTCAGGTCACCTTGCCCGGCGCGGTGCCGGTCATTTTTTCGGGCCTGCGCCTGGGTCTGATCTACGCCATGTTGGGTGTGATCGGTGCCGAGATCATCGCTTCCGAAAAAGGTTTGGGCCAGTCGCTGGCCTATCTGGGCTCGACTTTTGAAGTCAATGGCGTGATGGCGCTGCTGCTGGTACTGGCCCTCTTGGGCGTGGCCGTGGTGCGCACCATGACCTGGCTCGAAAAACGTTTGCTGCACTGGCAATGAGCCGGGTTGCTTTGACACCTCAAGGAGATACAAGAATGAAATTCCGTCACATCCAAGTCGACCCTATGACGCCCACCATCGGCGGCATGATCAGTGGCGTCGACCTGAACAACACCCGCTCTGAAGACGTTTACGAAGAGATCAAGCAGGCGCTTTGGCAACACGGCGTGGTGTTCTTCCGCAAGCAGGCCCTGAAGCCCGAGGCTTACATCCGTCTGGGTCAGAACTTTGGCGAGATGGAACAGCACGAATTTTTCCCGCACATCGAGGGGCACCCCCAAATTCAGCTGATCGCGCACCAGGGCAGCGAAGCCCCCGAAACCGACCGCTGGCACACCGATGTGACCTTCCGCAAGAAACCCAACATGGTGTCCATCTTGCGCATCACCGACCTGCCTCCATCGGGTGGTGACACCATGTGGATGCACGGGGGCGCTGCGTATGACGCGCTCAACCCCGGCATGCAGCAGATGCTCGAAGGCCTGCAGGCCGACCACGATTTGCCCTGGCACTTTCGCCGCATCAATGCCAACGAACGTCTGGCCCAAAGGGCCTCGGCCAAGACCGGCATGATGGTGCAGGCCAGCCAGCAAGAGTGCAAGATGATCGAGAACACGCCCACGGTGACGCACCCGGCGGTGATCACGCATCCTTACAACGGTCGCAAGATTTTGTTCGTCAACTCGATCTGGACCAAGCGCCTGCTGGGCATGCACATGGACCTGTCCGAGGCGGTGCTGAACATGCTCTACGAATGGGTGAAAAAGCCCGAGTTCATGGTGCGTTTCCGCTGGGAAAAAGACTCGGTCGCCATGTGGGACAACTGCGCCACGCAACACTACGCCGTGTTTGACTATGCGCCGCACTACCGCGCCGGTCAGCGCATGACCTGCGGGAGCTTTGTGCCCACGCTCAACCCCGGTGCCGCCGCCGCAGGTGGCCAGCCTTCGGTGATGCGCCAGCTGCTCGACACCACCCGCATGCAAGCGGCCAGCCCGCGTGAACAGCAAGCGGTGGAAGCCATCTTCAGCGCCCTCGAAAGCGTGGACCTGAACGCCGTGGCCGCTGCAGCCCAGCGCCGTTGATTCAGGAACGCACCCCGTCATGAGTACAAGCGCTCCCATCGACCTGGCCGACCACGACCTGGCCGCCTTGCAGGAGGCCCGCGACCTGCTGGGCCGCGCCCGGCAAGCCGCTGCCACGCTGGCGCTGTGGTCGCCCGAAGAGGCCAAACGCGTGGCCAAAGAAGTGGCTGCCGCCTTGCTGCCGCGTGCCGAGTTTTATGCAGAGTGGGCCGTGCGCGAAAGCCGCATCGGCAAAGTGGCCGACAAGATTGCCAAAAACCAGATCGCCTGCACCCTCACGCCCAACGCGTGGGACCAGGTGGCGCTGGGCGGCGTGCGGCGCAACGATGCGCTGCGCATCGTCGAAATCGGTCGGCCCGCCGGTGTGGTGGTAGGCTTGTCCAACTCCACCTCGCCCGTGGCCACCATCATCTTCAAGACCATTTTGTGCCTGATGACGCGCAACGCGCTGGTCATCTCGCCGCACCCGGTGGCGCTGGGTTGCTGCACCGCCGTGACGAATGAGCTGCAAGCGGCCATCGAAAAAGCCGGTGGCCCGGCCCATGCGCTGCAGATTCTGACCCGCCCCACGGTCGAGGCCACGGGGGCGCTGATGCGCGACGCCCGCACCGACGTGATTTTGGCCACCGGCGGCACGCCCATGGTGCGTGCGGCCTATGGCTCGGGCAACCCCGCCATTGGCGTGGGTTCGGGCAATGTGCCGATTTATGTGGACGCCAGCGCCGACATCGAAGCGGCTGCGCCGACCATTGTGGCCGCCAAAAACTTCGACCACGGCAGCCCCTGCTCGGCCCCTTCGGTGCTGATGCTGCACGCCAGCATTGCGCCGCAGATGCAGCAAGCGCTGGCCCGCCAAGGTGCGCATGTCTGCACCGAGCAAGAAGCACTGCAAATCCAGAATTACGCCTTCCCCGGCGGCAAGTTCAACGGCAAAGTGGTGGGCCGCCCGGCGCACGAGATCGCCCAGGCCGCAGGCGTGCAAGTGCCCGTGGATTGCCAAGCCTTGGTGTGCCCCATTGCCAACCCGCAGGCTGGCCATGTGCTGCTGAAAGAAAAGCTCTCGCCCATTTTGGGCTGTGTGGTGGTGCCGGGCATGGACCAGGCCATCGACGTGGCCCGGCTCATGCTGCAGCACAGCGGCGCTGGCCACACCTCGGGCATCCATTCGGCCAGCGCCGAGCAAGCGGTGGTCTGGGGTGCGGCACTCGACTATTACCGTGTGGTCGTCAACGGCTCCACGGTGCACGACAGCACGGGTGCCAACACCGGCTTGCCCTACACCTTCACCATTGGCACGGGTTACGCGGGCAAAAGCTCGGTGGACTGCAACGTCGGCCCCGAACTGCTGGTCAACTGGAAACGCGTGGCCTTTCCGCTGCCCGGTGGTTGGGCCGGAGCCATGGCTTCGGGCGCGGCCTCTGCGGCTCCTTCGGCCGGTGCCTCGCCTTCGCAACTGTCCACCCTCACGCCTGAACTCCAGGCCATGGTCCTGCGCATCGTGCAGGAAGAACTCGAACACCTTCGCTGAAAGCCTGACATGTCCACTTTGCGCAGCTATATTTTTCTGGACCGCTTGCAGCCACAACTGATGTGTTTGCTGGGGTCGACGGCCCGTGGTTTTTTGCCGCGCCACAACGACGCCGCCATGGTGATCGAAGTGGCCCCCGGCATGGACATCGAGTGGTTGACCGACATCGCCTTGAAGCACGACAACGTCAAGCCCGGCAACTTGGTGGTTGAGCGGCAGTTCGGTTATCTGGAGTTCCACGGCCAGTCTTCTTCGTCAGTCAAGTCGGCCGGTGCTGCCGTGTTGGATGCCATGGGCGTGAGCGAGAAAAGTGTGCTCAAGCCCGAAATTTTGGCCTCCAAAGTCATTGACCGGGTCGATGGCTACCACGCGTTTTTGATCAACCGCAGCAAAGCCGGCAGCATGCTCTTGCCCGGTGAGTCGCTCTACATCATGGAGATGACCACCTCGTCTTATGCGCTGCTGGTGGCCAACGAGGCTGAAAAAGCCGCCAACGTGAAACTGATCGACTGCCGCTTCATGGGCCCGGCCGGTCGCCTGTACCTGTCGGGCAATGCCTCAGACGTGCGGGCAGCCGCTGCCGTGGCCGAAGCCGTGATCCGCGACGCCGGAGGTGCTGCATGAGCGCAGACGCTTTGCGCGAGCAAATTCGGGCGCAGGTGCGCACCGCCCTGGGAGCCAAAGCCACGGGCGCTGACACATCGGTGGCCGCCTTGATGCAACGCTTCGAAGCCGGTTACGCCGCTGCCAATGCCGAGGCGATCGTGGCTTGTTTTGCCCCCGATGTGGTGTGGACCCTGCCCGATTCGCGTGTGCTCAGTGGCCGCGCAGCGTGCCTGGCGTTTTTGAAAGAACGCTTTGCCAGCCCCACGGGCCCCAAGTTCTCGGACTCGCACATGAACGTGCTGGGCCAGACCGTGGTGCAAAACTACAAGGTGAGCGTGCCGCTGCCCGGTGGCCAATCGGTCACCTTGGACGGCACCGATGTCTACCAAATACGCGATGGCCTGATTGCCCGCAAAGACGCTTACTGGAAGCAGATCAGCGCACCCAAACCAGCAGCCCCTGCCGCTGCGCCAGCGACTGGGACTCAAGGCGTGGTGGTGCCCTTGCGTGTGGGCACGGCCGCGCACGCCGCTGCCCTGACCGATCTGTTCAAGCGCCTGGCCGCCAGCCCGGCACTGCTGCAGGCAGCGCAATCGGGCCTGCTGCGTTTTGACATGCGGGTGGACGAGGCGGCGGTCAAGGCTGTCGCCGCAAGTGCAACCACACCCACGTCCGCCACTGCGGCAACACCCCCCACGGCAACTGCTGGCACATCGGCCATGGCCGCCACCACGGCCATCGACCCGGCCGCCTGCTGTTCGTCCTGCAAGGCGGGCAAGGCCTGCGAGTGCAAAGGCGACACCTGCGGCCTGCACGATCACCCAGCAGACATACCCGAACTCAAAGGTGTGATCGGCGAAAAACTGCTCAAAACCCTGTCGCCGAGTGTGAAAACCGTTCGGCTGCATCCCAAGGCGGTCCTGACGCCCTTGGGCAAAGAAGCGCTGCGCAAGCGTGGCATCACCATTGACCGTGGAGCAAAAACATGAAAACAGGAACCGTGATCGGCCGCATCGTGGCCAGCAAACGCCTGCCCGAACTGCCGCCAGGCGCTTTGCTGGAGGTGCAACTGGACTACCCCAAAGACGTGGTGGTCTGCTATGACCCGATGGGCTGCGGCATTGGCGAGCGCGTGATGATCACCATCGGCGCACCTGCGGCCTGGTGGTTCGCCCCGGCGCACCCGCGTGTGGTGGCCGATGCGCTCATCATCGCCTCGCTCGACAACTACGACACCCCAACACCGATGCGCTGACGCAGCGGTATTTTTTCCCTCACCCTTTCCCTCAACCCTTTCTTTTTTTAACCCCTCAAGGAGACTCACATGTCACAAGCCATCGGAATGATCGAAACCAAAGGTTATGTTGCTGCTTTCGCTGCCGCTGACGCCATGGTCAAAGCCGCCAACGTCAACATCGTTGGCAAAAAAGAAGTCGGTGGTGGCCTGGTTGCCATCATCGTTTCGGGCGACGTGGGGGCTGTGAAGGCCGCCACCGAAGCCGGTGCAGAAGCCGCAGGCGCGATCGGTGAAGTGGTGTCTTGCCACGTCATCCCACGTCCGCACGCCGACGTGTCCAAAGCCTTTGACGGCAACTGATCCGCGAACGCTGTTGACAAGGAGGCCGCATGGCCACAAGCAAAAAAGCCACCGAGTCCGCTAAACCGCCTGCCAAACCGGCCGCTGAGCTTCGGGTGTACCTGACGCTCACCGACCTGCAACGCCAGTTTTCATCGTGGATGAGTTCGCCCCTGGGCGCACGCGGCTACGTGGCGATGCAGGGCACCCACGCGCTGCTGGTCGAGATCGCCCCCGGGCTGTCCATCCAGCGCGTGATTGACCTGGCCCTGAAAGCCGAGCCCACACTGGAGCCGGGCATTTTGGCGGTAGAGCGCCAGTTTGGTGTGCTGGAGTTGCACAGCAACGACGGCGCGGCCTTGCAGCGTGCAGGCCAGGTCATCCTGGACTGGATGGGAGCCCAAGCCGAAGACCAATTGCGCCCGCAATTGCTCTACAGCGACATTCTGGAAAACGTGACCGATCAGCACGCCGTGCTGATGAACCGCACGCGTCAAGCCAGCATGGTGCTGCCCGGCGACAACATGCTGCTCATGGAAGTGGCCCCAGCCTTGTTTGGCGCCCACATGGCCAACGAAGCCGAAAAAGTCGCGCCCGACCTCACCTTGGTCGAGTGCAGCATGATCGGTGCCAGCGGCCGCATGTACCTGACCGGCAGCTTGGCCTCGCTTGAAAAAGCCAAGGCGCATGTGGAGCAACTGCTCGCCGAGATTCCGGGCAGGGGCTGAGCTGCATTTGTAGGAGCCCACCTCACGGGCGATTTTTCGCACACCAGGACATCATGCAATCGCCCACAGGGGTGGGCTCCTACAAAACCATCACCTGCAGGAGCTCACCCCGTGGGCGATTCCCCACACACCCCCCCTCACGGCCCCACGTACACCGGCGCAAAGCCCCCGCCAGGTGTGCGGAAGTTGGTGGTTTGTCCTTGGTACAAACGGGCCGCCAGCGATTGCACATGGCCGCCGTACACGTAATTGCGCACATCGAACTTGAGCACCTGACCCGACTCGCCCGCCGAGATGGTGCGCTCGCCCGGGGCCACCCAAGCTTGAGCGATGAAGCCGCCTGACTTGATTTCGTCCCACACGCGGTGGGTCAGCTTGTCGCCGCGGTAAGCGGCCTTGCCGCCATAGCCCGCAAAAGGCTTGAAGAAATAGCCCTTGCGCTGCGCCCAAAAGCGCTCGGCGTTATTCGGCGTCACCACCTCGGTCTGGGGAATGCCCTCCAGCAACACCGCCTGCGTGTCGGCAGGCACGCCCATGGCCTGCAGGGTTGGGGCGTGGCACAGCAGGGCCAGGTTGCGCTTGTCAGCCAACAGCGCATGGGCCTGTGGGTGCGGCGTCAAGACCAACGCATCTTGCAAGTAGGCCTCTCGCACATGCGCGTGTGCGGGCTCACTCAAAGCAAAGTCGGTCAGGCGGTTGTAAACGAGGTCTAACGCCACGCCATCGCACCACAGCCGCTGATCGCGCCAAACCAGTTGTGCGGGGTCGGCAATGAAGGCCTTGAGGCCATGGCGTTGGAACAAGTTTTGAAACAGCAAAAACTCCGGGTACAGGTATTGCTGCGCGGGCAAGGTGTCGATAATCGCCACCGTTTGCAAGGGGCGTGAAGCTTGGCACAGCCGCCACTCGTTTTGAAACATCGCCACAAAAGCCGCCTCCAGGGCATCTGCCTGCGCGGCGGTGGGCACCCAATTTTCAATTTCTGGGCAGCAGGCCCGTTGCGCGCGCGCCAGCATGGCGTTCAGCAAAGCGCCGCCCGCGTTGGTATTGACCTCAATCAGGCCAAAATCACCGGGGTCTTGGTGTCCCGCGTGCACATGAAAGTCGTAACCCATGAACACGCTTTGGGCACGGGTCGGGTGCCGCGCAATCGGATCCGAGCGCGACAGCACCTCTTCACGGTAAGCGGGCAAAGCGACCACCGACTCCAGTGCGGTGATCAGGCGTGCCATGCGCTGAACCTGCTCTGCGGCCAGCACCACCGGACGCGCAGAAAACATCGACGGCAAGCGGTCACGCACCAGATCCAGCAAGGACGCATTGCCCAGGCCTTCAGCCATGCTGCGCGCCAGGGCCTGATCGTCCAGGCTGATGCAAAAACATGCGCTGTTGAAGTTGTCCGCGTTGATGTGTTCGGTGTTCACAAAGGACCCTTCATGTGTTGCGTCCGCACCTTGAGCACAAGGGCTTTGAGCAGCATGGGCACGGATTCACACGATCTTACGCTCGGGGTGAAGGACAGCCTTGTGACAGGCGTGTTGCGGGTTTCAACGGACAATCCGCGCTCGACAACGGAGCCAATGGGCGTGCGCGCCTGGCCAAAGGATTCAAGACAATGACAGACATGCAAGCGATGGACATCGGCCTGGTGGGCCTGGGCGTGATGGGCGAAAACCTGGCCCTGAATTTGGAGCGCAACGGGTTCTCGGTCAGCGGCTTTGACCTGGACGCCACCCGCCGCGAGAACTTTTCTTTGCGCACGCAGGGTCTGCGGGCACAGGCTGCTTCGTCGCTGCCCGAACTGGTGGCCAGCCTCACGCTGCCCCGGCGCATCTGGATGATGGTGCCCGCCGGTGCCACGGTGGACGAGGTGCTGGCGCAGCTGCGCCCTTTGCTGTCGGCAGGCGACGTGCTCATTGACGGTGGCAACACGCTGTACACCGACACCCAGCGCCGCATCGCGGCGCTGCAAGGCTCGGGCATTTTGTATGTGGGCGCGGGGGTCAGCGGCGGTGAAGAAGGTGCTTTGCGTGGCCCGGCGCTCATGCCCGGTGGCTCACCCGAAGCCTGGCCGCTGGTGCAGCCACTCATGCAGGCCATCGCCGCACAGGCCGAAGACGGCCAGCCCTGCTGCCAGTGGATGGGGCCGGGGGGCTCGGGCCATTTCGTGAAAATGGTGCACAACGGCATTGAATACGCCGACATGCAAATGATCTGCGAGGCCTACGCGCTGATGCAAAGCCTGGGCATGACCGCGAACGACATGGCCGCTGAATTCGAGCGCTGGAACGACGGCGAGTTGGGCAGCTACCTGATCGACATCACCGCACAAATTTTGACCAAAACCGACCCCGAAACGGGCGTGCCGCTGGTCGATGTGATTTTGGACACGGCCGAACAAAAAGGCACCGGCAAATGGGCCAGCCAAATCGCACTCGACCTGGGGGTGAGTGCGCCCACCATTGCCGAAGCGGTGTTCGCCCGCACCCTGAGCGCCATCAAGACCGAACGTGTGGCCGCATCGCTTGTGTTGTCGGGTCCGAGCGTGGCCACGGCACCCGAGCGCGGGGCCATGCTGGGCAAGTTGCGCCGCGCCTTGCTGGCCGCCAAAATTTGCGCCTACGCCCAGGGCTTTGCCCTCTTGCGCGCCGCCGACCGCGAACACCAGTGGCAGCTGCCCATGGCCCAGGTCGCCTCGGTCTGGCGCGCAGGCTGCATCATCCGGGCGCACTTGCTCGAAGACATTCGCCGCGCTTACAGCAGCCAAGCCGACCTGCCCAACTTGCTGATTGACCCGCACTTTGCCCGCGTCATGGCCGACTGCCAGCAAGACCTGCGCGAAGTCGTGGCCATGGCGGCGTTGAGCGGCGTGCCCGTGCCCGCCTTCATGAGCGCCCTGAGCTATTACGACGCCTATCGCTCGGCCCGCTTGCCCGCCAACTTGCTGCAAGCCCAGCGCGATTATTTTGGTGCCCACACCTACCAGCGCACCGACCGGGCGGGGAAGTTTCACACGCGCTGGGGTGAATAAAGCCAGGGGCTGTGACACGCTTGGGTTTGGGCGCCGTTGATTGATGCTGTCAGCGTGTGTTGGCGTTGAGCGTACGGGTCATTTGGGACCGCTCTTGCCCATGTTGGAGGGGAATTGCCTGAAGCATCTGTCTGGTTCAGACCGGAAATGCACCACCGAAGCGAGTTGGAGAACGTCAAGTGCCGACCCTCTGCAGTGCTTTGGTCCAACACGGTGAACAACTGGAGCGCGACCGTTGCGGTCGACCGTCACATTCAAATATGGGTGATCAGAAGCCGGTATTTTTCTAGACATTCGGCAGGTGCCATGTTTGAATCGTTGACTATTTTTCTCAAGGAGCAGAGATGAACGGTGGTTGCCTGTGTGGGGCGGTGCGTTACAAGAGCGAAGCAGCACCTGTGTATCAACTTTATTGCCACTGCCGCGATTGCCAAAGGGCCAGCGGTAGCGCCTCTGCGCCAATCATCTTCTTTCCATCACAAGGTCTATCCATTGAAGGCGAAGTGACGTACTACGAGTCCAAGGGCTCAAGCGGAAAAAGCATTTATCGCGGGTTTTGCGGAAAGTGTGGATCCCAGTTATTTGGGCGTCTGGAACGTCTGCCTGACCTGCTCTCAGTGCGTGCAGGAACGCTTGACGATCCAGCGGCATTCCAACCTCAACTTCACATCCATGCAAGCCAAGCGGTCCCATGGGCATCCATGGATCCGTCACTTCGATCCTTCCCACACGATGTTCCGAACAGATGAAAACCAACACCTGACTCAGGCGGAGTGTCCGTGTTGCAGCGGTTTACGCGATTGAATCGGATGTTGCACCAAGCCCCGAGTTACAAAACCAGAACAAACCCACACCAGCCAAGGCGCATGTAACAAAGTTTCATAAATTCGCATACGATGGTTACATCGACAGTTGCCCTTCGGGCGCGCTGTCATTGAAACCTCCAACGAAAGTGAGACCCCCATGACCACCCGTATCGGTATCAACGGATTTGGCCGCATTGGCCGCATGGTGCTGCGTGCAGCGGTGCAAAACTTCAACCACATCGAGATCGTCGGCATCAACGATTTGCTCGAACCCGATTACCTGGCCTACATGCTGCAATACGACAGCGTGCACGGCCGCTTCAAGGGCACGGTGGCCGTGGACGGCAACACTCTGGTGGTCAACGGCCAGCGCATTCGACTCACGCAAGAGCGCGACCCGGTCAATCTGAAGTGGAACGAGGTCGGTGCCGATGTGGTGATCGAAGCCACCGGCCTGTTTTTGGACAAGGACAGTGCGGGCAAGCACCTGGTCGCCGGGGCCAAAAAGGTGGTCATGTCAGCGCCATCGAAGGACGACACGCCCATGTTCGTGTACGGCGTGAACCACGCGTCCTACGCCGGGCAAGCCATCATCAGCAACGCCAGCTGCACCACCAACTGCCTGGCCCCCATCACCAAAGTGCTGCACGACAAGTGGGGCATCAAGCGCGGCCTGATGACCACGGTGCACGCCGCCACCGCCACGCAAAAAACCGTGGACGGCCCCAGCAACAAGGACTGGCGCGGCGGTCGCGGCATTCTGGAAAACATCATCCCCAGCAGCACGGGCGCGGCCAAGGCGGTGGGCGTGGTGATCCCGGCCATCCAGGGCAAGTTGACGGGCATGGCGTTTCGTGTGCCCACCTCGGACGTGTCGGTGGTGGACCTGACGGCCGAGCTGGAAACACCAGCCACCTATGCTGAAATTTGCGCCGAGATGAAAGCGCAAAGCGAAGGCGCTTTGAAGGGCGTGCTGGGTTACACCACCGACAAAGTGGTGTCGACCGACTTCAGGGGCGAGGTGTGCACCAGCGTGTTTGACGCCGATGCGGGCATCGCGCTGGACAACACCTTCATCAAGGTGGTGGCTTGGTACGACAACGAGTGGGGTTACTCGAACAAATGCCTGGAGATGGCACGGGTGGTGGGGCGCTGAGCCTGTCATTGGATGGGGAGTCACCGGGAAAACGTGGTCTTGACAGGCCACGCGGGTCCACCCAAAGTGGGCGGCTGTTCTAACGACACGGGCCTGCCCATGAACACCTCCCAGCACGCGCACATCGCCACCGTGGTCAGCGTGGCCACGCAGGGTGCCGCCCTGGCCGCGACGGGCCATGAACAGCTGATTCGCGACTCCTGGTTCCGTTGTGTGCACGAGCACCAACTGGACCCCACCCGCATGCAAGAAGCCATCATCTTGCCGCACGCCCGTTTGCGCGAACACCAAGACCAGATGGAGGCGTTTTTGCACATCGCCCGTCATGGGCTGGAGACGCTTTACTCCAAGGTGGCCGGGCTGGGTTATGTGGTGTTGCTGACCGATGCCAAGGGCGTGACGGTGGATTTTTTGGGTGATTTGGTGTTTGAGCCCAGCCTTCGCAAAGCCGGGCTGTACCTGGGGGCGGACTGGAGCGAGCAGCACGCGGGCACTTGCGGCGTGGGCACCTGCATCAGCACCGGGCAGGCGCTCACGGTGCACCTGAACGACCATTTTGATGCCACACACATTCCCTTGACCTGCACCTCGGCACCCGTTTACGACAGCCGTGGCCAGCTCAGTGCGGTGCTGGATATTTCGCAGCTCAGCTCGGCCCAGCCCAAATCGAGCCAGCACCTGGCATTGCAGCTGGTGCAGATGTATGCACACGACATTGAGAACGCCGCTTTTTTGTACCGACATCGGCGCGACTGGATTTTGCGCCTGTCCAGTGCACCGCAGTTTCTGGATGTGCAACCCGAATACCTGCTGGCGCTGGATGTGCAGGGCCGTGTGGTGGGCCACAACCGACGCGCCCAACTGGGCCTCAGAGCCGACCCCGCGCAGCCCTTGCTGGGCACCCGCTTTGAGCGCCTGTTTGATTTGCCTTTTGCCGATCTGGGTCGTTATGTGCAAACGCGGCCATCGGATCAGCGTGCGGTCATGCATTCGGAGGGGCGGCAATTGCTGTTTTTGTCAGCCACCCCACCGCCCAAGCTGCCCAACAGCCAGAGCCAGCGCGACACAGCGGTGCCCCCTGCTTTGGCCGCCCTGTCGGCGGGTGATCCCCCTTTGGAGCGACAAATCGAGCGCGTGGCCCGCTTGGTCAACTCGCCCATCAGTTTGTTGATCACCGGTGAAACCGGCTCGGGCAAGGAATACTTTGCCAAGGCGGTGCACGCCAGCAGCGAACGCCGACAGCAGCCCTTTGTGGCGGTCAATTGCGCTGCCATTCCTGAAGCCCTGATCGAGAGCGAGCTGTTTGGGCATTTGCCCGGCAGCTTCTCGGGTGCTTCGCCCAAAGGCAAACGGGGACTGATTCCGGAGGCCGATGGGGGCACCTTGTTTCTGGACGAAATCGGGGACATGCCGCTGGGCTTGCAGGCCCGGCTGTTGCGTGTGTTGTCCGAGCGCGAAGTCTTGCCCGTGGGGGCCACACGGGCGGTGCCGGTCAATGTGCGGGTGATCGCGGCCACCCATGCACCGCTGGAGACCTGGGTGCGGGCCGGGCGTTTTCGGGATGACCTGTATTACCGCTTGAACGGGGCGCACATCATGCTGCCGCCCTTGCGCGAGCGATCCGATCTGAGCGCCATGATCGACCGTCTGCTGCCAGGGCGCACGCTGGCCCCCGAAGCCCGGCAGTGCTTGTTGCAGCACCCCTGGCCGGGCAACCTGCGCGAACTGCGCAATGTGCTCGATTACGCCAGCAGCATGTGCCAGCAGGGTCCCATAGGCTTGGACGATTTGCCCGAACTGCTGGGCAGCCACGAGGTCCGGCAAGCTTACCCCGACACCCCAAACGAGCTGACCCCCAACGGGGATGCCAGCTTGTTGCAAGCACTTCGCTTGTCGCAATGGAACGTGAGCGCCGTCGCCCGCAGCCTGAACGTCTCGCGCATGACCCTGTACCGCCGCATGAAGCGGGCGGGCATCGTGGCCCCACATCGACAGGCGGGGTGAGTGCAGCGCGTGACACCTGTCACACCTGTCACAGGTTCTGGCGTGACAGGTGATGCGCTGTGACATCCGGGTAGACCCCGGGTAGGTTTTGATTTCTTGTGTTCTGACAAGGACTTGCAAGTGGCGACCGATCTGGCACGGCACTTGATTGTTCCCCTGTACCGCACCATGTCGAGTGCGGCACTACCAGGAGAGAAACCCATGAGTGACAAGACCCCCTCGCAGAGGGCGCAAGATTGGCTGTCGGGCTTTGAGAATGCCCTGAGCCAAGGCCAGACGGCACAAGCCACGGCCCTGTTTGACACCGACTGCTATTGGCGTGATCTGGTGTCGTTCACTTGGAACATTTGCACCCAGGAAGGCCAAAGTGCCATCGAGGCCATGCTGCAAGCGCGGCTGGCCGATGTGCAACCCTCGAACTTTGCACTCGAAGGTGAAGCCACCGAGGCCGATGGCGTGGTCGATGCCTGGTTCACCTTTGAAACCGGTGTCTCGCGCGGGCGTGGTCACCTGCGGCTCAAGGCCACGGCCCAAGGCGATAAGGCCTGGACGCTCTTGACCACCATGACCGAGCTCAAAGGCTTTGAGGAAAAAAAGGGCAGCCGGCGCGTCAAAGGGGCCGAACACGGGGCGCAGGTGGGCCGCAAAAGCTGGCTGGAGCGACGCCAGGATGAAGAGGCCCGCTTGGGCTACGACGAGCAGCCCCATGTGCTGATCGTGGGCGGCGGTCAGGGCGGCATCATGCTGGCGGCCCGGCTGCGGCGTCTGGGTGTGCCGACCATCGTGGTCGAGCGCAATGAAAAAGCCGGTGACAGCTGGCGCAAGCGCTACAAAACCCTGTGCCTGCACGACCCGGTTTGGTACGACCACCTGCCCTACATGCCTTTCCCCGACGACTGGCCGGTGTTTGCCCCCAAGGACAAGGTCGGTGACTGGCTGGAGATGTACACCAAGGTCATGGAGATCAACTACTGGGGATCGACCACCGCCAAAAAGGCCACATTCAACGAAGCCAAGGGCGAGTGGGAAGTCGTGGTGGACCGGGCTGGCCAAGAGGTGGTGTTGCGCCCCAAAGAGCTGGTGTTTGCGCTGGGCGTATCGGGTTATGCCAACGTGCCCAAGATTGCGGGCGCTGACAGCTTTTTGGGCGACCAGCACCATTCCAGCAAGCACCCTGGCCCCGAGACCTACAAAGGCAAAAAAGCGGTGGTGTTGGGCTCCAACAATTCCGCGCACGACATCTGCGCGGCCCTGTGGGAAAACGGCGTCGATGTGACCATGGTGCAGCGCAGCAGCACACACATTGCGCCTTCGGAGTCGCTCATGGAGCTGGCGCTGGGTGGGCTCTACAGCGAAGAGGCGGTGCAAAGCGGCATTGACCACCACAAGGCCGATTTGGTGTTTGCCAGCGTGCCCTATCAGATCATGCACACCTTCCACATTCCGGTGTATGACGAGATGAAAAAGCGCGATGCCGACCTGTACGGACGGCTGGAAAAGGCGGGCTTCATGTTGGACTTTGGCGACGATGGCTCGGGCCTGTTCATGAAGTACCTGCGCCGGGGCTCGGGTTATTACATCGATGTGGGTGCGAGCGAGCTGGTGGCCAACGGCAGTGTGAAGCTCAAAAGCCACAACAACATCGAGCGCATCAACCCCAAAAGCGTGACCCTGACCGATGGCACCGAGCTGGAGGCCGATTTGCTGGTGTACGCCACGGGTTATGGCTCGATGAACCACTGGCTGGCCGATCTGATCTCACCCGAAGTGGCCGACCGTGTGGGCAAGGTCTGGGGCTTGGGTTCGGGCACCACCAAAGACCCCGGCCCTTGGGAAGGCGAGTTGCGCAACATGTGGAAACCCACACAACAAAAACAGCTGTGGATCCATGGCGGCAACCTGCACCAAAGCCGCCATTACTCGCAGTTTTTGTCGCTGCAACTGAAGGCGCGTTACGAAGGCCTGGACACGCCGGTGTACAAGCCTGCACCGGTGCACCACTTGCGCTGAAACGGGCGCTGCATCTGATGCTGCGCTGATCGGCACCACTGCCTGCACATGTTCAGGTGTGCAGGTGGGGTGCCGATCCCTTTTTTCAGCCCTGGCCCCTCAAATAATCCAGCGCCGAAAACTGTGCGGCCCGCTCGATCACCTCGCCCGCAGCCAACATCCGGTCTTCGCGGAATTTGGTGCTGACGATCTGCACGCCCACGGGCAAGCCGTTCACCACCCCGGTGGGCACCGACAGGCCCGGCAAACCCAGTGTGGCGGTGCTCAGCAAGGGCGCTTGCGCCAGCAGGATTTGTGCGGTGCGTTCGGCCGAGTGCTGGTCGTCGTCGATGGGGAGCTGCCGCTCCCACGAGTTGGGCATGAGCAGCACCGGGTAACGCGCCAAAAACACCGCCCAATCGCGGGCGATGTTGAAGCGACGGGTCATCGAGTCCAGATACTGGTCGCGGTCCCACACGGGGTTGATGGCCATGTAGTGGCTCAAAGCGGTGCGCAAAGCGTCGTCGCCGTGCTCGCGCATGAAGGGCTCACCGCCCCGGCGCATGTCGTTCATGACCATGTGGAACTGCATGGCCGAAACCTCGGCAAAGTGGGGTGGCTCCACTTCTTCGACGGTGTAGCCCGCCTCCTGCAACCACTGGGCCGCCTGATCGACGGCAGCGCTCACCGTGGGGTCAACGGCCGAATGCGCCCAGCTGCGAAACACCGCCACGCGGGTGGGCTGCTTGGCATCGGCAAATTCAAGCGGGGCAGGCACCCATTGCGGGTCGAGTGCCAAACTTTCGGGCGAGCCTTGCGCCATGACCTGCAGCGCCAGCCGGGCATCGGCCACCGTGCGGGTCAGTGGCCCTTGCACCGACATTTGCTGGTTGCTGATGATGCGGTTGGGGGCGCTGGCCTTGTAAGACGGCACCCGGCCCACCGTAGTGCGCAAGCCCACCACACCACAGGCCCAGGCCGGATAGCGGATCGAGCCGCCGTAGTCGTTGCCGTGCGCGATCGCGCCCATGCCCAAAGCGGTGGCCACGGCTGCACCGCCGCTGGAGCCACCGGGGGTGACGCCCGCGTCAAACGGGTTGAGCGTGCGGCCGTGCAAGGCGTTGTCGGTGAACCAGCGCAGCGAAAAGGCGGGCGCGTTGTTGCGTCCCACAATGATCGCCCCCGCTTCGCGCATGGACTGCACCAGGGGTGAGTCGCTGCTGGCAATGTTGTCTTTGAAGTCGTGCACACCTTCGTCGGTGGCCTCGCCCTGCACGTCGATGTTGATCTTGATGGTGACCGGCACGCCGTGCAGCGGCCCCAGAGCATCGCCCCGGGTTTGTGCGGCGTCTGCCGCATCGGCGGCTTGCAAAGCTTTGTCGGGCGTGACGCTGGCCAAGGCGTTGACCTGCGGGTTGGCCTCGGCAATGCGGGCCAGCACGCTTTCGGTGGCGGCGCGTGCGGTGGTTTCGCGGCGGGCGATGCGAGCAGCCAATTCGGTGGCGCTCAGTTGCCAAAGTTCGGTGGCCATGGTGTTCAGTCTTTCAAATAGCGTTGTGTGAGCAAGGCCCAGAAGGCTGCGCCCACGGGCAAGATGTCGTCGTTGAAGTCGTAACCCGGGTTGTGCACCATGCAGGCGTGGGCGACCGCGCTGTCACCCGTGCCCTCGCCCGCACCGTTGCCAATCATGAAATAACTGCCCGGGCAGTGCTCCAGCATGAAGGCAAAGTCTTCGCTGCCTGTGAGCGGGCGGCCTTGGCGCATGACGCGTTCTGCCCCCAGCAGCTCGGTACCCACCTGGCGGGCCAACTCGGTCTCTGCGGCGGTGTTCACCAGCACGGGGTAGTCGCGCTTGTAGTCGATGTGCGCTTGCACACCCAGACTTTGGGCCTGCGCTGTGACCAAGGCGGTGATGCGCTCTTGCAGCAGGTCGCGCACCTCGCGGTCGAGCGAGCGCACGCTCAGCTCCAGCCGGGCGCTGGCAGGAATCACGTTGTTGGCTTTGCCCGCCACCAGCGAACCCACGGTGATCACGGCGGTGTGCTGCGGGTCCACATTGCGCGAGACGATGGTTTGCAGCGTCATGACGATGGCGGCCGCTGCCACGATGGGGTCTTGTGCGCGGTGCGGCATGGCCCCGTGCCCACCCACCCCCGTCAGGGTGATGGTCACGTCGTCGCTGGACGCCATGGCCGGGCCCTCGATGAACACCAGCTGCCCCGCAGGCACGCCGGGCATGTTGTGTGCAGCAAAAATCGCGTCACACGGAAAGCGCTCGAACAGACCTTCTTCGATCATGATCTTCGCGCCGCCCGGGTGCTCTTCGGCGGGCTGAAAAATCAGGTTCAGCGTGCCCGAAAACTCGACTTCTTGGGCGATGTATTGGGCAGCCGCCATGAGCATGGCGCTGTGCCCGTCGTGGCCGCAGGCGTGCATCACGCCGTCGTGCACGCTGCAGTGCGCCAGGTCATTGGCCTCGTGGATGGGCAGCGCGTCCATGTCGGCCCGCAAGCCCAGGCGTTTGTGGCCGCTGCCGCGCTGCAACTGAGCCACCAGCCCGGTGCTGGCCAGACCGCGTGTGACGGTGTAGCCCCAGCTTTGCAACTGCTCGGCCAGCAACTGCGAGGTGCGAAACTCTTGCAGGCCCAGCTCGGGGTGGCGGTGCAAATCGCGGCGCAGCGCCACAAAAGGGGCCGCACGCTGCTGCAGGGCGTGCAGCATGTTCATTGGGCTTCGAGTTGGATGGACTTGGCAATGCCTTGGTAGAGCTTGACCTCATCGGCATAGACCTGATCGGTCTGGTCCAAACGCAAGGCGTCACCCACTTCCTGGCCCATGGCGGTCATGGTGTTGCGGAAGTCAGCGTCAAACATGGTCTTGGTCAGCGCCCGGTGCAGGGCCTCGACAATGGGCTCGGGCGTGCCTTTTTTCACGTAGTAGCCGCTGCCAATCGTGTAATGAAACCCTTTGAGTTCTTTGGCCTGGTCCACCGAGGGCACCTCCGGAATCAGGCGCTGCGGCTGGGGCGACAGGGCGCCGATGAATTTGGTTTTGCCTTCTTTGGCCATGGCCACATGGGGCGCACCATAGGGGGTGATGAACAGGTCAATCTGGCCGCCGAGCAAGTCTTGCAGGATGGGGCCACCGCCTTTGTAGGGCACATGCAGCATCTGGGCACCGAGCTTTTTGGCCATTTCTTCGCCCAGCAAATGGTAGAAGCTGCCAATGCCCACGCTGGCGTAGTTGACCGGTTTGCCCGCTTTGGAACGTTTGATGATCTCGGCCACCATCTCTTGCGGGTTGTTGGCCGGGAAGTTCTTGCTGGCCACGATGGCCATGGGGGCCATGGCCATGCGCTGGATCAGGCGAAAGTCATCGGGCTTGTGCTTGACGGCCTTCATGGCCAAGGGAGCGAGGATGAGTTCGTTGGGCGAGCCCTGAAACAGGTAGTAGCCGTCTGCGGGGGCATTGAGCACTTTTTGTGCCGCGATGGCCCCGCCTGCACCGCCCAGGTTTTCGATGATGACCGGCTGCTTGAGTTCGGCCGCCAAGGCCACGTTGACCTTGCGGGCAATCAGGTCTGACAGACCACCGGCCGGATACGGCACCATGAGGGTCACGGGCTTGCTGGGGAAGTTTTGTGCCAGAGCGGGGGCGCTGGCCGCCATGGCCAGGCTCAGCAGCAGGCCCAGGGGTTTGAGCAGTTTCATGCGGGTCTCCATCGTCAAAATGATGGCGCGATGCTAGACCTGACAGGGGACAACCGAAAGACTGTTAATTCTTTTCATGACAACCCATGGTTGTCATTGGATTAAACTGCCCGACCATGAAACTGCACCAACTCCAGGCCTTGGTGGCCGCCGTCGAACACGGCAGCATCCGCGCAGCCGCCCGCGAATTGCACCTGACGCAGGCGGCCCTGACCAAGTCTTTGCGCCAGCTGGAAGAAGACACGGGCGTGGCCTTGTTGATACGCAAATCACGGGGCATCGTGCTGACCGAAGCGGGCCAGCGCCTGCACGCCCGCGCCCAGCTGGTGATGCGCCAAATGGCCTTGGCGCAAGACGAGTTGCAGCAGGCCCAAGGCGACCAAGAGGGCACGGTGCGGGTGGCGCTCACGCCTTACCTCATGCTCACGGTGTTGGGCGAGGCGTTTTTGTGGTTTCGCAAACGCTACCCGCGCATCCAGCTGCGCTTGATTGAAGGCCTGGTGGCGCGGGTGTTGCCGGGTTTGCGTGACGGCACCGTGGACTTCGCCATCGTGGCCGACAGCGGCGACGTGACGCCGCAAGAGTTTCAGTGCACCCGTTTGCAAAAAGACCAGCAAAAACTGGTGGTGCGGGCGGGGCACCCGGTGTTGCTGCAGCCCACCGCTGCCAAGCTGGCGGCATTGGAGTGGGTCATGCCGGGGCCGTTTTCGCAAGGGCTGGACGAGGGGCTGCTGGCCATGTTTTCACAAGCAGGTGTGGCCCCGCCCAGCCAAATCACCCGCTGCGACGCCATGGCCGCCATGGCTTTGATCCGCCAATCGGACGCCATGAGCGTAATGCCCGCCGCTTTGCTGGCCCAACCCGAGGGACATGGTTTGGTGGAGTTGTCATTACTCAGCATGCGCCCACCGGACATCGAGCTGGTCTTGCTGTCCCCACCCGATGTGCCGCTGACCCCCGCAGCGGCTTATTTGGCGCGTTGCCTGACGGATGCCATCGCTGCGCGGGGCCGCCCCTGAAAAACAGGCAATCAAACTGGCAATCGCTGTGCCCCACATGAATGCTGATTTTGTAGGAGCGGCGCCCCCGCCGCGATAGCGCCTCGCAGACCACTTCAAAGTTCACAGGGCCGGATCAATCAAATCAAGGCATCGGTGTCGCGGTTGATGGCTTGGCAGTGGCGCTGTGCAAAGTGCCAAACAAGTTCTTCGGGTCTTGCATGGACGGGATCAGGTCCAGTCGTTGGCCGTAACCCAGTGCCAACGCGGCATCGTGCATGAAGCGCAGTGCAGAAAAGTCTTCCAGGGCAAAGCCCACCGAGTCGAAAACGGTGATTTGCTGCGCACTGTCACGGCCAACGCAGCGCTGGCTCAGCACCTCCCACAGCTCGGTCACGGCAAAGTCAGGTGGCATTTGCTGAATGTCGCCCTCCATGCGGGTTTGCAGTGCGTACTCCACAAACACTTTGGCCGCACGCAGCACGCCTGCAGACAGCTCGGTTTTGCCCGGACAGTCGCCGCCCACCGCGTTGATGTGCATGCCCGGCTCCAGCATGTCCGCGCTGAGGATGGTGGCACAGGTTTTGTCGGCGGTGATCGTGGTGACGATGTCGGCTCCTTGGACCGCGTGGGCGGTGCTGGGGCACACCACCAACTTCAAGCCGCTGCCACTCAAATTGCTGACCAGTTTGGCGGTGGCTTGTGGGTCAATGTCGTAAAGGCGCAAGGTGGTGATGCCCACCAAGTGCTGAAACGCCAGCGCCTGAAACTCGCTTTGAGCACCGTTGCCAATCAGGGCCATCACCCGGCTGTCGGGTCGCGCCAAGGTTTTGGCGGCCAAAGCCGAGGTGGCGGCGGTGCGCAGGGCGGTGGTCAGGGTCAGCTCGCTGATCAAGGTGGGGGCACCTGTTTGCACATCTGCCAGCAGCCCAAAGGCCATCACCGTGGGCATGCCCAGGGCGGTGTTGCCGGGGTGACCGTTGACGTATTTGAAGCTGTAGGCCTGGGCGTTGGAGATCGGCATCAGCTCGATCACGCCGTGGTGTGAGTGGTGGGCCACGCGGGGTGATTTGTCAAAGTCGTGCCAACGCAAAAAGTCGGCTTGGATGTGGTCAGCCATGCAGGCCATGCAATTGTTCAAGCCCAAGTGTTGGACCATGGCCACGGCATCGGGGGCGCTCAGGTAAAGGGGGGACTGGAATTCGGTACGGTCGGGGCGGTTTTGTACTTGAGCGTTTTGGGCGTGGTTCATGCGCGGGTTCTGTGGGTCCTTCAGACCCTGTTGATCGAGGAAGCAGTTTCTTGGATCGCGATGCCAATGTAAATGGATATAAATGTGCTGTTTTGTTGGTTATATTGCCAAAATGTCAAGTTGCAGTGACAATTTGGCACATGGATGACATCGACCAAAGCCTGATCGGCCTGCTGCGGCAAAACGCCCGTTTGAACATTGCCGACTTGGCCCACAAGCTCGGGGTGTCTCGCGGCACCGTGAACAACCGCCTGCGCAAACTCGAAGACAGCCAAGTCATCGTGGGCTACACCGTGAAGCTGCGGCCCGAAACCGAGACCGAGCGCATCAGGGCCTGGATGGGCGTGCTGGTCGAGGGCAACACCACCCGGCAAGTGATTGCGAGTTTGTTGGGCGAGCCGGGTGTGGCGGCTTTGCACGACACCAATGGCCGCTGGGATTTGCTGGCCGAAATCGAGGCCACTTCAATGAAAGAGCTGTCGCAGGTGCTGGAGCGCATCCGCCTGATCAGCGGCATCCGCAGCACCGAAACCAACATCCACCTGGCGACTTACCGTTGACGCTGTTTGCGTCAGAGTTGAGCTGACGCATTCCCTTCAAGAAGGCGTGGTTCGTTGCGGCAGCTGTTCATGGCTTGCCTCGCAGCGCTGGCAGGTTTTGCCAGCGGTTTTGTGCTTTTCGGCCATTTGAGAATGCGCGCTTGTGCCCTTACCCTGAAGTCCGATGAAAAGCCTGTGCATGCGCCTGTTGTCGGGTGCCGTGGGCTTTGCACAAGGAGACACACATGAACCCGCACGGATTCCCGGTTGACCGCAGGCAGGCTTTGGTGGCCCTGTCGGCCATGGCGGTGGGCAGCGCGGCGCTGGCTCAAAGCCGCCCCACAGACGCTTTCCCGACCAAGCCAATCCAGCTGGTGCTGCCCTTTCCACCCGGGGGCTCGATGGACCCGATCTTTCGCACCTTGGCCGAGGCTGCGTCCAAAGAGCTCGGCCAAAGCGTGGTGCTGATGCACAAGCCCGGTGCGGGCGGTGTCATGGGCACGGCGGCGCTGGCGAGCATGCCCGAGTCGGACGGCTACACGGTGGCCGTGATGCACAACTCGGTGATCCGCGCACCTCTGGTGCAAAAGGTCAACTTCGACCCGCTTAAAGACTTCACTTACTTGATTGGCCTGTTCAACCTGACCACCGGCATTTGCGTGGCCGCCGATGCCCCTTGGCAAACGCTGGGCGATTTGCTGGCCGATGCCAAGAAGCGCCCGGGTGCCATCAGCTGGGGCACGGTGGGGGCGATCAGCATCAACCGCATCGTGGCCGAGCGCTTGGCCAAAATGGCAGGCACTTCGTTCAACATGGTGCCTTTCAAGGGCGGTGGAGAAGCCTTCACCGCCTTGATCGGGCGGCACTTGGACGTGTACGGCGACCCCGGCTTTGGCGCACAGGTGCGCGGCGGCAAAGCGCGGCTTTTGGCCACATTCACGCAAGAGCCCCTGAAAGGCTACCCGGGTGTGCCGACCGTCAAGGCGGCGGGCTTTGACATCACCATCGACTCGCCCATGGGCCTGGTCGCGCCCAAGAACCTGCCGCCCGCCATCGCGACCAAGCTGGCAGCGGCTTTTCGCAAGGCCTCGGCCGACGCGGTGCACCAAATCCAGTTGGAGAACTTTGACATGCAGCCCAACCTGATGACGGGCGAGGCCTACACCGCCTACGCCCGTACGGCCTTCGAGCGCGACGCCAAGATGCTCAAGGACATGGGCTTCAAGCTGGACTGAAAGCACCGCCATGAACCCCGTCATCTCTGACGACCCGCTGGCGATTTTTGCGAAGACGCCGTTCACGCGCCTGATCGGCATGCGGCGTGATTTCTCCGAAGGCGGCAAGGCACAAATTTCGCTTGATCCGCACGCCGACTTGGGCAATGTGATCGGCGCAGTACACGGCGGCGTGGTGGTCACGCTGCTCGATGTGGTCATGGCCAGCGCATCGGTCTCGCAGGTCGATTTTCAAAAGACCGTGGTCACACTGAACCTGGACACCTGCTTTTTGGAGCCCGGGCGTGGCCCGCTGACGGCGCATGGCGAAGTGGTCAGCTGCGACGACGATGTGGCTTGGTGCCAAGCCAAGGTGTGCGACGCCCAAGGCCGCGTGGTGGCCAAAGCGCAGGGCTCGTTCCGTTACTTGCCCAGACCCCAATGAAACCATCGCGTTCAATTTGGCACTCAAGGAAACTGCATGAGCCTTCCCCATGAATCCCCGGCCCTCTTGAGCCGCAGTGCGGTGATGAACCTGCTGGATGAGGCCATGGTTCAAGCAGCTTTGGCCCGAGTCAACGGCGGCAGCGCTGACAAGCAGCCGGTGCGTTCGGTGGTGGCCGTGGACCTGCACATGTCGTTCATGCGCCCGGCCGCAGGCCAAGCCATGGCCACGGCCCAGGTGGTCGGCGGCGGCAAGACCATGGTGTTTTGCGAAGCGCAGCTGTGCAACACCGAGGGCGACGTGTTGGCCCAGGCCCTCGGCACCTACCGGGCACAAACATCCTGACGCGGCCCCAGGTTCACCGTTGTTGAGGTCTGTGACCGGTCACAATCGGCACCCTGCTGACGATGGCGTATTGACCCCACTTTCTCCCATGCACACCCTTGAACAACTGCGCAGCGGCGCTTTGGCGGGCACGCGCCGCCTCGATCTGTCTTGCGGCCTGACTGAGTTGCCCCACGAGGTTTTTGACCTGGCCGACACGCTGGAGGTGCTCAACCTGAGCGGCAACCGGCTGCGCGATTTGCCACACCAGCTGAGCCAGTTGCACAAGATGCAGGTGCTGTTTGCCTCAGACAACGACTTCACCGCGCTGCCCGAAGTGTTGGGCGATTGCCCGGCATTGCACATGGTCGGCTTCAAGGCCAACCGCATTGCCCATGTGCCTGCCGCCGCGCTGCCGCCCGCTTTGCGTTGGTTGACGCTGACCGACAACGCCATCGGCCATTTGCCCAGCGAATTGGGCCAGCGCCCGGCCCTACAAAAGTTGATGCTGGCGGGCAACCAACTCACCGCACTGCCCGACAGCCTGCAGGCGGCACACCGACTGGAATTGCTGCGCGTATCGGCCAACCGCCTGAGCAAGGTGCCCGGCTGGCTGACCGAATTGCCGCGCCTGTCCTGGTTGGCCTTGGCGGGCAATGCGCTGGGCTGGGTTTGTCCCGCAGGGTCTGACTTGCCAAGCATCGCCTGGCCCGATCTGACGCACGGCCCGCTGCTGGGCGAGGGGGCTTCGGGCCACATTTACCAAGTGCAGGCCACGGGCTGGTCGCAAGCTTTGGCGCTCAAGCTGTTCAAAGGGGCTGTCACCAGCGACGGTTTGCCCCAAGACGAGCTGGCCGCCTGCCTGGCGGCGGGGCAGTACCCCAGCCTGACCACCCCGGTGGCACGGCTCACGGACCACCCCACGCAGGCGCAGGGTTTGTTGATGCCACTCATCCCGGCCGCACACATCAATCTGGCCGGTCCGCCCAGCTTGCAAAGCTGCACGCGGGATGTGTACCCACCGGGCTTTCAACTCTCATCCGCGTTGGCCCTTGGCATTGCCCACGATGTGGCCCATGCGCTGGCGCACTTGCACCTGCGTGGTGTGATGCACGGCGACTTGTATGCCCACAACATCCTGATCGACCCGGTGCATGGCCAAGCCCAGCTGGGCGACTTTGGCGCGGCCACGCGATTGCCCATGGACACACCCGAGCTGCAACAAAGTCTGCTGGCGCTGGAGGTGCGGGCTTTGGGGTGTTTGCTGGAAGAACTGGTCCTTGCGGTGCAGCACCCATCAACAGCCCCTGCCACGACAACTTGGGGTCAAAAGGCTGGCTCGTCCTCAACAGCCGATGATTCATCAGCCGACGCAGCCGTCCCAACCCTGCAAGCACTGGCCCGTGCCTGCCTGTCAGATCAGCCGCGCCATCGGCCCACTGCGGTGGAGGTGGCGCAAGCCCTCCAAACCCTCAAGACTTGACGATCGTGACCTGATTCAGCTGGGCCTGCGCCTTGACCAGCGAGGGCACCATCTCGCTGCCGTAGCCCAAAGCCACGGCCGTGTTCAGGGCCTGGTGCACGCTGGTGCCAATCATGGAGGGCACCTTCACGCTCTCGGTCAGGTGTGAGTAATAACGCAAATCCTTGGCCGCATTGTTCAGCTCGAACTTCATCGCGCCGTAGTCGCCCTGCAGGGTTTTGCTCATCAGCTGGAACAGGCCCGAATTGACGCCCCCGGCCGAGATGACCTGCACCAATTGGTTCAGGTCCACGCCCGCCTTGGCCCCCACCGCAAAGGCCTCTGCTGTGGCGGTGCAAATGGCTTGCGCCACAAAGTTGTTGAGCAGCTTGATGACGTGGCCCGATCCCATCCCGCCGACATGGAACACGTTTTCGCTGTAAGCGCGAATCACCGGCTCGATGCGGGCGAAGACTTCAGGCGACGCGCCCACCATGGAGTTGAGCTTGCCCGCCTCGGCCTCGATGGGCGTGCGTGTGAGCGGCGCGTCCACATAAATCACGCCCTGCTCAGCGCAGAGTGCCGCCAGGCGGCGGGTGGACTCGGGTTCGCTGGTGGAGGTGTCGATGACGATCAGGCCCGCGCGTGCCTGGGACAACAAGCCGCCCGGCCCAGCCACCACCGCCTCGACCTGGGGAGAGCCGGTCACACAAATGAGCACCGCATCGCAAGCCGCCAAGTCGGCATAACTGCCCACCTGGCGGGCACCTGCGGCCAACAGGTCCTGCACGGGCGCGGTGCGCTGGTGGACCGAAATCGACAAGTCAAACCCTTTGGCCCGGATGTTCTTGGCCATGCCATGGCCCATCAAACCCGAAGCGCCGACAAATCCGATGTGTTGCATGTGAGTCTCTGGTGTGTGGTGAATGAACGGTCATTCTGGGAGAAAGTACAGGGTGGGGCTGTCGCCTGTGCAGCCGGGGACGGCCCTCAGTGCGCCTGAAATCAAGCGTTCAGGTCAGCACTTGCAATCCGTGTTTTTGCACAATGTCCAGCAGCTTCAAGGCCATGCCGCTGGGCTGCTTGTTGCCGGTTTCCCATTTTTGAATCGTGGATTCACTGGTGTTGAGGTACAGGGCGAAGACCGGTTGACTCACATGCTCACGCTCACGCAATTGTTTGATTTGATCGGGTGCCAGCAAGGGGGGCGTGACCAAGCAAGAAGCATCAAATTGACGCATGGTGGCCTTGTCGATCCCGCCGACTTTGAGCAAGGCTTTGGCCGATGCGTGGGCTGCCTGCAGTGCATCGCTTTTGTATTTGGGTTTAGGCTTCATGACAAATCTCCAGAAAATCACCTTCATCCAGCAGTTGCTGGAGTTGCGTTGAGGTCAGTCCTTTGTAGGCTTTGACCAGTGTGCGAAAAGTCATCAGTTCCCTCGCATCAATGTTGTCGCGGTCTTTTTTTGCAAACAGGAACTCATAGATCCAGAATTGACCGCAGTGCGCCAAGATGATGGAGCGATGTCGGTTTTCATCCAATCGTTTTTTGTAAACACCACCACCCAAATCGACCATTTGACCTTGGCCGATCTGTGTCACAGCTTTGCACAATTGCGCATCTGAAATTTTGGCCTTGCGTGCTTGTTAGTGAAACCATGCCGTCTTGAAAGTACGTGTCATTTGGTGTCCGCTCCCTGCTTAAAGTGTAGCACCAGGTGAGGTAATTGAGGTGGCTCAATGGCACTCACAAGGCCAGCGCCGTCGTGTTCTTGACCTCTTCCATCACCGCGTAGGTGCGCGTCTCGCGCACGCCGGGCAGTTGCCACAGCACGGTGCCGGCAAATTCGCGGTAGGCGTTCATGTCGGCGGCGCGGGTCTTGAGCAGGTAGTCAAAGCCCCCGGCCACCATGTGGCACTCCATGATTTCGGGGCGCACTTGCACCGCCGCCTTGAACTGCTCGAACACATTGGGGCTGGTGCGGTCGAGCAAGATTTCCACAAACACCATCATCCCCGCGCCCAGTTTGAGCGGGTTCAGACGCGCCTCGTAGCCCAGGATGAAGCCCTCGCGCGTCAGGCGCTGCACCCGCGCCAGCACCGCCGTGGGCGACAGGGCCACGCCTTCGGCGAGCTTGAGGTTGCTGATGCGGCCGTCGCGTTGCAGCAGATCCAGGATGCGGCGGTCGGTGCGGTCGATGTCCGGGGTTTCGGTGGGCATGGTGATTTTTATCCGGCTGATCTGATTAGATTTGGTGAAATATTCATCAAGTTTTCCGGATGATAGCGATTCATGCCCCTTGGCGGTCATTGTCGGGGCTGAAGCCACCGACCTACGAAGACAGGTTCTTGTAGGTCGGCGGCTTCAGCCCCGACATGACGCCAGCATCAAGTGCATCGAATCTGCAAGGCCACCACCATGAACGCACCCATGACCCCAAACACGCTGCCCACGGGCGCCCACTTCACCCCCGGCGGCCCGCTGCCCGAGCGCAGCGCCCTGCGCGAAGCCATCGCCCGCGCCACCCGCTTGCCTGAAGCGCAGGCCCTGGCCCCCTTGCTGGCCGCTGCCCGCATGAGCGGCCCCCAAGCCGAACGCACCGACGCGCTGGCCCGTCAGCTGGTGAGGGGCATGCGCGAAGGCCCACAACTGGGCGGGCGCGCCGCACGCGTGCAAAGCCTGATGCAGACCTACGCGCTGTCCAGCGAAGAAGGCGTGGCCCTGATGTGCCTGGCCGAGGCGCTGCTGCGCATCCCCGATGCGGCCACGCGCGACGCGCTGATCCGCGACAAGATTGGCCAGGGCGACTGGCAGCAACATGTGGGGCGCAGCCCTTCGCTGTTTGTGAACGCTGCGTCGTGGGGCCTGCTGCTCACGGGCAAGCTGGTGGCCACGCACAGCGAGGGCGCGCTGCTGGCCTCGCTCACCCGGCTGATCGGCAAAAGCGGCGAGCCGCTGATCCGCCAGGGTGTGCAACTGGCCATGCAGATGCTGGGCGAGCAGTTTGTGACGGGCGAGACGATTGACGAGGCCCTGCACCGCGCCCGCGCCATGGAAGCGCAAGGCTTTCGCTACTCGTATGACATGCTGGGTGAAGCGGCCCTGACCGAAGCCGACGCGCAGCGTTACATGCAGGCCTATGAAAACGCGATCCACGCGATTGGCAAGGCATCCAACGGCCAAGGCGTGGTGAACGGCCCGGGCATCTCGATCAAGCTATCGGCCCTGCACCCGCGCTACAGCCGCGCCCAGCACCAGCGCGTGATGGATGAACTGTTTCCGCGTGTGTTGAAGCTCACCGAATTGGCGATGCACTACGACATTGGCCTCAACATCGACGCCGAAGAGGTGGACCGTTTGGACATCTCGCTCGACCTGCTCGAAGCGCTGTGCCTGGCCCCCAGTTTGCAGGGCTGGCACGGGATCGGGTTTGTGATCCAGGCCTACCAAAAGCGCTGCCCCTTGGTGATCGACTTTGTGGTGGACTTGGCGCGCCGCACAGGCCACCGGCTGATGGTGCGTCTGGTCAAAGGCGCGTATTGGGACAGCGAAATCAAACGCGCCCAACTCGACGGGCAAAGCGACTACCCGGTCTACACCCGCAAGCACCACACCGACGTGTCGTACCTGGCCTGCGCCCAAAAACTGCTGGTCGCGCCCGATGTGGTGTACCCCCAATTTGCCACGCACAATGCGCACACGCTGGCGGCCATCGTGAGCATGGCCCAGGACATGCACGGCGACTACACACCCGGCCAGTACGAGTTTCAGTGCCTGCACGGCATGGGCGAGCCGCTGTACCGGCAGGTGGTCGGGCGAGCGAGCGCCGCCGGGCCGTCCCAAGGCGCGAGCACCCCCTCGGGGGGCAGCGGGCTACACGAAGTGAGCCTGCGTGGGGGCCAACAGTTCTCGCGGCCTTGCCGCATCTACGCCCCGGTGGGCACACATGAAACCCTGCTGGCTTATCTGGTGCGCCGTTTACTGGAAAACGGGGCCAACAGTTCATTCGTGAACCGCATGGGCGACGCGAGTGTGTCCATCAGCGATCTGGTGCATGACCCGGTGGCACGCACCGAAGAAGATGCCCTGCGCGAAGACAGCAGCCCCGGCCAGCCCCACCCGCAAATCGCGCTGCCCGCTCAGTTGTATGGCGCGGCCCGCCGCAATTCCAGCGGCCCGGACTTGGCGCACGAACCCACGCTGCGCCAACTGGCCGCAGACATGCAAGCGCAGGTGCAGCCTGTCGCGGTGACGCCACTGACCGCAACACCTGCCGCAGGGGGTACCATACACACCCTGCGCAACCCCGCCGACCACAGCGACGTGCTGGGCACAGTGCACTACGCCAGCCCGGCCGATGTGGAGAAAGCTCTTCAAGCCGCCAGCGAAGCCGTGCCCGGTTGGGCGACCACGCCACCCGCACAACGCGCCGTCTTGCTGGAGCACGCGGCCGATCTGCTGCAAGCCGATGCACCCCGCGTGATGGCCTTGCTGGTGCGCGAAGCGGGCAAGACCTGGGGCCACGCCGTGGCCGAGCTGCGCGAAGCGGTGGACTTTTTGCGTTACTACGCCGCACAGGTACGCCGCGACTTTGACCCCAGCACCCACACACCGCTGGGCCCGGTGCTGTGCATCAGCCCGTGGAATTTTCCGCTGGCGATTTTTGTGGGACAGGTGGCCGCCGCACTGGCCGCAGGCAATCCGGTGTTGGCCAAACCGGCCGAAGCCACCCCCGCCATCGCCGCCTTGGCCGTGCAAACACTGTGGGCTGCGGGGGTGCCACCAGCTGCTGTGCAGTTGCTGCCAGGCCGGGGCGCTGAAGTGGGCATGCAACTGGTGCGCGACGCCCGCGTGCAAGGCGTGCTGTTCACCGGCTCCACCGAGACCGCCCGCGTGCTGCAAGCAGCGCTGGCCGAGCGCCTGAACGCGCATGGCCAGCCTGTGCCGCTGATCGCCGAGACTGGCGGCCAAAACTGCATGGTGGTCGATTCGTCGGCCCTGCTGGAGCAAGTGGTGACCGACGCCATGGCTTCAGCCTTTGAGGCGGCCGGTCAGCGCTGCTCAGCCCTGCGCGTGCTGTGCGTACAGGACGATGTGGCCGACCGCCTGATCGCCATGCTGCAAGGCGCGATGGCCGAAATTCGCATGGGCGCGCCCGCGCATCTGGCGGTGGACATGGGGCCGGTGATCGACGAGCGGGCACGCGCAGGCATCGAAGCGCATGTGCAAGCCATGCAGCAGCGCGGCTGCCGAGTGCACCGCATCAGCGCCAACGCGCTGAACGCATCGCCCACCGTAGGCGCCCACCCCGTGGGCGATCAAACACCTGTCGGGGCTGAAGCCACCGACCTACAGACATCCCGTAGGTCGGCAACTTCAGGTCCGACGTTGCAGGCTTTGGCGCGGGCCCTTGTCGGGGCTGAAGCCTCCGACCTGCAGACATCCCGTAGGTCGGCACCTTCAGGTCCGACGTTGCAGGCTTTGGCGCAGGCCCATGTCGGGGCTGAAGCCTCCGACCTGCAGACATCCCGTAGGTCGGCACCTTCAGGTCCGACGTTGCAGGCTTTGGCGCAGGCCCATGTCGGGGCTGAAGCCGCCGACCTACAGACATCCCGTAGGTCGGCACCTTCAGGTCCGACGTTGCAGGCTTTGGCGCAAGCCCATGTCGGGGCGGAAGCCGCCGACCTACAGACACACGGCTTTGTAGGAGCCAGCCCTGCTGGCGATCAGACGCCTGTGGACCACAAGCCATCGCTTGCAGGGCAAGCCCCCACAAAATCCATGCAAAGTGCAACACCCGAATGGACAAAAAATGCCAACGGCTTGCCCGCAGGCACCTACGTGCAGCCCACGCTGATCGAAATCGACCGCATCGCTCAACTGCAACGCGAGGTCTTCGGCCCGGTCCTGCACATCGTGCGTTATGCCCGCAGTGAACTGCCCGAGCTGCTGCAAAGCATCCACGCCACCGGCTACGCCCTAACGCTGGGCGTGCACTCGCGCATCGAAGAGACCATCGCGCAAGTCATTGACCACAGCCACGCGGGCAATGTCTATGTGAACCGCAACATGGTGGGCGCGGTGGTGGGCGTGCAGCCCTTTGGCGGCGAAGGTCTGTCGGGCACCGGCCCCAAGGCGGGTGGGCCGCTTTACCTTTTGCGATTGTTGGCGCGTTGCCCGCCCGATGCCGCCTTGCGCAGCGTGCAGGCCAGCGGTGCGGCATCGCTGCCCCAGGTCACGCCTGCGTTGCAAGCCCTGCACGACTGGGCGGTGGCGCAAGGCCGTTTGCCGCTGGCGCATGTGTGTGCGCAATTTGCCGCGACCAGCCCGGCGGGTCTGCAAGCCACCCTGAGCGGCCCCACCGGCGAGCGCAACATCTACCGTGTGCAAGCCCGTGCACGGGTGCTGTGCCTGACGGGCGAACAGCCCGGGGCCGATGCCGACCGGCTGACGCAATTGGCCGCCGTGCTGGCCGTGGGCAGCCGCGCCGTGTGGCCCCTGTCCGCGCAGGCGCAGCACGCACAGCTGCCTGCTGCGGTGCAAAGCCAGGTGATGCTGGAAGAAATCGCCAACGGCCACCCGGTAGACGCCGCCTTGCTGCACGGCGACGCAGCCACCACCTTGCACTGGCAAGCCCAATTGGCGCAGCGCCCGGGGGCCATCGTCACGCTCACGGCCCTGCGCCCGGGCGATGCCGCCGTGCCGCTGGCACGCCTGGTGAGTGAGCGCAGCATCAGCACCAACACGGCCGCTGCGGGGGGCAACGCCAGTTTGATGACACTCAACATGTGATGTCCATGGATGCGGCCCTGTGAAGTTTGAAGTGAAAGGCTTGTATGGGGCGCAGCGGTCAGCGCTGCCATCTGGGTGGGAGCCCCGCCGCCTGGGCGATGGGGGGTGTTCTGCGAGGCTTTTTCGCGGCGAGGGCACCGCTTCTGCAAAAAAGGGTTGATGCAAACATCATCAGGATGTAGCCATCAAGCATGCACAAGGCCCTGTTTGTAAGATACTTTGCTTAAATCATGGAAGCTTATGCAAACCACACCTTCTGACTATTACGGCAACGTCAACCCCACTTTGTTGGGGGTGGTCGATCCCTTGGCACAGCGCGTGGCCGAGTTTGGCTGCGGCGCTGGGGCTTTGGCCCGAGCGGTGCGTCAGCGCTGCAACGCGCGCGTGCACTATGTGGGTGTTGAGCTGATGGCCGACGAATTGGCCAAAGCGCACGAAGTGCTGGATGTGGCCTTGGTGCGCAACCTTGATCAAACACCCAACTGGTCGGTCGATGCCGAGTTGATGGCGGCGCTGCCCCATGGCAGCTTTGACCATGTGATTTTTGGTGATGTGCTCGAGCACCTGTACCACCCTGACCGTGTGTTTCAGCAAGCCGTGGCCTGTTTGCGCCCGGGGGGCAGTGCCTTGGTGTGCATTCCCAACGTGCAGCATTGGAGCGTCATGGCCCAGCTGTTGCGTGGGCATTGGCCACAACAAGATGCAGGTTTGTTTGATCGCACCCACATCCGCTGGTTTGCCTTGACCGACATGGTGCAGCTGCTGCAGCGGGCGGGTTTGGTGGTTGAACAAGTCGTGCCCCGCATTTTCAAGCCTGAAAACGGGCAAGCTTTGTTGCAAGCGCTGCAACCGGCGGCGCAGTTGCTGGGGGTGGACCCTCAACAGTTCATGCAGCGCAGCCTGCCCTTGCAATACGTGTTGGTGGGGCGTCGACCTGCGGTTTGAAGGCTTGGGTGTTCAACCCTGCGTGATCAACTGTGCAAAGCGGGCCAAGTCCACATTCCCGCCGCTGACGATGATGCCCACACGTTGCCCCTGGAGCTGCTTGGCCGCTTGACATGCTGCTGCCAGCGACAAACAGCCCGTGGGCTCGACCACCATCTTCATGCGCTCGGCATAAAAGCGCATGGCCTCGATCAGCTGTGCATCGGTGACGGTGTGCACGTCGTCGACCAGACGGCGAATGATCTCGAAGGTGATCTCACCGACCATGGGGGTTTGCGCACCGTCGGCAATGGTGACCGGGGTGGCAATGCGAACGCGTTGGCCTTGACGCAAGGATTGCTGGACGTCATTGCCCGCTTCGGGCTCCACGCCATAGATTTTGCAGGCGGGTGACAGGGCCTTGGCCGACAAGGCGCTGCCGCTGAGCAAGCCACCGCCGCCCAAACACACAAACAAGGCATCCAACTCGCCCACCTCCTGGAACAACTCCAAGGCAGCGGTGCCTTGGCCACTCAACACGTCGGGGTGGTCAAACGGCGGGATGAAGCGACGTCCTTGTGCAGCGGCAATGCCTTGCGCGATGGCCAAGGCATCGTCTTTGTAGCGGTCGTAGCCCACGACCTGTGCCCCATAGCCACGCGTGGCGGCCAGCTTGGCAGGTGAGGCGTCGTGCGGCATGACGATGGTGGCGGGGATGTCCAGAATTTGCGCCGACAAAGCCACCGCTTGGGCGTGGTTGCCTGATGAGTACGCCACGACCCCAGCCCGGCGCTCAGACGGTGACAGCCGAGACAAGGCGTTAAAGCCCCCCCGAAACTTGAAGGCCCCCATGCGCTGGAAGTTTTCGCATTTGATGAAAGCCTGCGCCCCCAACTGCGCATTGAGTGTGCGCGATTGCAGCACCGGCGTGCGGTGGGCGTGACCCTGCAGCCGAGCGGCAGCTGCCAGAACGTCGTCAAAAGTGGGCAAGGTCATGTCGTCCATCGTGGGGCTTTCTGAGTGGGGGGCACAAAAGCGCGCATGTTGACACGGTCGCTCGATCTGTGCAAACCCGCGTGTCGGCGATCAGCCCCCCAGGTGCAAGAGCTGTTGGGCCTGAAATTGAAGTTGCTCGTTTTTATGGGCATAACCCAGTGGGTTGGCCACCACGCGACAGCCCTTGTGGATGTAGTCACTGGCGCAATGCAAATGGCCGTGCAACCACAGCTGCGCTTGGGGCAGCCAATGGTCCAACGCATTGCAAAACCCCGCAGTGCCGGGCACTTTGCCGTAGCGTGGGTCGGCGCTGTGCAGGCTCGGGGCAAAGTGCGTCACAACCACGGTGGGGCCATCAAAAGGGGTGGCCAGCGCCTGGCTCAGCCAGTCTTGGCATTGCAGGGCGTGCTCGCGCATTTCTTCGGCCAGCCAAGGCAGGCCGTGGCGTGTGGTCTGGGTTTTGCGCAGGTAATAGTTGGCCGCACGAAATGCTTTGTCGCGGGCCTTCAGGTGGCGTGTGTACTGGCTGTTGGGGTGGTTGAAATGCGCGGGTATTTTGTCGGGCAAGGCCTGCCCCGCCAAGGGTCCCAGCGCGTCAAAGTCGGTCCACAGCGTGGTGCCCACAAAGCGCACGCCGCCCATTGGGAGCACTTGGCGCTCCAACCAAGTGATGCCCAGCCGTGCGCAGGTTTCTTGCAGGCGCTCGTGGGCCTCGTCGAAATCGAGTCCGTCGTATTCGTGGTTGCCCGGCACAAACAGCACCGGGGTGGGCCAGCCATGCAAGGGTGAAAACCGTTGCAGCCCAAAGTCGTCATCGCCCGCGCTGCGCAATGCCGAATGGGCCTGGTAAGAACCAATGTCTCCGGCCAAGACCAAGACATCCGCCAACGGGGCCGGCCGGGGCATGAAGTCGAGGTTGGATTCGAGGTGCAGGTCAGACAGCAGCTGAATGTTCATGTCAGGTCCTTGGCTGAGAATGCGGCCTGTGCCACTTGCAGCAGTTGCCCGCGCAACCATTGGTGCGCACTGTCGTGTTGCATTCGACGATGCCACAGTGCCTCCACATGCACAGGCGGCACATCCAGCGGCAACTCGCACAACACCAGTTTGTCGGCCATGCCCGTGGTGGGCACAAAGTGGCGTGGCAACACGGTGAGCAAGTCAGAGCTGACCACCACTTGGCCCGCTGTGAAAAACTGGTTCACGGTGAGCACGATGCGCCGCTGCCGTCCGATCGAGGCCAGGGCTTCGTCGACAAAACCATAAGGCCGGCCTGAAAAGCTGACCAACAAATGGCGTGCGGCACAGTAAGCGTCGAGCGTCATGGGGTCGTGGGCCATGGGGTGACCTTGACGCATCACGCAGACGTATTCACCCGCGTACAGACGCTGGTGTTCAAAAGACACCGCTTCTCCGGCTTGGGCACGCCCCGTCAAATCGGTCAACACGGCAGGAAAGTAGCCCAAGGCCATGTCGGCGACCCCTTCACCGAGCAGGCTTCGTGGGTCGCGCGTGTTCAGCGGCACCACCCTGATTGACACGCCGGGCGCTTGCTGTTGCAGTTGTCGGGCCAAGCCGCCCATCAACTCGGCAGCTGTGGCGTCGGCCATGGCCAAGATGAAGGTGTTGGTGGCCTCTTGCGGCACAAACGGACTGGGCACGATGGCCTCTTGAAGCTGGCGCAGGGCTTCGCGCACACTGGGCCAAAGCGCCAGCGCCCGGGGGGTGGGCTCGATGCCATGGCCTTGGCGTTTGACCAGCTCATCGTCCAGGGCGTCGCGCAAGCGGCGCAAAGCATTGCTCACCGCCGGTTGAGACAGTGAGAGGTTTCGGGCCGCCCGGGTCAGGCTGCGCTCGGCCATGACTTCGTCAAAAATCCGAAGCAAGTTGAGGTCGAGCGTGCGAAATGAGGCCGGGATGTGAGCGTTCATGCGGGGACAGATGATTTATCACCATTATGAATGTCAAACATCATGAATATAAAGTTGAACGACACTGGTAAAAACCCTATGATCCACCCATCGATTTTGATGTTTTGAATATCAAAGAGCACAAAATCGAATCAAGGGAACAAAAAATGAACACCTCCACCACCACCACCTCATCCGTCTTGGCTCAGCTGAGCACCGTCCGTGCCAAGCACCCTGTGCTGAGTGCATCCACCAAAGCGTTGTCGACATGGCTGTCCACGGCAGGCGTGGCAGCCCTGCTGGTCTTGGCCAACCACCTCATGGACGATTGGGCCGAAACACACCTCATGGCCGCTTGGTTGGCTTTGTGGGCCTTGGCCATTGTGGCCATCGTTGTTTTGCGCAGCGTGAGCCGAATGCTGGCGCAAAACATGATCACGGGGCTGAACCAGTGGTCTGCACATCTGGCACGCCGTCGGGCCGATGAACGCCTGTGGAACATGGCCCAAGCCGACAGCCGTTTGATGGGTGAGCTGCAAACAGCGATGGACCGTGCCGATGAAATCGGGCTTCCAACGCCCAACTTGACCACTTACATGACCCGCCGCGCGGCCCGCATGGTCCATAACCGCCTGTATTACATCTGAGCGTTGGGCCTAAGCCCCTTTCGCGGCCGATTTTTGATCAAGGGCCGGTGTGGGTCGTGAGGCCAAGTAGATGCCGGGCAAGATCAAGGCAGCCCCCATCACATGGTGCCAGCCCAAAGACTCCCCCAACACAGCCCAAGCGGTCAAGCCGCCATACAAAGGGCCGAGGTACAAACTGGCGGCCACCCGACTCGCGCCCAAGGCTTTCTGGCAAAAACCATAGGCCCAATAAGCCCCAATGCCGGGAACGAGACCCGCCAACACGACCAAGAGCGTGGCCTGCACGCCCCATGCGGGTGTGCTGTCCAGTTGCAGTTCCCAAATTGCAAATGGCGTCAAGACCAAGACCCCACCTGCACAAATGGCCGCCAAACGCGCTGTGGCCCCCAGGGGACTGGGCCATTTCTTTTGCAACAAAGCAAAGGCCGCCCACGCGACCATGGCCAGCACAATCCAGCCATCGCCTGCGACCCAGTTGACTTGCCCCAGAGCGCCCCACTGGCCTTTCACCACCACATGAAAAACGCCAGACAAAGCCACCACCACGCCCAGGCCTTGCCGCCACGAAAAACGCTCACCCAGCCACAACACCGCCCCCAAGGTGATCAGCACCGGTGAGGCGGCGTAAATCAGCGCAATGTTCATGGCGGTGGTGGTCTGCGCCCCTTGGTAAACCCAGGCCCCACAAACCAGCATGCCCAATGCCCCCAAGACCAAATAGCGCCATGTTTCTTGCAAGGTGCTGCGCCTCTCACGCCACAGTTCACGGCGGGCGACAAAACCCAAAATCAACCCGGCCAAGGCCCACCGACCCCAGGCCAGCATGTGCGGCTCAACCACCCCAGGCGCGGTGCGGGCCACGATGTAATTGACGGACCACAGGGCAGGGGTGATCCACAGCAAGGTCAAAGCCATGCGCTGCCGATCCATCCCCATGAATTTGAAATGGCTGTTCATGGAGTTAATATGTTTATTCATGCCAAAAGAATTCAAAATTTCTTCTTTTTATAAACGAAAGGACTGACATGCTGATCAGAACAGGGGTGTGCTTGCTGGTACTCGCCATGTTGGCGGGATGTTCGACGGCATCCAAAAAAATCGCTGCCACTTACACATCTCCCCAACAGTACCAATCTTACGATTGTGCCCAGTTGGCTCAAGAATCCCATCGGATCTTGGTGCGGGTCAAACAACTCGGTGTTCAATTGGACCAGGCTGCAGCCAATGACCAAGCCATTGGGGTGGTGGGGGCTGTTTTGTTCTGGCCAGCTTTGTTGGCCCTTGGAGGAACCAAGCAACAAGAGGCTGAGTACGCCCGTTTGAAAGGTGAATACGAGGCCGCTGAGCAAGCCGCCATCACCAAAAAATGTGCCTCAGTTGTGGCAGCACCCATGGCAAAAATCTCACCCAACAAGCCCCAGGTTGACTTGGACAAGGACTTTGCAAAGGTTTCAGATGTGCAGGCGGTCCCATTCTTGAATGACCGGGGACGTGAAGGGTATCGCCATTGGCTGAACCAAAAGCCTCCCAAAGCCTTTGTTCTTGCACCCAACGGAACATGGAACGCCACTTGGGGCCTGACCACGGGCAGTGGCGACGAAAGCCCCGACCCTTTGCCTCGGGCCATGGCCCGATGTGAAAAGCGGGCTCAAGGGTGCAAGGCTTACGCGGTGGATGAGCGCGTGGTGTGGGTGCCCTGAAAAAAAACCGCCACGACTTGGGGTCGCAGCGGTCGTTTGGCCGTGCCACGGGGTGGCACAGCCCTCACAGTTTGACGCCAAATCAAGCCGCCAAACGCGCCTGCAATGCCGACTTGGTGTCCAGCAGCGCTTGGGGCAAGTGGTAGCTCAGCTGCGCAAAGTGTTCGTCGTGCAGCTTGAACTCGGCTTGCCAGGCGGCGGCATCGATGCTGGTCACCGCTTTGAACTGCTCGGCGCTGAAGTCGATGCCGCTCCAGTTAATCTCTGCGTAAGTGGGGGCCACGCCGAACATGGTCTGCTCGCCCTGGGCCTTGCCTTCCAGACGGTCAATCATCCACTTCAGAACGCGCATGTTGTCGCCGTAGCCAGGCCAGACGAACGAGCCGTCTTCGCCTTTGCGGAACCAGTTCACGCAGTACATGGCGGGCAGTTGGTGGCCAGCGGCCTCAGCCTTGGCGCCGGTGTCGAGCCAGTGCTGGAAGTAGTCGCTCATGTTGTAGCCGCAAAACGGCAGCATGGCGAACGGGTCGCGGCGCACCACGCCTTGCGCGCCAAAGGCGGCAGCGGTGGTCTCAGAGCCCATGGTGGCAGCCATGTAAACACCTTCGGTCCAGCTGCGTGCTTCGGTCACCAAGGGCACAGTGGTTGAACGGCGGCCGCCGAACATGAAGGCGTCGATCGGCACGCCCGCAGCGTCGTCCCAAGCGGGGTCGAGTGCGGGGTTGTTGGTCGCAGCCACGGTGAAGCGGGCGTTGGGGTGGGCGGCTTTGGCACCGGTTTCCTTGGCAATCTGGGGTGTCCAGTCCTTGCCTTGCCAGTCGATCAAATGGTCGGGCAGCTTACCGGTGTCCTTTTCCATGCCTTCCCACCACACGTCGCCATCGTCCGTGAGGGCCACGTTGGTGAAGATCACGTCCTTGTGCAGGCTCAGCATGCAGTTGGGGTTGGTCTTCATGTTGGTGCCGGGGGCGACGCCAAAGTAACCGGCTTCGGGGTTGATGGCGTACATCTTGCCGTCGGTGTGCGGCTTGACCCAAGCGATGTCGTCACCAATGGTGGTCACGCTCCAGCCTTCAAAGGCCTTGGGTGGCACCAGCATCGAGAAGTTGGTCTTGCCGCAGGCGCTGGGGAAAGCCGCTGCCACGTGGTACTTCTTGCCCTCGGGGTTGGTCACGCCCAAAATCAGCATGTGCTCGGCCAACCAGCCTTGGTCACGGCCCATGTTGGAGGCGATGCGCAGCGCAAAGCACTTCTTGCCCAGCAGCGCATTGCCGCCGTAGCCCGAACCGTAAGACCAGATCTCGCGGGTCTCAGGGAAGTGCACGATGTATTTGGTGGTGGGGTTGCAAGGCCAGCTGGTGCTGTCTTTTTGGCAAACACCGTCGATGGTGGCCAAAGGTGCGCCCACGGTGTGCATGCAGGGCACGAACTCGCCGTCGGTGCCCAGCACGTCGAACACGGCCTTGCCCATGCGGGTCATGATTTTCTGGTTCACGGCCACATAGGCACTGTCGGTCAGCTCGATGCCAATGTGGCTGATGTGCGAACCCAGCGGGCCCATCGAGAAAGGCACCACATACATCGTGCGGCCAGCCATGCAGCCGTCAAACAGCGGGTTCAGGGTGGTGCGCATTTGCGCGGGCTCCATCCAGTTGTTGGTGGGGCCGGCGTTTTCTTTTTGGGCCGAGCAGATGTAGGTGCGGTCTTCCACACGGGCCACGTCTGATGGATCAGAGCAGGCCAAGAAAGAGTTGGCGCGCTTGGCCGGGTTGAGTTTTTTGAAGGTGCCTGCAGCGACCAATTCGGCGCACAGGCGGTCGTATTCTTCTTGGGAGCCGTCGCACCAATAAATGTTGGCGGGCTTGCACAGGGCGGCCATTTCGGCGACCCAGGCGATCAGCTTGGCGTTTTTGACGTAACTGGGCGTATTGAGGGACAGGCCCTGCATCACGGGTGAGTTCATGGGAAGTGCTCCAAGTTTAAAAATCGTTTTTTCAAAACCTCTGCGCAGGGGCTTTGAAAAAACGGCTGGGGGGCTGAGATACTGCGCGTGACCCACTGAAAATGGGTGGTCACCATTGGGTAAGCTGTGGGGCCTCGATTTTAGGGAGCCTGCCTGTTGCGTGCCTGTCAGATTGCTGAAAAACCCTTTTATATCTATGCAAAAAACGCATGACGTTATGCAAACCGATTGGTTTGAACATGGGCGCCAAGGCCGTCGCGCCCGCACCCTGCTGGTGAGTGCGTTGTTCGTATCGGCAGCCCTGTTCCCGTTTTTGGCACAGGCCCAGGGCCAAGGGCCTGTGCGCCTCAAAATCGCCGCAGCCAGCAATCTGAAGTTTGTGCTGGCTGACTTGACAAGCCAATACAAGCAACAAACCGGCGTTCAGGTCGATGTGAATTTGGGCGCTTCGGGCAACCTGGCGCGGCAGATTTTGCAGGGTTTGCCGGTTGAACAATTCATCTCGGCCGATGAGGCTTGGGTGGCCGAACTGGCCAAAGCCGGGCGCACGGTGGACGCGGGTCAGCGATATGCCACGGGTCGCTTGGCGCTGATCGTGCCTAAAAATTCAGCACTTCCGCTGGCTCAGGGCTTGGCGGCGGTGGTCCGCGCCCTGAAACCGGGCGACAAATTCGCCCTCGCGAACCCGGCCCTGGCCCCTTATGGCGTGGCCGCCGTAGAGGCCTTGCAGCGTGCGGGCGTTGGACCACTGACTGCACAGCAAAAAGTGCTGGGCGACCACATCGGCCAGGCGACCCAGTTTGTGGCCACGGGCGCGGCGCAGGCGGGCATCACCGCTTTGGCGCTGGCGCAGGCCCCCGAGATCGCCCGCAGCTTGCAGGTTTTGCCGCTGCCTGCTGATTTGCACGCCCCCCTGCACCAGCGCATGGTGCTGCTCAAGGGTGCGGGTGCGGCGGCGGCAAACTGGCACCAGTTTTTGCTCAGCCCGCCCGCACAAGCGGTGTTTGTGCGGCACGGTTACGCCTTGCCGCAATAATCCAGCTCAACACCCGCCTCAAACTCAGCCATCAACCCTGCACTTCCATTCGCCTGCAAACCCCACTTTATGGATTGGTCCGCCCTTCACGTTTCGCTCACTTTGGCGGTTTTGACCACCCTGGCGCTGCTGCCCGTAGGCTTGGCGCTGGCCCGTTGGTTGGCCGTGACTGCCTGGGCAGGCCGCCCTGTGGTCGAGGCATTGCTGCTGCTGCCCTTGCTGCTGCCACCCACCGTGATCGGTTTTTACTTTTTGGTGGCCTTTGGGCAGGGCAGTTCTTTGGGCGCGTGGCTCTCGTCCTCGGGCGTCCGCTTGGTGTTCACGCTCGAAGGCTTGCTGCTGGTGAGCGTGCTGGTCAACCTGCCCTTCATGGTGCAACCGATTCAGCGCGCCTTTGCAGCAGTGCCGCACAGCCTGCGCGAGGCGGCTTGGGTGTCTGGCTTGTCGACCTGGCAGACCTTTTGGCGCATCGAGTTGCCTTTGGCCTGGCCCGGTTTGCTGGCCGGCATGGCGCTCACGGTGGCGCACACGCTGGGCGAGTTTGGCGTGGTGCTCATGGTGGGCGGCAACATCGAGGGTGAGACCCGCACGCTGTCGGTGTCGTTGTACGACAAAGTGCAGGGCATGGATTTGCAGTCTGCCCATGTGATGGCCTTGGCGCTGGTGGGCATCTCCTTGCTGGCGCTCAGCCTCGTGCTGGCGTTTGATCGGGTGGGCCAGCGCGGCCGCGCCTTGCAGGAGCGCTGATGAACGGCTTGCAAGTGCAATTGCGCTCAAACAGCCCCATTCGGCTGGAGGCCGAGTTTGACTGCGGCGCGGGCGAGTTGGTGGCGCTGGTCGGGCCGTCGGGCAGCGGCAAAACCAGCATGCTGCGCGCCATCGCGGGCTTGTGGACACCCACCGATGTGCAAGGCCACATTCGGGTGGCGGGCCAAGCTTGGCTGGACACGGCGGCGGGGGTGCAGCTCAGCCCGCAAGAGCGCCGGGCCGGCCTGGTGTTCCAGCATTACGCGCTGTTTCCGCACATGACGGCGCAGGCCAATGTGGCGCTGGCCGCTGGGCCGGGCTGGTCGGGCGCTGACGTGCAGACTTTGCTGGCGCGGTTGGGGCTGGCCGCGCTGAGCCAGCGCAGGCCCTCGCAACTGTCTGGCGGTCAGCAGCAGCGGGTGGCGCTGGCTCGGGCGCTGGTGCGGGTCATGCCCAGGCCCGCTTTGGCGTCAAGCCCCGCCAAGCCCCCCCAAGCGTTGCCCGGCGTCTTGTTGCTGGACGAGCCCTTTTCTGCGGTGGACGCACCCACACGCCAAACGCTGTACCGCGAGTTGGCCGCTTTGCGCCAAAAGGTGTCGGTGCCCATGGTGCTGGTCACGCACGACCTGGCCGAGGCCCGACGCCTGGCCGACCGGGTGGTGATCGTGGACGCGGGCCAGACCCTGCAAACCGGCGAACCTGCCCGCGTGTTTGCCAGCCCGCGCAACGCCCGGGTGGCCGAGTTGGTGGGCATTCAAAACCACTTTGAAGGGCGCTTTTTGAAGGGCGAAGCCGGCTGGGGGCGCTTGTGCTGGACAGACCCCGCGCAGCCAGAAGCCGAACTGGACCTGGCGGTGTTTGACAAAAACAAGATCGACGACGGCACCCGCGTGACCTGGGTGCTGAACGGGGAACAGGTGGACGTGATGGCCGACGGCCAGCTGCCCAGTCTGGCAGAGCCGGGCCACACCCGCTTGCGCTGCCAGTTGCTGGAGGTCTTGTCGCTGGGCGAAATCAGCTTGTGCACGCTCCGGCCCGAAGCCCTGCCCAGCCAAATCATCACCTTGAACCTGACCACTCGCCTGCTGGACCGTTTGCAGGTGCAAGCCGGGGGCAGGGTGCAATTGCTGATCGCGCCGGGGGCGCTGCACATCATGCCCGTGCGCACAAAATAAAACCCGCAAAGCACGGGCTGTTGCGGGTTGGGCGGGTGCGGCCAAGCGGCGCACCGGGGGCGGCCAAGCCTCAGGCCATGAACACGGCGATGAAGGCCAGCAGGAAAATCAGCACGGCACCAGCGGCTGGAATGATCACGGGAATGTGCTTGACCACGTTTTCCACGGGATCGTCGGATGTGTGAGCGTCGTTGTGAGCGGACATGTGGAACCTCAAAAAATAATGGGCTTATTGTAGCCAAGCCAGACTGGCGGGCCGCTGACAAAGGGACGCGACAACCCGGCTCACATCAGGGCATAGGTGGTGCTGGCCCGAAAAACGCTTTTGCCGTCCTCGGCCCCGGCCAGGTCAATCTCGCCAAAGGCCATGGCCTTGCCCGCCCGCAGCACCCGGGCGGTCACCAGGGCGTCCTGGCCCGACAGGGGCTTCATGAAGCTGCTCGACAGCTGCACCGTGCTGCAGGGCCGGAACTGCCCAAAGTGGCTGATGAGCGCCAGCACCATGGCCGTGTCGGCCGCAGCCATCATGGCCTGGCCGCACAGCATGCCGCCCACCCGCGAGAGCTGATCGCTCTGTGGCAGGCGCAGGGTCACGCTGTCGGCGTCAAAGCGCTCGACCTTCAGGTTCAGCGCCTGCACCCAAGGGGCAAACAGCTCGGACAGGGCTTGCTGCAGAGAGTCGGCGCTCACGCGCGATGAGGTATCAGGGGTCATGGTTTGCAAAAAAAGAATGCCAACGTTGGCTGTGGGTCACGGCCATTATCCAGCGCCTGCCTATCGCACAGGGTACAGCCGCCCCCAACAAGTCCCACTAGACTGAAAACCTTTTTCACCGACCTGCAGGAACGGCATGAACCGCTTTTCACCGTCCACACCCCGCATTCCCGGCATCCGCTTTGTGCATTCGCCCGGCCCCACCCATGTGCCCGACGAGGTCATGCACGCCATGCAGCGGCCCATGACCGATTTGTCGGATCCCCGGGTGGCGGCCATGATCGCCGAATGTGAAAGCGGCATGAAACGGCTGCTCAACAGCCCTCGTTCAGATGTGTTCCTGTTTGCCAGCAACGGCCACGGCATGTGGGAGTCGGCAGCGGCCAACCTGGCGTCGCCGCAGCACACCTTGCTGCTGGCCGGTTCGGGCCATTTTTCAGACCAGTGGGCGATCCAGATTGAGGGGCTGGGCATCGCTTTGCAGCGCACGCCTTATCAAGAGGGCCATCCTTTTGACGTGGCTGCGATCGAGCAAGCCTTGCGCGAAGACAAAGACCACCGCATCAGCGCGGTGATGGTGGTGCACACCGACACCGCCAGTGGCGTGACCAGCGACCTGGCGGCGGTGCGCCGCGCCATCGACGCGGCGGCGCACCCGGCGCTGTATGTGGTCGACGTGGTGGCCTCGCTGGCCGCCAGCCCGTTTGACATGGATGCCCTGGGCGTGGATGTGGCCCTGGGCAGCTCGCAAAAAGGGTTGATGATGCCGCCCGGTCTGGGTTTTGTGGCCGTCAATGCCCAAGCCATGGCCTGGTCGGCCCAGCACGCTGACCCGCGTTTTTACTGGGACTGGCAACGCCGCCAGTCCACCAACCAGTCGGCCAAGTTTTGCGGCACGCCGCCGCTGGCGCACATTGCGGGGTTGGAGGTGTCCATCGCCTTGCTCGAAGAGGAAGGTTTGCCCAAAGTGTGGGCGCGTCACCAGCGCCTGGCGGGCGCGGTGCACGCGGCCGTGGAGCGCTGGGCGGTGCATGGGGCCATGCGTTTTCATGCCCGCTTGCCCGAGACCCGTTCAGCCTCGGTCACGGCCATCGAGATGGCACCTGGCATCGACCCCGAAGCCCTGCGCACCGTGGCCCGCGAGCGTTTTCAGGTGGCCATGGCCGGGGGCTTGGGTCCACTGGCGGGGCGGGTGTTTCGCATCGGCCACTTGGGTGACATGAACGAGCCCATGATCTTGGGGGCGCTGGCCGGCATTGAGGCGGCCATGACGGTGCAAAAAATCCCGTTTGGCACCGACGGCGTGGCGGCGGCAGTGGCCTTTTTGGCCGATCATTTGGCCTCTCAAAGCACCCGGTAAAAACTCAGATACACCCCATCGGGTGCCCGTCGCCCACTGCCGATGAACTGGCTATCACTCAACCAGGCCCATTGCGGCGCAGTGGCTTCCAGCTTGGGTTGGCAGCGAAAGTAAATCTCGTCCGGGTTGACGGGTTGGCCGTTCATGATGCGTTGGGAGTTTTCGAGCGAGGCCACGCGCAAGGCGGTGTTTTGCACAAACACCCGGCTGCCGTCGTCCAGCTCAATCACGTAACGCGCGTCCAGGTGCGCCTGCGTGCCGCTGTTCAGGATGAGCTGAAAGTCGGCACCTCCGGCCATCACTTTGCCATTCAAGCGGGGGCCGGTCACGGTGCCGCCCGTGATCGGGATCATGCGGCGCAGACCCGCAGGGGTCTGGCCGACTTCTACGGGGGGAGCGATGGTCACGGCCAGGTCGCAAACATGCTCAAGTGCGGGTGGGGGCAAGGTCATGGCAGATTTTCCATACAAGGGGAATGCGCAGTTTAAGGCGCAGCGCGGGGCAGTCTGTCACGTTGGCTCAGATGGACTTTTGGCGTTGCCCATCCAGGCGGTCAAGGATGAACGCATGGCTTCTTCCACCGACATGTCCAGCACCTGCACCCATTCGCGCGGCACAAACACGGTGTAGCCGCCGATCATGTAGCCCATGGGCAGATAGACCGCCACGTTTTGGCGGGTCTGCGCATCCAGCGGCAGGTCGCTCAGGTTTTGGCGCGTGACCAGGCCGATGATGGACAGCTCGCTGTCCGGTTTTTTCAACAGCACCACCTGCTGCGCATCGCGCTCGTGCGGCGAAAAGTAATCGGCAAAACTTTTGAGCGAGGAATAAATGCTTTTGACCAGTGGCAAGTTGGTGAAGGGCAGCTCCACCCAGCTGAGCATGCGGGTCATGAAGGGCTGCGACACCAGAAAACCCAGCACCAGAATCAGCGCCGTGCCCAGCACGATGCCCAGGCCCGGCAGATAGAAATCGCCCGTGAACGGACGCAACACTTGCATGGCCAGGCCCTCAACCCAAGTGATGAACAGGTAAAGCACATAAACCGTCAGGCCCACAGGCAAAAAGCTGATCAGACCGCGAAAAAAATAGGCGTAAATGCGTTTCATGCGCCAGATTGTGACCGTGCGGCAAAGGGCCGGGACAGGCGGGGAAAAGTCGCTTTTATACTGGTTCGCGTTATTGAGATCACATCGACCCGCTCAACCCCACCTGCCCATGCTTTCCACCCAAGACAAAACCCGCATCGACGACACCCGCATCGCTTCGGTGCGCCCCCTCATGACGCCCGCCTTGCTCGAAGAGCGGTTGCCTGCCTCGCCCGCGCACCTGGCGCTGGTGGAACGTTCACGGCAAGACATCTCGAACGTGTTGCTGGGCCAAGACGACCGGCTGGTGGTGGTGGTCGGGCCGTGCTCGATCCATGACCACGACCAGGCCATTGCCTACGCCAAGCTGCTCAAGGCCGAGGCCGACAAACATGTGCAGGATTTGCACATCGTGATGCGCGTGTATTTTGAAAAGCCCCGCACCACGGTGGGCTGGAAGGGTTACATCAACGACCCGCACCTGGACGGCAGCTTTGCCATGAACCAGGGGCTGGAGATGGCCCGCAAGCTCTTGCTCGATGTCCTGGACTTGGGCCTGCCCGTGGCCACCGAATTTCTGGATTTGCTCAGCCCACAATTCATCAGCGACCTGGTCACCTGGGGCGCCATCGGTGCAAGAACCACCGAAAGCCAGAGCCACCGTCAACTGGCCAGTGGCTTGTCGTGCCCAGTGGGCTTCAAAAACGGGACCGATGGTGGTGTCAAGGTCGCGGCCGATGCGGTGGTGGCGGCCAAGGCCCCCCACGCTTTTATGGGCATGACCAAGATGGGCCAGGCGGCGATCTTTGAGACGCGTGGCAACCAGGACGTGCACATCATTTTGCGCGGCGGCAAAGCGCCCAACTACTCGGCCGCCGATGTCGATGCAGCTTGCCAAGCGCTGCAAGCTTGCGGCATTGCGCCGCAGGTCATGGTGGACGTGTCGCACGCCAACAGCAGCAAACAGCACGCCAAGCAAATCGAGGTGGCGCACGACGTGGCCGCGCAAGTGGCCGCAGGCGAGCGCCGCATCATGGGCCTCATGATTGAAAGCCATTTGAGCGAAGGACGGCAAGATCAAAAGCCGGGTCAGCCTTTGCAATACGGCGTGTCCATCACCGATGCCTGCATCAGCTTTGCTCAGACCGTGCCGGTACTCGATGCGCTGGCGCAGGCGGTGCAAAAGCGGCGGGGGTGCAGCGGGCTGTTGGGTGATTGACAGGGTCTGCAAGCGTTTCATCCAGACATGCCATCCTCCAAGGTCAACAACGACTTGCCTTTTGAAACACGCAGTGATTTTGTCCGATGATGTTGGTTCGGGCGTTTTTTGTGGGAGCGGCGCCCTCGCCGCGATGGTGCCCTGAACCCCCCCATCGCCCGGACAGCGGGGCTCTCACACCGATCGTGGAGCGCATCGCTGCGCCCAAGATCGGTTTTTCACTTCAAACTTCGCAGGGCCGGCTCCATAGGCACCGAGTCAAGGCCATGCAAACCAGGGCCGCCGATCCGCTCAGTTCACAGGCACACCCACTTCGGCCACCTCGCGTGTCCAGGCCCGGGCTTGTTCACTCAGGCTCACGCCCAAGCCGGTGCGGGTGGGCACCTGCATGCGGCCGTTGTGGATGGCAATGCGTTCGTTGAACAAGGGCTCCAGCCATTCAAAGTGTTCGACCCAGGGTTCGGTCTTGTAGGCGGCGGCCAGGTGCACATGCAGCTCCATGGCAAAGTGCGGCGCCAGCATCACGCCCGCATGTTCAGCCAGGGCGGCCACTTTCAAAAACGGTGTGATGCCGCCCACGCGCGGCGCATCGGGCATCAGGTAATCGGCGGCGCGGTGGCGGATCAGGTCCCAGTGCTCGCCTGCACTGGTCAGCATTTCACCCGTGGCAATGGGGGTGTCAAATTGGGTGGCCAGCGCGGCATGGCCTTCGTGGTCGTAGGCGTCCAGCGGCTCTTCGATCCAGACGAGGTTGAAGGCTTCGAGCGTGCGGCACATGCGTTGCGCGGTGGGGCGGTCCCATTGCTGGTTGGCATCGACCATGATGGGCACCGCGTCACCCAGGTGTTCGCGCATGGCGGCCACGCGCCGAATGTCCAGGGCGCAGTCGGGCTGACCCACCTTGAGTTTGATGCCGCCAATGCCTTGGGCGATGGACGCACTGGCATTCACCCGCAGCTGCTCCAGCGGGGTGTGCAAAAAACCGCCCGAGGTGTTGTAGCAGCGCACCGAGTCACGCTGTGCGCCCAGCAGCTTGGCCAATGACAGGCCTGCACGTTTGGCTTTCAGGTCCCACAGCGCCACATCAAAAGCGCCTATGGCCTGCGTGCTCACGCCGCTGCGTCCCACCGAGGCCCCGGCCCAGCACAGCTTGTCCCACAGCTTGGCGATGTCGTTGGGGTCTTCGCCCAGCACGGCCGGGGCGATTTCGCGTGCGTGGGCAAACTGGGCCGGACCGCCTGCCCGTTTGGAATAACTGAAGCCCAAACCCTGGTGGCCGCTGGCGGTCTGGATTTCGACAAACAGCATGGCGATTTCGGTCATCGGCTTTTGTCTGCCGGTCAGCACCTTGGCATCGCTGATCGGATTGGCCAAGGGCAAATAGCACGAAGACACGCGTGCCCAGGTGATGGGGTCGGGGGTGGTGGGTGTGGTCATGGTGTGTGAAGGAGGGGGGGCAAAGATCGAAAGGCCGTTGCAAAACGCTTCAGGTGATGGGGGCCGGATTGAACAGCACCAGCGCGTTGTGCAGCTTCCAGCGCTCGGCCCAGGTTTTTTGGCGGCCACTGGCCACCTCCAGCATCAAGTGAAACAGCTCCCAGCCCACGTCTTCGATGCTGGCGGTGCCGTCGGCGATTGTTCCGGCGTTGATGTCCATCAGGTCGTGCCAGCGCCGCGCCAGCTCGCTGCGCGTGGCCACTTTGATGACCGGCACTTCGGCCAGGCCGTAGGGCGTGCCGCGACCCGTGGTGAAGACATGCAGGTTCATGCCGGCGGCCAGTTGCAAGGTGCCGCAGATGAAGTCGCTGGCCGGTGTGGCCGCGTAAATCAGCCCTTTTTGGCGCAGTTTTTCGCCGGGTGCCAGCACGCCGCTGATCGGGGCTGTGCCCGACTTGACGATGGAGCCCATGGCTTTTTCGACGATGTTGGACAGCCCACCTTTTTTGTTGCCGGGGGTTGTGTTGGCGCTGCGGTCGACTTGGCCACGCGCCAGGTAAGCGTCGTACCAAGCCATCTCGCGCACCATGGCCTGGGCCACTTCGGGGGTGGACGCTCGTGCGGTCAGTTGGTCAATGCCGTCGCGCACTTCAGTGACTTCGGAAAACATGACGCTGGCGCCTGCACGCACCAGCAAGTCGGTGCAAAAGCCCACCGCCGGGTTGGCGGTCACACCCGAAAACGCATCGCTGCCGCCGCACTGCACGCCCACCACCAGCTCACTGGCGGGCACGGTCTCGCGTCGGCGCTGGTTCAGCCGGGTCAGGTGCTCGCGGGCGGTGGCCATGATCGCCTCGATCATGGCCATGAAGCCCACATGGGCCTCGTCCTGCAGGCAGACCACGTCCAAGGCGGCGGGCTCGCTTCGGGTGTCGGTGATGGGAATGGTGCCTGGCGGCATCAGCCGTTCGGGCTGCAGCTTTTCGCAGCCCAGACTGACCACCATGACCTCGCCGCCAAAGTTGGGGTTCAGGCTGATGTGGCGCAGGGTGCGAATCGGGATCTCGGCGCCTTCGGCATCGATGGCCACGCCACAGCCGTAACTGTGCTCCAGGCCCACCACATCGTCCACATGGGGAAACAGCGGCAGCAGTTCGGCCTTGATGCGCTGGACGGCAAAGTCGACCACGCCCGAGACACATTGCACCGTGGTGGTGATGGCCAGGATGTTGCGGGTCCCCACCGAGCCGTCGGCGTTGCGAAAGCCTTCAAAGGTGTAGCCCTCCAGTGGGGGCAACGGGGCGGGCTGAGCGGTGGCCATGGGCAGCTGCGCCAGGCCCCGGGCCTCGGGCATGTGCAGCAGGCGCTCGTGCACCCAGCTGCCCGCCGCCACGTCCTGCAGCGCATGGCCAATCGGAATGCCGTAGCGCAGCACCGGGCTGTGCGCGGGCAAGTCAAGCAGGGCGACCTTGTGGCCTTGTGGCACTTTTTCACGCAGCACCAGGCCGCACGGCAGCACCGTGCCTGCGGGCAAGCCCCCGTCGTTGGCCACGATGGCCACGTTGTCGCTGGGGTGCATGCGGATGGTGAGGGGCGCGGCCATGGTGTCTCCTATGATCTGATCAAGCCCATCGCTTGACGGCATGTGTTGCCAGCAAGATGATAGCGCTACCATTGCCGACCCACAAGAAACCTGAATGCCCGAAAAAGACCTTCCCAAAAAATCCCGGCGCAGCACCGGTGCCATGACCTTGCGCGATGTCGCCATGCTCGCCGGGGTGGCGCCCATCACCGCCTCGCGTGCGATCAACACACCCGATCAGGTCTCGGCCGAGGTCTTGCGCAAGGTGCAGGAAGCGGTCTTGCGCACCGGCTATGTGCCCAACCGCATGGCCGGTGGGCTGGCGTCCTCGCGCAGCCGCTTGATTGCGGCAGTGACGCCCAGCACGGTGATGACGGTGCTCATGGGCACCATCGAATCGCTCAACAGCACTTTGTTTGATGCGGGCTACCAGCTCATGCTCGGGCAGACCAGCTACTCGAGCGAGCGTGAAGAGGCCTTGCTCGAAGCCATCATCGGGCGGCGTCCAGACGGCATTTTTCTGACCGGCCTGTTGCCGCCCGGCAAAAGTCGCACCCTGCTCATGGCCTCGGGCATTCCGGTGGTCGAATCTTGGGACCTGACGCCCACCCCGATCGACATGCTGATTGGCTTTTCCCACACCCACATTGGGCGCGAAGTGGCACGCTACCTCGCAGGCAAAGGCCACCGCCAAATGGCGATCGTGCGGGCCAATGATGAGCGGGCCAAGCGACGCGCGGCCGCTTTCCGTGACGAGCTGTTGCAGCTGGGCCTGCCCCCCGTGGTCGAGGTGGACGTGCAGGACAGGCGCTCGATCCAAAGCGGTCGAGACGCATTGACCCAGTTGCAGCAAACCGCGCCCGATGTGGACGCGGTCTTTTGCAGCTCCGATCTGCTGGCTTTGGGGGTCCTGATGCAGGCTGGGGTGCTGGGTTTGAAAGTGCCTCAGCAACTGGCCATCATGGGCTTTGGCGACACCCCGCTGGCCAGCGATGTGGCACCCGCCTTGTCGTCGGTGCGCATCAATGGTGAGGAGATTGGCCGACTCGCGGCCCAATACCTGATGGCCCGCGCCGAAGGGCGCGACGTGGCCTCACCCACCATCGACGTGGGGTTTTCTGTGGTGGCCCGCGACAGCGCCTGACCCTCGTAAACCCTAGCCTCCAAAGGATTGACGCCGCATGGGGCGCTGGTTACGATGCCTGCAAGCGCAATTGGTAGCGCTACCAAAAACAAGCCGCAGGAGACAAGACATGAACAGCAAACGCAATTGGATGGGCCAGCTGCTGGCCTTGACGGTGGGCCTGACCGGTCTGGTCAGCACCGGCGCCCAGGCCCAGGCCGACTACCCCACCAAGCCGGTCAAGATCATCGTGGCGTTTCCACCCGGGGGCACCAGCGATGTGATGGCCCGCATGGTGGCAGACGAGATGGGCAAGCTGCTCAAGCAGCCCTTTGTGGTGGAAAACATTGGCGGTGCGGGGGGCACCATCGGCATGGACCGCGCCCTCAAATTGCCCGCCGACGGCTACACCCTGATCCAGACCGGCGTGGGCCAAAACGCGGTGGCGCATGGCCTGGACCCCCAGCTCAAATACAACTCGATCACCGATTTCATCCACCTGTCGCAGATCCATTCCGGCCCCAATGTGTTGGTGGTGCACCCCTCAACCCCCTACAAAACGGTCAAGGACATCGTGGATTTCGCCAAGAAAAGCCCCGGCAAGCTGGACTACGGCTACACCCACGCCGCCTCAGGCCACATGGCGATGGAGTTGTTCAAACAAACCACCGGCATTTTCATGACCGGCATTCCCTACCGGGGCGGTGGCCCCATGCTGAACGACTTGCTGGCCGGGACCATCCCCATGATGTTCATCAACCAGGACGCCGCATTGCCCCACGTCAAAGCGGGCAAACTGCGCCCTGTGGCCGTGACCAGCGTGCAGCGAAACCCGCTGTACCCCGATGTGCCCACCATTGCCGAGGCAGGCTACAAGGGCTTTGAGGCCTTGTCCTGGTCGGGCATGTCGGTGGCCAAGGGCACCCCCCAGCCCATCGTGGCCAAACTCGAAAGCGCTCTGGCGCAGGTCATGCAGTCCGACAACATCAAGCAGCGCATGGGCTCGGTCGGCTTCATCATCCCGGCGCAGGGCATCAAGCCCTACACCGCCTTTGTGCAAAGCGAGCTGGACACCTGGACCCAAGTCATCAAGACCGCAGGCATCAAACCTCAGTGAGCTTTTTCAAGAATTCCCTCATGACCGCCAAGAAAAAAACTTACGAAGAACTGCGCAGCGCCCGCTGGTTTGCACCGGACGATTTCCGATCTTTTGGCCACCGCTCACGCGCCATGCAAATGGGTTACGACCATGTGGACTGGGCGGGCAAGCCGGTGATCGCCATCGTCAACACCTGGAGCGACATCAACAACTGCCATTCGCATTTCAAGCAGCGGGTGGAGGACGTCAAGCGCGGCATATTTCAGGCCGGGGGTTTTCCCATCGAGTTGCCTGCCATCTCCTTGGCCGAAAACTTCGTCAAACCCACCACCATGATGTACCGCAACTTGCTGGCCATCGAGACCGAAGAGCTGCTGCGCTCGCACCCGGTCGACGGTGCCGTGCTGATGGGTGGCTGCGATAAAACCACACCGGGCCTGCTCATGGGGGCCCTCAGCATGAACATGCCCTGCATTTATTTGCCCGCAGGCCCCATGTTGCGCGGCAACTGGAAAGGCAAAATCCTGGGCTCGGGCTCTGACGCGTTCAAGTACTGGGACGAGCGCCGGGCGGGCAACATCACACAGACGCAATGGCTCGAAGTCGAAGGCGGCATTGCCCGCAGCCACGGCACCTGCATGGTCATGGGCACGGCCGCCACCATGATGGGCATTGCCGAAGCCATGGGCATGACCTTGCCTGGGGCATCCAGCATTCCGGCACCCGACGCCAACCACCCGCGCATGTCGGCCGCCTGCGGCCGCCGCATCGTGGACATGGTCTGGGAAGACCAAAAACCCTCGGACATCCTGACGCGCCAAAGCTTTGAAAACGCCATCACCGTGGCCATGGCCGAAGGCTGCTCGACCAACGCCATCATCCACCTGGTGGCCATGTCGCGCCGCGCCGGGGCGCACTGCGCTGTGACGCTGGACGACTTTGACGCCTTCAGCCGCAAGGTGCCGGTGATCGCCAACATCCGCCCCAGCGGCGACCAGTACCTGATGGAAGATTTTTACTACGCGGGGGGCATGAAAGGCCTGATGAGCCGCCTGCGTGATGGCGGTTTGCTGCACCTGGACGCGATGACCGTCTCGGGCAAAACCGTGCGCGAGAACATCGCCGATGCCGAGGTTTACAACGACGACGTGATCCGGCCGCTGAGCAACGCGATTTACGACGAAGGCGCATTGGCCGTGCTGCGTGGCAACCTCGCGCCCGATGGCTGCGTGATCAAGCCCAGCGCTTGCTCGGCCAAGTTCCAGCAGCACACCGGCCCAGCCTTGGTGTTTGACGATTACCCCAGCCTGAAAGTCGCCATCGACGACCCCGATCTGGACGTGACCGAAGACCACGTCATCATCTTGCGCAACGCGGGCCCCAAGGGCGGCCCCGGCATGCCCGAGTGGGGCATGGTGCCGATCCCCACCAAGCTGGTCAAGCAAGGCGTGCGCGACATGCTGCGCATCAGCGATGCCCGCATGAGCGGCACCAGCTATGGTGCCTGCGTGCTGCACGTTGCGCCCGAAGCCTATGTGGGCGGCAACCTGGCGCTGGTGCAAAACGGTGACTTGATCACGGTGGACATTCCAAATCGCAGCATTCACCTGCAGGTGAGCGACGAAGAGCTGGCCACGCGCCGCGCGGCCTGGACGCCGCTGCCCAAACGCTTTGAGCGGGGCTACGGCCACATGTTCACGCAGCACATTTTGCAGGCCGACCAGGGCTGCGACTTCGATTATCTGGAAACCTCGTTCGGCGCACCAGTGAGCGAGCCGGTCATTTATTGAGCACGCAAGCCATGCCTCTCCAAGCCGAAACCCGTGACAAGCTCAAAACCGTGAGCACCGCCACCTTGTGCACCGCGCTGTTCAAGCGCGGCTTGCGCAACCAGTTCATTCAGGACGTTCGCCCCGTCAATGCCGACTTGCAGCGCGACATGCCCAATATGGTGGGTGAAGCCTTCACACTGCGCTACATCCCGGCCCGGGAAGACCTCAACCCCATCAGCGTGTTTCTGGACCGCCATCACCCTCAACGTGTGGCGGTCGAAACTTGCCCACCTGGCGCGGTGATGGTGTTTGACAGCCGCAAAGACGCACGGGCCGCATCGGCCGGTGGCATTTTGGTGTCACGTCTCATGGTTCGAGGCTGCGCGGGTGTGGTGACCGATGGCGGTTTCCGTGATTCACCCGAAATTGCGGCCTTGAATTTTCCGGCCTACCACCAGCGCCCCAGCGCCCCCACCAATTTGACACTGCACCAAGCGCTGGACATCAACGTGCCCATTGGCTGTGGTGATGTGGCCGTCTGGCCTGGGGATGTGATGGTGGGGGACAAAGAGGGCGTGGTTGTGCTGCCCGCACACCTGGCCGACGAGTTGGCCGACGAAGCGGTGGAAATGACCGTGTTTGAAGACTTTGTGATCGACCAAGTGCAAAACCACGGCCGCAGCATTTTGGGCCTGTACCCGCCCACCGATCCACAGTCCAAGGACGACTTTGCGGTTTGGCGTCAGGCCAAGGGGCGTTGACCGGCCATGGCACCTGGGCAAACCCCGGCCAAGCTGCCAGCATGCCAAGGGTGACACATACACCCTTGCAACAGCGGTTTCAATTCATTGTTAAAGTGGCCCAATTCCGCCATCCGACGGCGTCAAATGGTGAACTTTGAACCGCTTGGCCCTGCAAACCCGAAGCCGCTTGTCAGTCGCATCAATGCCCCCCACCATGGACGCCAAAACCACCGCCAACCCCAGCCTGTACTTGTTTGAAAAGTTCGAGGCCGGGGTCATCCACCTGGATGCCCAGCGCAATGTGCTGGCCATGAACGACTTTGCGCGACGGGTCTTGCCGGTGGACGAGAAACAACCTTTTAACAAACTGGTCACCTCTTTCCACCCTGAGCGCTCCAAGCCCAAAGTCAATTTTTTGCTCGACGAGGCTTCGGGTTGTCCCATGGCCAATGCCGTGCCCATGACCATGATCATCAACATCCCCGAGCAGGTGCTGCTGATCAAAGTCAGCCGTCTGGGCGATGCGAATGGCGACACCACTGGTTTTGCCTTGGTCTTCTACGACGTGACCCAAGTGGTCAGCCAGGAACTGCCTGCCGCTGAGCCCCCCGCCAAAAACATGCGCTTGTCGCGCATCCCGATGGTGGCCGATCAAAAAGTCTCGTTTGTCGACACCGCCGATGTGCTCAGCCTGGAGTCGCAAGCCCACTACACCCGCGTGCTCACGCGCGAGGGTTACCACTTTTGCAACCTGAGCATTGGCGATCTGGCGCTGCGCCTGGACCCGGCGCAGTTCATGCGGGTGCACCGCTGCTTCATTGTGAACTTGGATGCTGTGCAATCCTTGGGGCGCGAGGGCAGCAAAACCCACATCTTGCTCAAAGGCAAAAACACCCAAGCCGTGCCCGTGTCACGCGGCGAAGTCGCCCGCTTGCGCGAGGCACTGGGCCTGAGCTGAACCCCGCCTTTTGTGGGGGGCCACAAACTGCAGGCAGCCACCTGTGCGGGGCTCCCACAAACTGCAGGCATCGCCCTGTAGGAGCGACGCCCCCGTCGCGAAAAGCCTAGCAGACCACGCAGAATCGCCTCGAGGGCGAGGCTCCTACAAACTGCAGGCAGCCACTTGGGCGGGGCACCCACAATTTGCGGACATGGCCCTGTAGGAGCGACGCCCCCGTCGCGAAAAGCCTCGCAGACCACGAAGAATCGCCCCGGGGGCGGGGCTCCTACAAACTGCAGGCAGCCACCTGTGCGGAGCACCCATAATTTGCGGACATGGCCTTGTAGGAGCGAGGCCCCCGTCGCAAAAAGCCTCGCAGACCACGAAGAATCGCCTCGAGGGCGAGGCTCCTACAAACAGCAGGCAGCCACTTGGGCGGGGCACCCACAATTTGCGGACATGGCCCTGTAGGAGCGACGCCCCCGTCGCGAAAAGCCTCGCAGACCACGAAGAATCGCCCAGAGGGCGAGGCTCCTACAAACTGCAAGCTGCCACCTGCGCGAGGCTCCCACAATTTGCGGACATGGCCCTGTAGGAGCGACGTCCTCGTCGCTAAAAGCCTCGCAGACCACGCAGAATCGCCCCGGGGGCGGGGCTCCTACAAACTGCAGGCAGCCACCGGTGCTGTGCTCCCACAATTTGCGGACATGGCCCTGTAGGAGCGACGCCCCCGTCGCGAAAAGCCTCGCAGACCACGAAGAATCGCCTCGAGGGCGAGGCTCCTACAAACTGCAGGTAGCCACTTGGGCGGGGCTCCTACAAAGTGCAAGCTGCCACCTGGGCTTTGCACCCACAAACTGCAGCCGCGATGAACCCTTGCAAACCGCCCGTCATTCCCCTTACACCCCCGGGTATTGAGCGTCCAAACCAAGGGTATTCACTGGGCTTTGAGGCACCTAGGACATTCCCTGATTGCGAGACCGACAAAGTCTGTTCAATTCATTTCGTGCTCAATAAAGTGCATTTCGTGCAATAAATCGGCCATTAAGAGACGAATTTGAATAAAACCTGACTCTTCAGTCGGAAAAGGACTCTCACCAATACTCCGAACTGTTTTTCACAAAACTCAGGAGACCCTTGATGATTCCACCGCGTTTTGAATACCACGCGCCCAAAACCGTCGGCGAGGCCGTGGCCTTGCTCGGCCAATTGGGCTCTGACGCCAAGCTGCTGGCCGGCGGCCACAGCCTGTTGCCCATGATGAAGCTGCGTTTTGCAGCGCCCGAGCACCTGATCGACATCAACCGCATCCCCGAACTCAAGGGCATCCGCGAAGAAGGCGGCACCGTGGTGATCGGCGCCATGACGGTCGAAAACGAGCTGATCAGCTCGCCCATCCTGCAAGCCAAAGTGCCTTTGTTGTGCGAAGCGGCCAAGCTGATCGCCGACCCCCAGGTGCGCAACCGCGGCACGATTGGCGGCGACATCGCCCACGGTGACCCCGGCAACGACCACCCCGCACTGTCCATCGTGATCGACGCGTCCTTTGTGCTCGAAGGCCCCAATGGCCGCCGCACCGTGGCCGCCGACGGTTTTTTCCTCGGCACCTACATGACGCTGCTCGAAGAAAACGAAGTCATGTGCGAGATCCGCGTGCCCGCTTTCGCGGCTGGCACCGGTTACGCCTACGAAAAACTCAAGCGCAAAACCGGTGACTGGGCCACAGCCGGTTGCGCGGTGGTGATCCGCAAGTCGGGTGACCAGGTCAGCCATGTGCGTGTGGCCCTGACCAACGTGGCCCCGGCCGCGCTGCGTGTCGAAGCCGCCGAAGCCGCCTTGCTGAACAAGCCCTTCAACGCCGCCAACGTGCAAGCCGCCGTTGAAGCCGCCATCGCCGCCTGCGACCCCGCAGAAGACCTGCGTGGTGACATCGAATACAAGACCGCCATGGCCGGTGAGATGGTCAAACGCGCCCTGAACAAAGCCTGGTCGCGCTGCGCTTAAAGCACAAGGAAAACAACATGTCCAAAAAACTCGTCACCGTTTACGTCAATGGCAAAAAAGAAGAAAAAGCCGTTGAACCACGCACCTTGCTGATCCACTTTTTGCGCGAAGAACTCAACCTGACCGGCGCCCATATCGGCTGCGAGACCAGCCACTGCGGCGCTTGCACCGTGGACATCGACGGCCAATCGGTCAAGTCTTGCACCCACCTGGCGGTGCAGTGCGACGGCTCCGAAGTGCTGACTGTCGAAGGCCTGGCCAACAAAGGCGTGTTGCACGCGGTGCAAGAAGGCTTCTACAAAGAACACGGCCTGCAGTGCGGCTTTTGCACGCCCGGCATGCTCATGCGTGCCTACCGCTTCTTGCAAGAGAACCCCAACCCGAGCGAAGACGAAATTCGCCACGGCATGGCCGGCAACCTGTGCCGCTGCACGGGCTACCAAAACATCGTCAAAGCCGTCCAGTACGCCGCCAAAAAACTGCAAGAGCCCGTTGCGGCTTGATGCGAACACCCATTTGATCGGAGACACACATGAACGCACCGGTACAAACCGCTGAAGCCCGCGAACTCGCGCTGGCTGGCATGGGCGCATCGCGCCTGCGCAAAGAAGACGCCCGTTTCATCCAGGGCAAGGGCAACTACGTTGACGACATCAAGATGCCCGGCATGTTGCACATGGACATCGTGCGCAGCCCCATCGCCCACGGCCGCATCGTCAAGATCAACAAAGAAGCCGCGCTCGCCATCCCCGGCGTGCACGCCGTGCTGACTGCAGACGACTTGAAGCCCCTCAAACTGCACTGGATGCCCACTCTGGCCGGTGACGTGGCCGCTGTGCTGGCCGACGAGAAGGTCCACTTCCAGATGCAGGAAGTCGCCATCGTCATCGCCGACGACCGCTACATCGCCGCAGACGCGGTCGAAGCCGTCGAGATCGAATACGAAGAGCTGCCCGTGGTGCTCGACCCCTACGCAGCCTTGCAGCCTGGCGCCCCGGTGATTCGTGACGACTTGGCTGGCAAGACCGAAGGCGCACACGGCAAGCGCGACCACCACAACCACATCTTCACTTGGGATGCGGGTGACAAGTCGGCCGCTGATGCGGCTTTTGACAAAGCCGAAGTGACCGTGTCGCAGCACATGTACTACCCCCGCGTGCACCCCTGCCCGCTGGAAACCTGCGGTTGCGTGGCCAGCTTTGACCCGATCAAGGGCGACCTGACCACCTTCATCACCTCGCAAGCCCCCCATGTGGTGCGCACCGTGGTGTCCATGCTCTCGGGCATCCCCGAATCCAAAGTGCGCATCGTCAGCCCCGACATCGGTGGCGGCTTTGGCAACAAGGTTGGCATTTACCCCGGTTATGTCTGCGCCATCGTGGCCTCCATCGTGCTGGGTCGCCCCGTCAAGTGGGTCGAAGACCGCATCGAAAACATCTCGTCCACCGCCTTTGCCCGTGACTACCACATGGACGGCGAACTGGCCGCCACAGCCGACGGCAAGATCACCGGCCTGCGCGTGAACGTGGTGGCCGACCACGGCGCGTTTGACGCCTGTGCCGACCCGACCAAGTTCCCTGCTGGCATGTTCCACATCGTCTCGGGCTCTTATGACATTCCAGCGGCGCACGCGAGCGTCAAGGGCGTCTACACCAACAAGGCCCCCGGTGGCGTGGCGTACCGCTGCTCTTTCCGTGTGACCGAAGCCGTGTATTTGATCGAGCGCATGGTCGACGTGCTGGCGCAAAAGCTGGGCATGGACAAGGCCGAAATCCGCGCCAAGAACTTCGTCAAGAAAGAGCAGTTCCCCTACACCAGCGCCTTCGGTTTTGAATACGACTCGGGCGACTACCAAACCGCTTTGGACAAAGTGCTCGAAGCCGTGGACTACAAAGGCCTGCGCGCCGAGCAAGCGGCCAAACGCGCCGACCCCAACAGCCCCACGCTGATGGGCATTGGCTTGGTGACCTTTACCGAAGTCGTGGGCGCTGGCCCGTCCAAGATGTGCGACATCCTGGGCGTGGGCATGTTCGACTCCTGCGAAATCCGCATCCACCCCACCGGCAGCGCCATCGCCCGCATGGGCACGATCACGCAGGGCCAAGGTCACCAGACCACCTACGCGCAGATCATCGCCACCGAGCTGGGTATTCCGTCTGAAGTGATTCAGGTCGAAGAAGGTGACACATCGACTGCGCCTTACGGCCTGGGCACCTACGGCTCACGCTCCACCCCCGTGGCTGGTGCCGCCATCGCTTTGGCTGCCCGCAAGATCCACGCGAAGGCCCGCAAGATCGCCGCCCACATGCTCGAAGTCAACGAAAACGACCTCGACTGGGAAGTCGACCGTTTCAAGGTCAAGGGCGACGACAGCAAATTCAAAACCATGGCCGATGTGGCATGGCAGGCTTACCACCAGCCACCAGATGGCTTGGAGCCAGGCCTGGAAGCGGTGCACTACTACGACCCACCGAACTTCACCTTCCCCTTCGGCATCTACCTGTGCGTGGTGGACATCGACCGCGCCACGGGTGAGACCAAGATCCGCCGCTTCTATGCGTTGGACGACTGCGGCACCCGCATCAACCCGATGATCATCGACGGCCAGATCCACGGCGGTCTGACCGAAGGTTTTGCCGTGGCCATGGGTCAGCAAATGCCGTTCGATGCGCAGGGCAACTTGCTGGGCAACACGCTGATGGACTACTTCTTGCCCACCTTCGTGGAAACCCCGCACTGGGAAACCGACCACACCGTGACGCCTTCGCCGCACCACCCGCTGGGTGCCAAGGGCGTGGCCGAATCACCGCACGTCGGCTCGATCCCCACCTTCACCTCGGCCGTGGTCGATGCCTTCTCGCACCTGGGTGTCACGCACCTGGACATGCCACACAACGCTTTCCGCACCTGGAAAGCGCTGCGCGAGCACGGCGCCGCTTTGTAATCAGGAACCATCATGGAAGTCAAACTCGACAAACAATACCCGCTGGATGTGGACGCGGCACGGGCCTGGGCCCTGCTGACCGACCTGAAGGCGACGGCCAACTGCATGCCCGGTGCCGAAATCACCGAGCAGCTGTCTGAGACCTCGTTCAAGGGCGGCGTCAAGGTCAAGGTCGGCCCGGCTGTGGCCCAGTTCGGCGGCACCGTGGACGTGATTGAAGCCGTGGCCGCCGAGCGCAAGATGGTCTTGCGCGGCAAGGGTGCCGACAAGGGCGGCTCGTCCGCCTCGATGGACCTGACCGCGATCATCACCGCTGACCCGGCCAACCCGGCGCACTGCGTGCTGAACGGCCAAGCGGCGGTGATCGTCAACGGCAAGTTCGCGCAATTCGGCGGCCGCATGATGGTGCAGGTGTCCGACATGCTGCTGGCGCAGTTTGTTGAAAACTTCCGCCAGACCGCGCTGACCTTGCCTGCGGCCGAAGGCTCGCCAGCGGCTGCAACGGTGGCTTCGGCTACCGAGGCCGCAGCGCCAGCGGCAGCGCCTGCCGCGCCCGTGGTGGCCCGCGAGATCAACGGCCTGGCCATCTTCTGGGCTTTGCTCAAGAGCTGGTTCGGTGGTTTGGTTGGCAAGAAAGCCTGAGCATGACGACGCCAGACCTGAGCGCCACCGCTGCCACCCCCGCTGAGCAAGAGCGCTTGCTGCGTGAGCGGCTGCAGCGCTCGGGCTATCTGGCCGATGCCGACCTGGCCACCACCGTGTGGCTGGCGTCGGCTTTGCAACGCCCGCTGTTGCTCGAAGGCGACGCGGGCGTGGGCAAAACCGCCTTGGCCACCGCCTTGGCCCAATCACAAAACGCCACCTTGGTTCGCCTGCAATGCTTTGAAGGCTTGGACCTGGCACAAGCCGCTTACGAGTGGAATTACGGCCGCCAGTTGATGGCGATCCGCATGAGCGAAGCGGCCCAAAATAGCGGCAGTCATGACGGCGCAGGCCGTGTGCGCGAGTCCGATGTGTTCAGCCGCGAGTATTTGCTCGAGCGCCCTTTGCTTCGCGCCATCAGCCAGAGCGGCCCCTGCGTGCTCTTGATCGACGAGATCGACCGCGCCGACGAAGCCTTTGAAGCCTTTTTGCTCGAAGTGCTGGCCGAGTACCAGATCACCGTGCCCGAGATCGGCACGATCCGCGCCACCCACATTCCGCAGGTGATTTTGACGAGCAACGGCACGCGTGAGCTGTCAGACGCCTTGCGCCGCCGCTGCCTGTACCACTACCTCGATTACCCGACGCTGGCGCGAGAGATCGCCATCGTCAAAACCGCCTTGCCCGAGGCCGACACCCGCTTGGTGGAAGACGCGGTGCAATTTGTGCAGCGCCTGCGCCGCGAAGACCTGGCCAAGATCCCCGGCATTGCCGAGACGCTGGACTGGGTGCGTGCGCTGTTCCAGCTGCGCCACAGCCACTTGCCCGAAGACATGTCGGCCGTGTTGGGCACCCTGGGCTGCCTGCTCAAGACCCGCGAAGACCGCTTTGTGATGGGCGCTGACCGCCTGCGCCAACTGGTCGAAGGCCGCCGCACCGTGGGTGTGGCCGAAAACGCCAACGAACAAGCCAAAGTGGCGGCATGAGCACCTCGCCCGCCACCGCGCCCTCAGAGCGACTGGCCGGTTTTGCTGCGCTCTTGCGCGACCACGGCCTCACGGTGGGTGTGGCCGAGCAGCAGGCCATGTTGCAAGCCATGCTGTACTTTGGCCCTGTGCACGAGCGCCCTTTGCAAGCCGCTTGGCGGGCCATTGCATGCCACAGCCAGCGCGAGTGGCAGCTGTGGGCCGATGTGTACGAGCGCTTTTGGCATCCCGAAAAACTGCGCGGCGGCGTCAAGGTCAGTGGCCAAACCCGGCCCAGCCGCAACTTGCGCCAAAGTGTGCAGGCCCTGCACGATCAAATGGACGCGGCCCAACAGCCCGCCAGCCAACCCGGCAGCCCCCAAACAGCGCCCCAAACTGCGGGCGACTCGGCATCGAGCCCGCATGACGAACAAGACGCAGGCACGCCCCGCGCCCAAGGCGGTGCCAGCCGCACCGAAGCCCTGCACCAGCGCGACGGCCAGATGTGGATGCCGCAAGAACTCAGCGCCCTGCAAAGTCTGGCCCGACAGATCACGGCCAAGCTGCAGCCCCGCGCTACCCGCCGCTGGCGCGTGGCCCCGCGTGGGCAGCGGCTGGATCTGCGCCAGACCCTGCGCCGCAGCGTGGCCTGGGGCGGCGAGTTGCTGCAACCGGCGTGGAAAGTCAAACGCGTGGAGCCGCCGCGCCTGTTCATCCTGGCCGATGTGAGCCGCTCGATGGAGTCGCACGCCGCGCTGTTTTTGCGCGTGGCCCGTGCCTTTGCGCTCGAGGCCGATGCCCGGGTGTTTGTGTTTCACACCCGCCTGGCCGAGGTCACGCCCTACATGCAGCGCGACACCCCCGCCATTCAGGAAAAAGTGAACGCCGTGACGGCGGGCTTTGGTGGTGGCACCCGCATTGCCGCCAGCTTGCAAGACTTTGCCCGGCACCACGCCCGCGCCCAGCTCAACCGGGGTGCCCGTGTGTGGGTGTTTTCGGACGGCTTTGACACCGATGGGCCAGAGTTTTTGAGCGCAGCGCTGCAAGAGGTGCGTGCACGCGGTGCCCGCATCACCTGGTTTCACCCCACGCGCCAGGTGCCTGCCGCTGGGGCCTTGCAGCGAGCGCGTGCCATGATTGACCGCTTTGTGCCCCTGGCCAGCCTGGCCGATTTGGCCGCTGCCCGCCATGTGCTGCACTGACATTTGACATTCAAGGAGAACGCCATGAACCGTAACGAATGGATCACCCAAGCCGCCCGCCTGCAAAGCGCCGACCAGCCCTTTGCCTTGGTCACGGTCTTGAGCGCCCAAGCCCCCACCTCGGGCAAAGCGGGCGACAAAGCGGTCGTCACGCCCGACGGTCAAATCCATGGCTGGATCGGTGGCGGTTGCGCCCAACCGGCGGTCATCAAGACCGTGCGCCGTGCTTTGCTCGACGGCCAGCCGCGCAAGATCCGCATTGCCCCCTCCGACGAAAGCGCCGAGCGCGATTTGGGCGATGTGCTCGAATTTGGCATGGCCTGCCACTCGGGCGGCACACTGGAATTGTTCATCGACCCGGTCATGCCCTCGGCCATGTTGACCGTGGTGGGCGACTCGCCCGTGGCGCGAGCTTTGGTGGGCCTGGCCCCCCGTGTGGGTTTGCGCGTGGCGGTGGTGGCGCAGGGCGCACAGGCCGCTGATTTTCCCGATGCCGACACGGTGCTGAACAGCGACGAGGCCTCGCAAGTGAGCGCCCGTCTGTCTTCACCCTTTGTGGTGGTGGCCACACAAGGCCGCCGCGACCTGCAAGGCCTCAAAGCCGCACTCGCCCTGCAGCCGCAAGGCCTGTGGTTTGTGGCCAGCGCCCGCAAAGCGGCGGTGTTGCTCGACACGCTGGTGACCAGCGGCGAAGACCCGGCAGCCGTGGCCCGCATCGTGGCCCCAGCAGGTGAATTCATCGGCGCGCAAACGCCCGAAGAAATCGCCTTGTCGGTGCTGACTTCGGTGGTGGCTGCAAGACGCGGACGTGAATCCTCAGCGCCTGCGGCTCAGGCTGCTTTGACACCGCCCATGGGTGCTTCAGCTGTTGCAACATCTGCTTCTGTGGCGTCTTCTTGCTGCTCAACCACTGCGGCCACCGAGCCCAAAGAGGCCGCCAAGTCCAAGGCCCTTGCGCCGGTGGCGGCCAGCGCTTGCTGCGGTGGGTCCAAACAGGCCGCAGGCCAAGCCGCGGCCACGGCGACCGATGCTGTCCCGAGCCGGACCGTCGAGCCTGCATTGGCCCTGACGGCTGTGCCAGCATCGGTCAAATCTTCTTGCTGCGGAGGCTGAACATGGGTTGCATTCTCAAAGGGGGCGGGGGCTTGTACAGCCGCGTGGCGGTGGGCGCGGTGCTGCTGGCTGCGGGTTCGGGCTCGCGCATGGGGCACCGTCCCAAAAGTTTGCTCGAATTGGGCGGCGTGCCACTCATTCGCCGCCAGCTGATCGCATTGTCGGGCGCGGGCATGGACGAGGTGGTGGTGGTGCTGGGCCATTACGCAGATCGCATCGAAGAGGCCGTCAAGGAATTTCCGGTGACGCTGGTGCGCAACCCCGACCCGGACGCCGGGCAGATTTCATCGCTGCGCCTGGGCTTGCAGGCGCTGTCGCCCAAGCTGGACGCGGTGCTGGTGGCGCTGGCGGACCAGCCGCTCATCAACTCGCAAGACATCAACGACCTGATTGGGGCTTACAAAAAGCGCCCAACAGGCACGCAAGTCGTGCAACCCACGGTCGATGGCTTGCCGGGCAACCCGGTCATGTTCAGCACCGAGGTGCGCGAGCAAATTCTGGCCGGGGCTGCGAATGTGGGTTGCCGCCAGTGGCAATCGGCCAACCCCGAACAAGTGCACCCCTGGGCCACCACTAACAGCCGTTACCGCACCGACGTCGACACCCTCGAAGACATTGCGGCCCTGGCCGCCCGCACAGGCCATCAACTCAAGTGGCCAGCTGATTTGATGGTCACCGTTTGATCTGAGCGCTACATGATCCAGCCCGACCCGCTCCACACGCTGTGGCACACGCCCATCGGCGTGCACCGCCTGGCGCAAGCCGAGGCCGTCAACGAGGTGCTGGTGCGCGTGTTTCAGACCATGCGGGCCACCGACCCCGCCGTGTCGGGCGAGCCCAAAGCCTTTTACGCCAGCCGTGACGATTTGCTGCAACGCATCCGCCTGTCCGAATGGGAACAGCTGGTGCGCTTCATCGTGGACAGCGTGCGCCAGACCGTGGTGCTGGCCAACCAAGGCGCTTGGCCCGAAGCCAAGCCCGGTTTTCAGATTGCGCTGCGCGGCATCTGGTTCCAAATCTCCAGCCAGGGCAGCCACCACGATGTGCACACGCACGGCAACTGTTCGTGGTCGGGCGTGTATTGCCTGCAGGTGGACCCGCCCGAGCAGCGCTGCCAGCACCCGGTGCTGGGGGCGGCCAATGGCGTGACGCGTTTTTATGGTCCCCACTTCAACCGCCTGGGCGGCGCAGCCATGGATTTTGGCAACGCTTATTTGCAAAACGCCCACCTCGACATCGACCCCGTGCCGGGCCAGTTGGTGGTGTTTCCGTCTTGGCTGGCGCACCAGGCCATGCCCTATCACGGCACGGCTGACCGGGTGATCGTGTCCTTCAATGTGAGCGTGCACGCGGCCGGGGGGTCGGACCAATTGCATGGGTATGCGCATGTCTGAGCACCATCGCCCCGTGGCAACTGGTCAGCCTGGTTTGGGCCCGGTGTCTGTTCATGCGCTGGTCCATGCCGGTGAGGTGGCGCAATGGACGGTGGTTTTGCTCGCTTGGCTTTGGCTGGGTGAGCAAGGCATGCGACTGGGGTGGTCATGGGCCAGCGGCGTTTTGGCGGTGGTGCTGTGGTGGGCCGCGCGACTGCTCAGCCGTGGCCGTGTCTGGACCTTGCAGGCGGCCCCAGCCTTGATGGGTTTGTTGGGATTGCTGACGGCTTGGGGCGTGTGGTGGCCTGACTTGTTGTCGGGACACGGTGCGGCCCATGCGGCCTTGCTGGCGGTGGCGGTGTTGTGGGGGGTGTGGTGCGGCTTGATCGAGACCCGCAGCCAGTCCAGCACCTTCACTTTGGGCCGCCTGGCATGGCACCCCTTGGTGGCGGCCGCGTTGACTTACTTGGCCTGGCGCATGCCGGGCAGCCTGCTGCTGTCCCCTTTGGGCGCGAGTGTGTTGCTGGCCCTGTGTGCGGCCGTGTTGCATGCGCGAGACCGCCTCGGTGCTTGGCCAGCTGGCGTGTGCAGGGGCGTGCAGGCCAGTTTGCCGCAGGTGCTGCCGGCTTCGGCGATGGGGCTGATGATGGGCAGTCTGTGGCTGGGCAACGCATGGTGTGCGGGTTTGAACCTGTCACTGGAGTGGATGGCCACCTCGCATTTGGTGTTGATGGCGGGTTTGCCCGCCTTGGTGGCAGGGGTCATGCGCTGGTGGATGCCCGTTGGCCATGCCCTGGCGCATGAACGCCTGAGTTTCATCAGCCTGGGTTTTCTGATCATGGGCCCCTTGATGCTGCTGGGCGACAGTGTGGTGCATGGGGTGTTGGCCATGCTGCTGCCCTCCTTGGCTTGGGCTGTGCATCTGGGGCGTCACCGCATGCCGCTGGGGTCTGCTGTGCGGTGGCCACCGGGTGTGCAGCGTGGTTTGGCCCTTTTGCTCGGGCCAGGCTTGCTGGCGTGGGTGGGCTTTCTCAGTCCTTGGCAAGGCCCGCTGGCCGTGCAGTCGGCCTTTGCCTTGTTGGGGGTGTTGGCGGCGGTGCAAATTTTGCATGGTTTGCGGCGCTGGGCCGTGCCCCCTTCGGCGGGCTTGCCTCGTCAATTTTGACGGGGCAGGGCAGCCCATTTTTTGCACAATAAAACGGAGACAAGCATGAACAGCATCGACATTGACGTGATCCGCACCGCCCTCGACTGGCAAAGCCGGGGCCACCGCGTGGTCATGGGCACGGTGGTGCGCACCTGGGGTTCGGCCCCACGGCCCCCTGGCTCGCTCATGATCATCCGGGACGACGGCCAAGTGGCCGGATCGGTCTCGGGCGGCTGCATCGAAGACGACCTGATCCGCCGCGTGGCCGTTGGCGAGCTGGCCCTGCGCCTGCCCGACACCACCACCTACGGCCAAACCGCCGAAGAGGTGCGCCGCTTTGGCCTGCCCTGCGGCGGCTCGGTGCAGGTGGTGTTGGAGCCACTGTCGGCCCAGTCGCAACTGCGCGAATTGCTGGTGCTGATCGAGCAACACCAGCGCGTGGAGCGCCGCATGGACATGGCCACGGGCATGGTCCGCATGAGTGCGGCCACAGAAGGCGACAAGCTGCAGTTTGACGGCCAAAGTCTGACCACGGTGCACGGCCCGCGCCTGCGCTTGCTCATCATTGGTGGCGGTCAGTTGTCGCGCTATCTGGCCCATATGGCCGTGATGCTGGACTACCAGGTCACGGTGTGCGAGCCGCGTGTGGAATACCACGAAGGCTGGGAAGCCATGAGCGGTGTGACCTTGTCCAAAGAGATGCCCGACGATCTGGTGCTGGCCATGCGCCTGGACCACAACAGCGCGGTGGTGGCCGTCACACACGACCCCAAACTCGACGACCTGGCCCTGATGGAGGCATTGCGCACCCCCGCGTTTTATGTGGGCGCATTGGGCTCGCTGCACAACAACGCGCAGCGCCGCAAACGCTTGCTCGACTTTGATGTGAGCGAAGCCGAAGTGCGCCAACTGCACGGCCCCGTGGGCCTGAACCTGGGCGCTTTAACACCCCCCGAAATTGCGCTGAGCATCGTGGCCGAAATGACCGCCTTGCGCCGAGGCACAGATTTGAGCCAGGCGCTCAGCAATTGGTCAGGCTCGAAGACGGTGTGTGGCTTGAGCGCCTGATTCAGGGTTTGCCCGACATTGAGCCTTGAGCGACAGTCGGGTCTGCAAGACAACCTTATGTTTGCCATCGATCCGATTGGATGAAATTTGCATGAAAGCTTTTTTGTGGGAGCGGCGCCCTCGCCGCGATGGAGCCACGCAGACCAGCACCCATCGCCCTGATGGCGGGGCTCCCGCGCTGATCGCTGTGCCCCAAACAAGCCTTCTGCTTCAAGCTTCACAGGGCCGAATCAACAGTTGAGTTTTCAAGCGGTGTGCTTTTTGCAAAATGTCTTTGCACACCGCCTGTGGTTTACCGGGGCAAAGCCCCTTTGTCCATTTTCGATAACAGGAGAAATGCATGGTTCGAATGAAAGTCAATGGCGAGGCCGTCTCGGTCGATGCCAAGCCGGAGACCCCTTTGCTGTGGGTCATCCGCGAAAAGCTCAACCTCACGGGCACCAAGTTCGGCTGCGGCATTGCCCAGTGCGGCGCCTGCACGGTGCACCTGAACGGTCAGCCGGTGCGTTCATGCTCGCTGCCCGTGTCGGCGGCTGAGGGCAAAGACATCACCACCGTCGAAGGTTTGATGAAGACCCCCACCGGTCAAGCTTTGCAAGCCGGTTGGGTCAAAGCCCAAGCGCCGCAATGCGGCTACTGCCAGTCCGGTCAGCTAATGACCGCGGCCAAGGTGATCAGCGTGGTCAAAAAGAACCTCAGCCGCACAGAGATTTTGGAAGCCATGAGCGGCAACATCTGCCGCTGCGGCACCTACAACCAGATCGCCAGCGCGGTCTCGCACGCCCAGAAAACCCTCCAAGGAGGCAAGGCATGAAAACCATGAACACCCCACTGACACCCAGCGTCTCTCGCCGCTCCTTCATCCTCGGCTCAGGCGGTTTGGCCCTGGGCCTGTCTTTTGGCCTCACACAAACCGAGCTGGCGCTGGCCCAAGCCCCCGGCGCGGGTGGCTTTGGCCCCAACAGCTGGATCAACATCGGACTGGACGGCGTGGTGACCTTGATGTCGCCCGCCTCCGAAATGGGCCAAGGCACCATGACCGCCATGCCCATGCTGTTGGCCGAAGAGATGGACCTGGACTGGAGCCAGGTGCGCGTGGTGCAGTCACCCAGCGACCCCAAGCGCTTTGGCAACCCCAAGTTTGGCGGCGGCATGACCACGGGCGCTTCGCGCACGGTGCAAGGCTATTACGAGCCGTTGCGCCTGGCCGGTGCCCAGGCCCGTCTGGTCATGGTCAACGCGGCAGCTCAGGCCATGGGTGTGCCCGCTGCCGAGCTGCGCACCGAAGCCAGCCGCGTGATCCACAGCGGTGGCCGCGCCATGACCTATGCCGACATCGCCAAGGTGGCCACGGTTCCAGCCGAGCTGCCCAAGGTCGACAAGAGCATGCTCAAGCCCATGGCGCAGTTCCGCCTGATTGGCAAAGACATTCCCCGCGTGGACGTGCCCGCCAAGTCGAGCGGCCAGGCCCTGTACGGCATTGACCAGCGCTTGCCTGGCATGCTGTGGGCCTCGGTGCTGCGTGCCCCGGTGCAAGGCGAAGTGCCCGAGAGCGTGGACGACACGGCTGCCCGCGCGGTGGCCGGCGTGAAGAACGTGGTGCGTTTGCCTTATGGCGTGGCTGTGGTGGCCGATTCGTTCTACACGGCCAAGATGGCACGCGACCAGCTCAAAGTGGTCTGGAGCCGCAACTCCAAGGCACGCGTGCAGTACACCGACCAAATGCGTGTGGAATACACCAAGCGTGCGGAGGACCTGAACGACAAAGGCGTGGCCTTCATCGCACACGGCGACGCAGCGGCCAAGTTGGCAGGTGCCAGCAAAACCTTCAGCGCCACCTACACCAGCGAGATGGTGAGCCACATCTGCCTGGAGCCCATGAACTGCACCGCGCGTGTGGACGGCGACAAAATCGAAGTCTGGGCACCGGCCCAATCGGCCTCGTTTGTCACCGGCACGGTGGCGGGCGCGGGTGGCTTCAAGCCCGAAAACATCAAGGTCAACATCACCTTGCTCGGCGGTGGTTTTGGTCGCCGGGTGGAGGCCGATTACTCGGCCGATGCGGCTTTGGTGGCCAAGGCCATGCCGGGCACGCCCATCCAGGTCATCTGGACCCGCGAAGACGACATGACCCACGACAAGTACCGCCCCATGACCGGCCAGCATTTGGTAGCCGGTGTGGATGCGCAAGGCAAGTTGGTGGGCTTGTTGCACCGCGTGGTGTCCGAAGGCGTGTACGCCCGCGTGGTGCCGCCCGCATTCAAGGCTGCAGGCGGCAAAGACGCGCCCGTGATGGAAGGCACCGAAATCACTTACGACATCCCCGACCACAGCGTGCAATTCATGATCGAAGACCGTGGCATCCAGGCCGGGTTCTGGCGTGCGGTGGGTCCGGGCTACACCAAGTTCGCCATTGAAACGCTGATCGACGAAGTGGCGCGGGGCGTAAAAGCCGACCCACTTGACTACCGCCTGGACTTGCTCAAGAAAAACCCGCGTGGTCAGGCTGTGCTCAAAGCCGTGGCCGACATGTCGCAGTGGGGCAAAGCCAAGCTGCCCAAAGGCCACGCACTGGGCCTGGCGTTCTCTGACGCCTGGAACACCTTCTGCGGCATGGTGGTGCAAGTCTCCATCGTCAACGGTCGCCCCAAGGTCCACAAGGTCTGGTCGGCGGTGGATTGCGGTCACGCTTTGCAGCCGCAAAACGTGCAAGCGCAAATTGAAGGCTCGGTGATCTTTGGTTTGTCGGCCGCCTTGCATGAGCACATGGACTTCAGGGCCGGTGAGCCTCAGCAAACCAACCTGAACAAGTACCAAGTCCTTCGTGCCAACGAAACGCCAGAAGTATTTGTGAAGGTGATGCCCACCGACAACCACCCCGGCGGCATTGGCGAAGTGGGCCTGCCTCCCTTGGCCCCGGCCATTGCCAACGCGATCGCAACGATCAACGGCAAGCGCTTGCGTGCTTTGCCGCTGCCGATGGTGTGATCTGAAAAGGGCTTGTCAAAGCCAAATCCCACGAGACGCCCTTGCATGGCATTTCGTGGGCTTTTTTGTGGGCTTTTTGTAGGCTTTTTGTGGGAGCGGTGCCCTCGCCGCGATAGAGCCTCGCAGACCACCCCCCATCGCCCCGAGGGCGGGGCTCCTACAAAATGCAGGGCATCCCCTGTAGGAGCGACGCCCCCGTCGCGAAAACCCTCGCAGACCACCCCCCATCGCCCCGAGGGCGGGGCTCCTACAAAATGCAGGGCATCCCCTGTAGGAGCGACGCCCCCGTCGCGAAAACCCTCGCAGACCACCAAGAATCGCCCCGAGGGCGGGGCTCCTACAAAATGCAGGGCATCCCCCTGTAGGCGCGACGCCCCCGTCGCGATAAGCCCCGCAGACCACCCCCCATCGCCCCGAGGGCGGGGCTCCTACAAAATGCAGGGTATCCCCTGTAGGAGCGACGCCCCCGTGCGATAAGCCTCGCAGACCACCACCCATCGCCCCGAGGGCAGTGCACCCACAAAATGCGGACATCCCCTGTAGGAGCGACGCCCCCGTCGCGAAAAGCCTCGCAGACCACCACCCATCGCCCCTAGGGCGGGGCTCCCACAAAAACAGCCTTCACAAGGCCTCATCCACAGCGGCGGGCATCAAGCCCAAATCACGTCGACGATCAGCTTGACAGAAATCGCCAGCAAACCCACTTGCACCCATTTGAAGAACCAGTCATCGGCGATTTTGCGTGTGAGGTAAGCGCCTGCCACGGTGCCCACCAAGGCAAACGGAATCAGCACCAAGGCCCCCATCAGTTCGTTCGGGCCATAGGGCTGTAGCGCGTGGTAAGGCCCCAGCTTGGCCAGGTTGATGCAGGCAAAAAACAAGGTCGAGGTGCCCGCAAACACCAACTTGGGCAGTTTTTGGGGCAAGAGGTAAACCTGAAACGGTGGACCACCTGCATGCGAGATGAAGCTGGTGAAACCCGACAAACTGCCCCACAGCAGGCCTTGACCCCAGCTGGCAGGTTGGGGTGCTTGCACTGCATGTCGCTTGCGCCAGGCGTTGAGCACAAAGCCCACGCCCATGAGGCCGATCATCATTTTCACAGCCGTGTCGGACACCACTGATGCCGTCAGCCAGCCCACCAGCACACCGCCCACACCAGCGGGTATCAGGATTTTCAGGTTGATGGCGCTGAAGTTTTTGCGGTAAAGCCACAAGCCCACCAGGTCCGAGATGATGTAAATCGGCAGCAGCATCACCACCGCTTTGACCGGGGACATGAACAGCGAAAGAATGGGCACAGACAGCATGCCCACCGTGGGCAAGCCGCCTTTGGACAGGCCGACCATGGCCGCTGCCAGCCCTGCCCAGATCAGGTAATTCGCATCGGCCATGTCACACCGGGCGCTGCTCAGTGCCGGGCGCTGATCTCACCCCTGATCGCGCGAATGATCGCATCGGCGTGCTCACAGATAGGCACGCGCCCAGCCCAAACCGCGTGAAGTCCCACCCGCTGACGCATCGGCCGGGTTGTACTCGCACCCGATCCAGCCGTCCCAGCCACATTCGCCGCTCACACGGTCGATCACTTGGAAGATGTGTGTCCAGTTCACCTCACCGGTGCCCGGCTCGTGGCGATGCGGCACTTCGGCAATCTGAAAATGCCCCACCCGGCCCGTGGGCAGGTATTGGGCGATCTTGGCGCTCAAGTCGCCCTCGACGATTTGGCAGTGGAACAGGTCCATCTGCACCTTGACGTTGTCTGCGCCCACCGCACGCACGATGCGGTGCGCATGGTCTTGGCGGTTGAGGTGAAAGCCCGGCACGCTGCGGGTGTTGATCGGCTCGATTAGCACATCGCGCCCGGCCTTGGCGGCTTCGACGGCGGCCCATTGCAAGTTGCTGATCAGCGTGGCGTCAGACGCTTCGGCTTCTGCGCCTGATGCACGCAAGCCGACCATGGCGTGGATGCGCGGGCAGTTCAGCGCTTCGGCATAGACCAGTGCTTGCGCAAAGCCGGTGCGAAACTCCGCCTCGCGTCCGGGCACGCTGGCCGTGCCGCGTTGGCCCGTCTCCCAGGCTTTGGTAAAGCTGTCGGTATCGGTGCCGCCAGGGGGGCCGTTGAACAGCACCTGCTGCAAGCCGTTGGCCTTCAAGCGGGCAGCCAGTTCGTTGGCGGCAAAGGCATAAGGAAACAAGTACTCCACGGCCTTGAAGCCGTCTTTGGCCGCGGCTTCGAAGCGGTCCAGAAACGGCAGGTCGGGGTACATCATGGAGAGGTTGGCGGCAAAACGGGGCATGGGTTTCTTTCAGTGGTCAGAGAAGATCTTCGCGGCGAGGGCGCCGTTCCTGCAGGGTTACCAACGGGCACCAAAGATTTGGCGCAGTTCGTCCAGATCGTTGGCGTGCAGGGCTTGCGTGTGGGGTTGCAGCAGCATGAGCCGCGCAGTTTCTTCCAGCTCTTCGAGCGTGGCCATGGCCGCTGCAGGCGAGTCGTGCCACACATTGGGCCCCAGACGCGCCAGCATCACAGCACGGATCGGCGCACCTTGGGCGGCGTGGTGGCGGATCAGGTCGGCCACTTCTTGCGCCGCATCCGGGCTGCCCGGGCGGTGGTAGCGCAGCAATGGCACATGGCCCACCTTCATCACAAAATAAGGGGTGATGGGGGGCAGCAATTCGGGTCCGGTGCTGTTCAGGCTGAGGGCCACGCAGTGGGTGCTGTGGGTGTGGATCACGCAGCGGGTATGGGCATCGGTCTCGCAAGCAGCGGCGTAAATTTGGCGGTGCACGGCGATGGTTTTGCTGCCCTTGTCGCCGCTGACTTGTTGGCCTTGCCCATCGAGCTTGGCCAAGCGTGCCGGGTCCAGAAAACCCAGGCACGCATCGGTGGGGGTGATGAGAAAGCCGTCATCCAAACGCACGCTGATGTTGCCTGCCGAGGCGTGCACATAGCCCCGCTCAAACAAGCTGCGGCCCACGCGGCAGATCTCTTCGCGGGCTTGGGATTCATTCATGCAGGGTCTCCGAAATTCGTGGGGTTTCCAAGTGCAGTGGCCGCCTTGTCGGGGCTGAAGCCACCGACCTACGGGGTATGCGGCAGGTCGGCGGCTTCAGCCCCGACATGCTCGATGCCCCGCTGTGCGCAACTGTCACTGCAAAACCCCAAACGCTTTGCTGAAAAAGTCTTCGGTGCCGAAGTTGCCCGATTTGAGGGCGATGTGCAGGCCGCCTGTTTCGGAGGGCGCATGGCACCACGGCACACCCGGGTCGATCTGCGGGCCGATTTGCAACTGCGCAATGCCCAGCGCCTGCACACAAGCGCCCGAGGTCTCGCCGCCCGCCACCACCAGCTGCTTCACACCCCAATCGACCAGGCCACGCGCCACAGCAGCCAGCGCATGCTCGACCAAAGCACCCGCCTCGGCCACGCCCAATTGCGCCTGCACAGCTTTGACGGCCTCAGGCTCGGCGGTGGAATACACCAGCACCGGGCCGTCCTTGAGCAGCGGCGCGGCCCAGGCCAGCACCTGCTGCACCAGCGCCTCGCTTTGGCCATTCATGAGCGCCGCAGGGTTGATCGCCATCGCGGGGCGGCCGGAGGCTTTGAAGTGCGCCACTTGCGCATTGGTGGCCACAGAGCAACTGCCCGAGACCACGGCTTGCAAGCCGCTGGCTGCAGGCAACTGACTGGCTTGCAGCGAAGGCTTCAGGCCAAAGTTGGCGGGCAGGCCAATCGCCACGCCCGAACCGGCGGTGAGCAGCGGCATCTCCTTAAAAGCAGGCCCCAGAAGGTGCAGGTCGTCGTTGCTGGTCGCGTCCACCACCGCCACACCCACACCTTCGGCACGCAGCGCGGCAATGCGTTCGCAGATGGCCACCGCGCCAAGGGCCACGGTTTTGTAGTCGATCAGGCCGACCTTGCGTTTTGTTTGCGCCTGCATCACGCGAACCAAGTTCGCGTCGGTCATGGGCGTGAGCGGGTGGTTTTGCATGCCCGACTCGTTGAGCAACACGTTGCCTGCAAACAGGTAACCCTTGAACACGGTGCGCCCGTTGTCCGGAAAGGCGGGCGTGGCGATGGTGAAGTCCGTGCCCAGCGCGTCCATCAGCGCTTCGGTTACCGGGCCGATGTTGCCTTCGGGCGTGCTGTCAAAGGTGGAGCAGTATTTGAAATAGATCTGCTCTGCGCCTTGGGCCTGCAACCACTTCAAGGCGTCGAGCGACTGCGCGATGGCCTCGGCAGCCGGAATGGTGCGCGACTTGAGCGCCACCACCACGGCGTCTACCTCGGCGGCCAGCGGCGAGGTAGGCACGCCAATGGTTTGCACCACCCGCATGCCCGAACGCACCAGGTTGTTGGCCAGGTCCGTGGCGCCGGTGAAGTCGTCGGCTATACAGCCCAACTTCAATCCGAGTTTCAACGCGCTCATGCTTTCCCCTTCGGCAGCTCAATGCCCGGAAAAATCTTGATGACCGCGCTGTCGTCTTCCTTGGCAAAGCCCGCTGTGCTGGCCTGCATGAACATCTGGTGCGCGGTGCTCGACAGTGGCAGCGGGAACTTGGTGGCACGCGCCATGTCGAGCACGATGCCCAAATCTTTCACAAAAATGTCCACGGCCGACAGCGGCGTGTAGTCGGCCGCCAGCACATGGGCCATGCGGTTTTCAAACATCCAGCTGTTGCCCGCGCTGTGGGTGATCACCTCGTACAGAGCGGCCGGGTCCACACCTTCGCGCAGGCCCAGCGCCATGGCTTCGGCCGCTGCGGCGATGTGCACGCCCGCCAGCAACTGGTTGATGATCTTGACCTTGCTGCCCGCGCCTGCGCTGTCGCCCAGCTTGTAGACCTTGGCGGCCATGGCGTTCAAGAAGGGCTCGGCCAGCGCGTAAGCCTCGGGCTTGCCTGCGGTCATCATGGTCATTTGGCCGGATGCCGCTTTGGCCGCACCACCCGAGATGGGCGCATCAACATAGCGCAGACCCATGGCCTCCAAGCGCGATTCCAAAGCCACCGACCAGTTGGGGTCCACGGTGGAGCACATCACAAACACGCTGCCGGGTTTCATGCTGGCGGCGCAACCCGGGGTGGTGCCATCGCCAAACAACACGGCTTCGGTCTGCGCGGCATTCACCACCACCGACACGACCACGTCACACGCTGCACCCAGCGAGGCCAGGGTGTCATGCGCTGTGCCCCCCGCGTTCGTGAAGGCGTCAGCCACCTCGCGGCGCACGTCAAACACCTGCACGCTGTGCCCGGCGCGGCGCAGCGATGCCGCCATGCCCGAGCCCATGGCCCCCAAACCGATCAAACCCACTGTGCTCATTTCATGTCTCCAGCGTCAAAAACGCATTCAAATTTTACAAACGAGGTTTCAATCCAAGCTGATCTTGGCGAAAGCCGCCACTTTTTTCCATTGCGCCGTGTCGGCCTGCATGAAGCTGGCCAGGCCTTGGGCGTTGGCCCAAGCGGGCTCGGCACCGGCTTTGAGCATGGCCGCCTTCACCTCGGGCTGGCTGGCCACACGCTCCAGCGCTTGTTCCAGCTTTTGCGCAACCGGGGCAGGCAGACCCGCAGGCGCGGCCACACCAAACCAGGCAAACACCTGGTAGCCCTTCATACCGGCTTCTTCCATGGTGGGCACATGGGGCAAGGCGCTGCTGCGCTGGGGCGTGGTCACGGCCAGGGCCTTGAGCTTGCCGCCGTTGATCAGGCCCAGCGCTGAGGGCAGGTTGTCAAACATCATGTTCACTTCACCCGCCATCAAGCCCGTCAGGCCCGCTGCCGCGCCCCGGTAAGGGATGTGCGTGACGAACGCGCCCGACTGGCTTTTGTACAGCTCGGCGCTCAGGTGCAGCGAGGTGCCCTGCCCGTTGGATGCGTAGTTGAGTTGACCCGGCTTGGACTTGGCCAAAGCCGTCAATTCGGCCAGGCTGTTGATGCCCGAAGCCGGGTTGACCATCAGCACATTGGGCACCCGGCCCAGCAAGGCCACCGGGGCAATTTGCTCGGGCTTGTAAGGCAGTTTGCTGTACAGCGCCGGGCTGATGGTGAGCGGGGGCGAAGCCATGAGCAAGGTGTAACCATCGGCCGCCGCACGCGCTGCCTCGGCTGCGCCCAGGTTGCCACCGGCACCGGGCTTGTTGTCGATGACGATGGGCTGGCCCAACTCCAGCGCCAGTTTGGGCGCGACCAGACGGGCCATGTTGTCGATCAAGCCGCCGGGCGGAAAAGGCACGACCAACTTGATGGGTCGTGCGGGCCAGGTTTGGGCCGAAGCGGTGCTGGCCATCAATGGCGAAATGGCGACCAAAGCAGCGGCCGCTGCGATCCAGTTTCTGCGTTGCATGGGGATCCCTGATGTCAATTGATCAGGTCATCATACAAATTTTGAATGGACTTCGCATCAGGGAGATCACGGGGGCGGGTGTGGGTGTCGGTGCATCTTGGATATGGGTCACCGACGGCTGCCAGCCTGAATCAGTGAGACGCCCAAATTGGGGCGGTCGTCAATTTCTGGGGTCGGCTTGAGGCTGGGAGTGGATGACGATATGAGGTAACCACTGACAATAGCAGACCTATTACTGTCATCCGATTCAAGAAAGTTATATGTGCATATGACGCTTTGCACCGCGTGTTCGTTGTCGCACGATAAGCCATTGATTAACTTGCAATGCTGGATTTCCTTCCTACCTAGTCCATCAAAGATATAATAAAATTTATATGATTACATAAATTTTTATGTCTAATGCCAATACTTTTTGCCTGGCTTGGTAATTCAGACCTTCGCGCCTCGGAGGTTTCATCGAGCTCGGACTCCGGCCCCATCTTGATGGCCTTGAATACAGGAGCATATGAGCGCCTGATACTTCTGTCAGATCACGGGCAACAGAAAACGCAGACCTTCGTGGCGTGGGCTAGCTGCAAATTTACGGGCGCTATAGATGTGCGGTACGCAAAACTGCGTAGCCCCACTGATTTCGAAGACATATACGTTGCGGCCAATGGAGCGGTGTCTGCGACGCTCTCTTCTTTGCCCGGGCTTCCAATCACTTTCCATGTGAGCCCTGGCACCCCCGCCATGGCTGCTGTGTGGGTGCTGTTAGCAAAAGCCAAGTACGGCGCCAGTCTCATAGAGTCCTCTCGCGAGCATGGCGTACGTCCTGTCGTTGTTCCATTCGACTTAGCCGCTGAATTCCTTCCAGTTGCAAGCAAGCAAGCTGATGAGGCTCTCGCGCACCTTGTTCAAGGATTGCCTCCCGCTGTAGCAGAGTTCACCAGCATCATTTATCGCTGCAGTGCGATGAAGCGTGTAGTTGCTATGGCGCAGAGACTCGCTCAAAGGGATCTGCCGGTGTTGATCCAAGGTGAGTCTGGGACTGGCAAGGAGCTCTTCGCGCGGGCAATCCATGCCTCAAGCAAACGAAAGGACGCGCCATTTATTGCGGTAAATTGCGGCGCGATACCTCTCGAACTAATTGACTCCGAGCTGTTTGGTCACGAAAAGGGTGCGTTCACCGGCGCTCATGCCGCTCGGGTTGGCCACTTCGAGGCGGCTGATGGTGGGACGCTTTTTCTGGACGAAATCGGTGAGCTGCCGCTGTCGTCACAAGTTCGGCTGCTTCGTGTGCTTCAAGAGTATGAAGTGACACGCCTGGGCGCCAGCAAATCTCGAAAAGTCGATGTGCGCATCGTTGCCGCCACCAACCGAGTCCTGCCGGAAGAGGTTAGGGCTGGTCGATTCAGAGAGGATGTGTTTCATCGAATAGCGGTTGGCATCTTGGCGTTACCTCCACTGCGCGCGCGCGAAGGAGATCTCAATCTGTTGATTGATGCTTTCCTTGCCCAAGTCAACCGCGAAGCGACATCACAGCCAGGCTTCAAACATAAGAAATTATCTGTAGGAGGAAGAAATGTTCTTCTTCGTCACACCTGGCCAGGCAATGTGAGGGAATTGCACAACGCTCTGTTGAGGGCATCCATCTGGGTTCCAGGAGAGGAAATAGCAGCCGAGGATGTCGCTGAAGTTCTTTCGCTCACATCCAGTGGTGCAGAAGACTCCATTCTTGGCGCTGGACTTGGAGAGGGGTTCTCGCTGCCTGATCTGATAGCAGATGTAGCTCGGCACTACCTCGATAGGGCAATGGAACAAAGTCACGGAAACAAGACTGAGGCGGCGAAGCTGCTGGGCCTTGGCAGCTACCAAACATTGACGAATTGGTTGGTCAAGTATCAGACCAAAATATCTGGCACGGATGGTGCTTAATGGTAAGGAAATTTATGAATTGGAGACTGAGTCATGGGGTTTGCAAAATACCAAGAAGACATCGTGAGCCGGTACGTTGGCGATTTCGCGATGCGTCCGACTCAGTCGCCAGTTACGCCACCCAAAGCCCCGAATACGAAAAATCAATCTGATCAAAGGACAAAGAAAATGAGTAGTCTCAAAAAATTCGCTGTAGCAACTCCCCGGCCTCTACCTGTAATCGTCTTGGCAGACGCGAGTGGCAGCATGGGGGAGAACGGCAAGATCGAGGCGCTCAACGCTGCGATGAAGGACATGGTCTCGACTTTCGCCAAGGAAAGTCGTCTACGCGCCGAGATCCAAGTGGGCTTAATCACCTTCGGCGGCAAGGCTCATATGCACCTACCTTTGGCTGCGGCAAACAGCGTCGCGGGGTTTGCGGAATTGAAGGCCGAAGGGGTGACGCCGATGGGTGCTGCATTTGACCTCGCCCGTCAGCTGCTGGAGGACAAGGATCGCATCCCCTCTCGAGCCTACCGCCCCGTCTTGATCCTTTTGTCTGATGGGCGGCCGACTGACGACTGGGAGGTTCCCTTCAAGGCTCTCTGTGATTCCGAACGGGCGCAGAAAGCAACCCGGCTTGCAATGGCAATTGGCCCAGATGCCGACGAAACCATGCTGAGAGATTTTGCAAACGACGCTGAAGCGCCCATTTTCAAGGCTCACAACGCCCGGGACATCCATCGTTTCTTCCGAGCGGTGACCATGAGCGTCACCACACGCACTGCAAGCCAAAATCCAGACCTCTCAACCACCTTTGTTGTCCCGCCGCCGAATGACGACGCATTGGACCTCGACTTCCAATGAGGTTTATTGCCAGCGGCGCGAGCGTCATAGGCCCTCGACACCTAGACCTGGGCGAGCCCAACCAAGACGCGATGGCTTTAACGGGCTGGCGGGGCGGCTGGATTGCGGCCGTGGCTGACGGACTGGGATCTAGAGCACGTAGTGATCTGGGGGCGCGTAATGCCTGCCAGGTTTCCCGGAGGATTTTGCGCACAGCTTCGAGCAGCTTCGATCTGCCTACAACGCTGCCATTGATTCATCAGGAATGGCTCAAAGCCATTGAGCCGACAACTCCACGAGACGCTGCGACAACGCTATTGTTCGGGCGCGTGACAGCTGAAGGCGATGTCCATGCAGCTCAGCTGGGTGACGGTTTGCTGCTTGTGAGATGCGCTGGCCAGTTCCGTCGCATCACACCAGACCGCACGGCCTATAGCAATCAGACGTGGGCACTTGAGTCCACTCACGTGCAGGACAAATGGTGCACCACATTCGGCCGACTCACCGAGCCAGGTGATGGTGTTGTCCTGATGACAGATGGCGTTGCCGATGATCTCGAGCCTGCCCAACTCGCAGAGTTCTTTGATGCGCTTTATCAAGACCTAAGCACTCGAAATCGACGCCGAGGCAGACGCTGGCTGCAGTCTGAATTGAACAACTGGGCGACCCCCTTGCATAGCGACGACAAGACACTTGTGACCATATTTAGGACGTCTGAATGAGCACACCCAGAGCAGAAACACCGAAGAAAAACAGAACGGTGCTAGACCAACATGGTCAATCCTATGAGTTAACAGGTCGTATCGGCGAAGGTGGGCAGGGAATCGTCTGCACGACCAACTACCCCAACGTTCTCGTCAAAGTTGCGCGAGCAACCACAGAAGAAAAACGAGCCAGTTGGATGAACAAGATCCGCGCACTTATGCGCCAACCACTTGAAGGTCTTCCGATAGCACATCCGTTGGCCCTGATCACGCAGCCGCAGCCCGGTTACGTCATGGAGTTGATGGATGGGTTGGCTCCAATGACAGAGCTGATGCAGGTGGCGACTGATTCCTTGATGTCTGATGACGGCCTCTCCGGCTATGTCAAAACAGGTGGCCTGCTGCGTCGGTTGAAGATGCTTGCGCGACTAGCGCGGGTGTTGGCTCAGTTGCATGGGCGAGGATTGGCTTATGGCGATCTCTCCCCTGCAAATGTTTTCGTATCGCAGTCACTGGAGTTCGCCGAAGTCTGGTTAATCGATGCCGACAACGTTGCGAGTCAGTCGCGTGATGGTCAGCAAGGCGTCTTCACTCCTGATTACGGTGCACCCGAGATTCTCCGAGGGGAGACCGGTATCAATACGCTGACAGACAGTTGGAGTTTTGCGGTCATGGCATATCGCATCCTCACGCTGGTTCACCCACTCAAGGGAGACGTTGTCCTTGAAGGTGAACCCGAGCACGAAGAGGCGGCTCTCCGTGGCGAACTCCCTTGGGTAGATCACCCAGTTGATCGCAGCAACGCCTTGTCGATTGGTCTGCCACGCGAGATCACGCTAAACGCGCCGCTGCGTGCGTTATTTGAACGATGCTTCAATATCGGGCTGAATAGTCCTGGCGAGCGACCAAGTCTAAGTGAATGGGCTGATGCCTTCGAGGCTGCCACAGGTCATTGCGACCAATGCGAGTTCTGTGATAGTACGTTCTTCTACACCCAAAAACAGACTTGTCCATTTTGTGATAAAGCTCAGGACAAGAATCGGACGATCCTTCTTCAGGAATATCGCTATATGCCGCCCGAGTTGCTCCGGGAGGGCTTGACGGAGGATATTCCTGAGTCGTTGATTCGCAAGGAGTGTTGGACTCGCACAGGTAAGGCCCTGGTGTTAAGCATGAGCCCAGCCGAATTGAAAACCTTGCCCTTGGGAACGTCCTTGTACGCGGATGCGAGTCCGCTATGTACGGTTCAACTTGCCAAGGATGGGTTGTGGATAGAGCCCTCCGCCGGTGCGCGAATTTCCTTGCAGAGAGCATCTGACGACAAAGTCGTAGCCGTTGCGCGTCGACAGCGGCTTAAATCAGAAAGTCGTTCAGGTGTGTCTTTCTGGCTCCATCTAGGGGCAGTAGACGAAGAACACGTCGTATGGCGTTTCAACTGGTGAGCCAACGATGAAACTCTGCGATTTTTCTCTCCTGTCGAGTGAACTTGTCCAATTCTCTTGTGACGACTTGGATGCTGATTGGCAGATCGGCGAGGCAGTATCAGTGCAGGCGCACGGCAATGACTATCTTCTCCGTCAGGGAGATTTCATCTGCGTCGGCAAAGTAGTCGGAAGCCAATATCGAACTGCGATTCGGGTGCAGCGTGGCTTGACGTTGTGGGTTATAAGAAATCTACACGAAAAAGTTCTCCACCTTCAACCGCTGGATTTGGTCGAGCAGATCCAGCTGGAAATGGCGATTTCTGTTGATGAGGCCATTGCGGAGCAATTGGCCAGCAGGGGTGAGATTTCCGCACCGGAGGTACAGGCGGCCGTGGATTGGTTGATAGATCAATTCATCTCTACTGATGACGCGGCAACCGCCGAAATGGATCGTGTCTTTCTAGGACGCTTTGACAACGCTTCCGATGAAGGTTTCGTTCTGTTTGGAGCGGGGTGGCGAGGCACCATCAAACGAGATGCTGGCGTGCTGAGACTGATGAACGTCACACGTCTCAAGGGTACTAATGCACGTGTGGCGATGGCCGTAGGCAAGATCTCTTTTCAAGATGCCAGTGTCGCCGTTCGGCTCCAGAGTACAGAGCAGCGCGCACTCCTGGATGCCGCACTTCGCGACAACGGAAGCTACCTGCGCCTATGGCAGGAATACGGCGCGCTTGAATGGGAACAGGCGAGAGATTGCGCGAGGGAGCTTGGCTCTCTTCAGTTCAAGAACGCGGATCTCATTGAGGGTGAGCTCTGGGCATGGTTTCTAAAAGTTGATGGTGACCACCTGAAGCATTTCCGAAAACGATGGAATACCTTGGGTTTGTCAGCCACAACACAAGTAGAACTTGGGGAGAAAGAACTCGAACTTGATTCCGAAGTTGAAGACACACTGGAGAAAGGCGACCGGGCACGGCGTCGCCCAGTTCGAGGTGAATTGCGGTTTAAGAAAGACGGCGTTGTCTTGATTCCAAGCCAGGACCGGCGCTCGGAACGGCCACCAGCCAAGGGCTTCATCTACTACTCTCTATCGGGTGACGAAGCTGTACAGACGCGTCGTACGCGTGCAAGACAATCCATCAATGATGGACGCCGATTGCCGCAATTGAGCTACCTGCTGGAAGGGGTTGCACCGCCAAGCGCACGACGGCGTCAACTCGATGGCTTATCCGCCTACTCCAAAGCTAGCTTTAAGGGTGCTCCAACCAAGCGCCAGATCGAGGCATTGGAGAAGGCGATAAACACACCTGATATCGCGCTTATCGTTGGTCCACCAGGAACGGGGAAGACCCAGGTCATTGCTGCTTTGCAGCGCCGCCTTGCCGAAACACTAGGCGAAAACTCGCTGCAGCACCAAGTGCTGATCAGTAGTTACCAGCACGACGCCGTCGATAACGCTCTTAATCGTGCTGAAGTCTTTGGCTTGCCTGCAGTTCGCATTGGCGGTCGAGGGCGTCGTGACGAAGGCGGTGTCGACCCCGTTGGTGTTTGGTGTGAACGCAAACGAAAGGAAATCGCCGTTCAACTCGATGCGATTCAGCTGAATGAGCCCCTGACTCAGCCCTTGAAAGAGCTTGATCGGCGGGTCACAGCATTGAGGCTCGCAAGTTTATCGGCACAGGAACGCCAAACACAGTTCGAGCAAATTGATCTTTTATTGCGCCAGTTGTTCGCTCTGGATGTTCGTCTCCCTGCCAATGTTAAAGACCGGTGGGATGAGTTCCTTGTTCAGCAGAAAAGAGTTGAAACCCAGCGTCAGGCCAACGAGCCCGCTGGGCTTGCGCGATTGCTCCGGGCTCTGCGAACCAGCCACATCGGGTTCTCCGATGACGGCCCGGACAGAGCTCATCAGCTCGAGCGCACTCTGCGACGTGGCGGAGTCAAACTCGAAGAGTCCGAGTGGATGTTGCTACAGCGACTTTCAACGGTTGCCGACGCTACAGAGGCAGACCTATCTGAATTGGCTGCCTTTAAGCAGTCAATGCTAGATCGACTGAGCCCCGACTACAGGCCCCCGCAGCTGAAGCAGGCGTTGAGTGGAGAAGCACTTGGTCTCTTGGCCGATATCGAGTGCGCAATCGACGCGCCTTTGCGCCAATCACGCCGTGGCATCTCTGCGGTAGTGGCCTCGTACCACGCGGCGCTTGCCCAGTCCCCCAATGAGGCAGCGAGAGCGGTCCGCGAGTACGCCAGCATTGTCGGTGCGACATGTCAACAGTCAGCTGGTAAGGCGATGAGCAGTTTGAAGGAGTTGAGCGATCTAGATGCATCAGAAGGAATTGAGTTCGACACGGTTGTCATTGATGAAGCGGCGAGAGCAAACCCTCTCGATCTTTTCGTTCCTATGGCTATGGCCAAGCGTCGCATCATTTTAGTTGGCGACCATCGACAACTGCCTCACCTTGTTCAGCGAGAGTTGGAAGATGAACTCATTTCCAGGCAAAGCCTGACTGAGGCTCAAGCGAAGGCGTATGAGCAGAGTCTTTTTGAGCGACTGGTGAAACAGCTTAGGGAGCAGGAGAAAGTCGACAACATCAAGCGCGTCGTGATGCTCGATACGCAGTACAGAATGCATCCAACTTTGGGTGACTTCATAAGCAAGCAGTTCTATGAATCTGTGGGACTGGACGTTTTGCACTCAGGGCGACCCGCACAGGATTTCGCCCACACGATTCCTGGCTACCCAGGCAAATGTGCTGCTTGGTTGGATGTGCCTCTGCAGGACGGGAAAGAAAAATTCCTGAAACCCGGTTATGAAAGACAGGCGGAGGCAATTTCTATTGCAAAAGAGGTTAAACGGATAACAGATTCTTGTGGGCCGACACTGAGTATTGGCGTCATTAGTTTTTACCGCGCCCAATGTGACCTAATTCTTGACGCCTTCGTCGACCAAGGCCTTGCGGAGGAGGAGGACGGTGAAATCCGCATCGCAAGATCCTACCGGCAGACTGAATCAGGTGATGAGCGCCTGCGCGTCGGCACGGTCGACGCGTTCCAAGGCAAAGAGTTTGATCTCGTCTTCCTGTCGATCGTGCGAGCTAACGACTCAGCCGTTTCCGATCAAAAGGACGGGAGCGAGCGTGAACGACTGCTAAATGGTAAGTATGGCCACTTGCGCTTGGCAAACCGGTTAAATGTGGCGATGAGCCGCCAGAGAAAGCTCCTTGTTGCCGTTGGTGACAAAGGCATGGCTGAATGTCCTGAGTCCGAGGAAGCCGTCCCAGCTCTGAATGCTTTCCTAAAGCTTTGCAGGGAGGAGATGAAAAATGGCCGCTGATCGTTATCTCCGCTTTGATGCGCGTCGTCCCCTTGGTGGGCGCCCGTTTCTGTGGCCTGTTCGAGTTTGGAAGGTTCTTTATCCAACAAAGCGTGTACTGAAGCTGAATCTTTTCCAGCAGGCGATCCTTGGACTTGCACGGGCACGATGCCAGGACAACTCTGAAATGGCGGCACTGCTGGGGCTGGACCGGGAGCTCGTGGTGTTCATCATTGCCACACAGCTGATCCCCAACGGCTGGATGAATACCTTGGGTGCCGTTACTACTCAAGGTGAGCGTGTTCTCGAAGAGACGCAGGACGCCAGCGAGGAAGTCCGAATGGGATACGCGTATCAGGACGCGGTCACTGGCAACTGGTTGCCGAGATTCACTGAAGAACTTCCAGAAATCGAAGCGAAGCGAATCGATGAGCGTGGTTACCCAATATTTCTACGTGATCTGGATTCCGGAAAGGAAGATCGACCATTTCGCCTAAATCACATTCGGGAAAGTGCGCTGGACATGGGGGCGCTCTTTGATGCGTTCGAGCGCTATCGGACGGATCACGACCATGCTAAGCAGCGTGACGATGAACTTCCGACACGTGTCCGCATTGAGAGCCTGAGCTTTGTGGAAGATTCGTCGCAACCGATGTGGTTGTGGACGTGGATCTTCCCAGATGAGGCAGGGCCACAACCCTGGCTGGTTGCCGACCCTTTCGGTATTCAGCAAGCAGCATCATGGTTGCGTAAGCCATTGCAGGAAGTCCTGCCTCGTAACGATGGCCTGGCACGCTACATCGCTAACACACTTGGTGAGACCCGATCGAATGAATTGTCGGCAGAGGAGTGGCTGCGATCTCTTGAGAACCAGATCGATTTGACTGTGCTGGCCGATTACAGCTGGTCCGGGAAAGTGCCGCCTATTTCAGGCTACTTGACCAGTGTGCTACGCAGGAATGCACTGCTAGCCTCCCAGGATAAAACTTGGCAGGAAGATTTGACCAGTTTACTGATTGAGACTCACAACCTCGTCGAAAGTGTTTTTCAATGGTTGTTGAAGAGATTTCCAGTGGACGTCCGTAGATTGCCCGATCGGAGCCAGGACAAAAAATGGACAAAGGATCTAGCTTCGGAAATTCTGCGAACACTCCCGGTGGCCCAACTCACCGATGACACAGTTAGGCGACTGGCTTCGCAGAATTTGAGAGAGATTCGGAATGCGCTTGTTCGAGGGAATAGTTCATTAAAGGCGTTGATGTTTGCCGCGCTGCTTTCCACGATTGAGGATGCCAATCATCCTCTCAAGGACCTTGCCCCCGAAGCTCTTGCCCTAGATCGAATATTGGATATGGCTGACGCGAGAAATCGGAAGGCCGGTCACGCGGGCGGTGACAAGATAAGCAAAGACGAAGCAATGGAATACGCTGATTTCGTTATCGAATGGGTTCAAATTTTTAAGGGCTGGTATTGATATGGCAAAACACAATAAAGGGAATAAAGCCCCAGTGGCGCAAAACACGAATGTTGCACAAAGTGGAGTCGCATCGGCATGGCAGAAAGCAACTGCTGGCATTGGCTCTCTTGCATCACTGGTGCAAAGCGATGCTTCCGTCGTGGCGCTCCCCGACCTCGACAAAGATCAGGTCAGCGAATTGGAGAAAATCGAACCTGAGAAAAAGGTTGAGCTCGAGAAGCTGTTGGCGGATGTCTCTGACGTCGCAAAGAGAGTTCGTGAGTTGAATGAGGATGCACAGAAGCGCACGGAAGACGTGGCTCGCAAGGAGGAAGCATTTTCTCGCCGAAGTGATGAGAACAAAAAGAGAACCGAAGAAATCCACAAACTCGACGATGAGTTGAAGCAAAGACAAGCCGAGATAAAAAAATCTGAATCAAATCTAGCTGACAAGGAGCGGGAACTTGAAAAGCGGGAGTTGGATGCGCGATCCGGTTTTGCCGCCCAAAACGTCGCAGCACTCAGTGACTTAAAAAAGGAGATCGTGGAGCTAGAGGCTAAGAAGACAGAAGTTCAACTTGGCATCCTTCAAGCAGACCAGAAAGCACGGGACGACGAGTCTGCGCGCGCCTCAGAACTGATGGGTCGAGAAGCGGAGATTGCAAACAAGGAAAGAAGTCTTCAGCAGCAACAACGACGGCAAGATGCAGAGTGGAAAGAGCTAGAGCGCGAACGGACACAGATCCGTGAAGATGCACATCGTGAGGCCAGCCAGGAAATTGCGAGATTGACGGAGGCCCGACAACGAGCAGAGTCTCGTCTTGAAAAGGTGTACCGTGATTGGACCTTGACTGAAAAAAAACTAGAACAATACCGAGAGTTCTCAGAGGCACTGGCGGGACGGTCTGCACGCGAGATTCTTGACGAGTTGGCAGCTCACAAGCGTCGAGTCACTCAGCTGGAGAACCAAATTGCAAATAGCCAAGATGATCAGCTGCAATCTGAGAACGAAGCACTGCGAAAACTTCGTGATGAGCAAAAGACTCAACTTGATGAGGTTCACGTGGACTTGGCTGATGCAAAAGCTCAGCTTCATCGCCTGCGACTCGGCGTCAGTGACAAAGAGAACCTTGAAAAAGAGAAGCGTGCCCTCGAAAAAAACAATCAGATTTTGAGTGCAAGGCTGAATGACTTGGGTAAAACGGTGGATGACCTCACCCAGTCGCAGCAGTCCGAAAAGCCGTTCCCCCAGATGGCATGGATGGATTCGGCATCCAATGCAGACTGGATCAAGGATCGCAAAGCCAAGGAGTTGGGCCTGCCGGAGCAGGACGTTCCTGATCTGAAAACATTTTCGAATGAATTGCAGCACAGGATCGCTCAAGCGGAGGAAGGTGCAACACTGCATTTCCGTCTAGAAGATATTCAGCTGCTAATTGCCGGATTGGCTATGAGCCAGCTTCACATCTTTCAGGGGATCAGCGGCACAGGAAAAACGAGCCTGGCGAAGGCATTCGCAAAGGCTGTGGGGGGGCATTGCACTGACATTGCCGTCCAAGCTGGATGGCGAGATCGTGATGACCTAATGGGGCACTACAACGCCTTCGAGAAGCGCTTCTATGAGCGCGACTGCCTGCAAGGTCTCTATCGTGCGCAAACTGCCGCCTACAAGGACCGGTGCAACATCATCTTGCTTGATGAGATGAATCTCTCGCGCCCGGAGCAGTATTTTGCTGAATTCCTTTCGGCTCTTGAAAAAAATGATCCAAGAGATCGATTGATCAGTTTGTCGGAAAGTCAGTTGCCAAATGCACCGGCGCTGCTTGTCGAGGGTCGAAGGATTCGAGTCCCCCATAACGTCTGGTTCGTAGGCACTGCCAACCACGATGAGACCACGAACGAGTTCGCTGACAAAACCTACGACCGTGCTCACGTCATGACGCTTCCACGCCATGAGGCAGGATTTAAGATTGTGCCGAAGCCGAAGGCCAGCTTTAGTTATGGTTCATTGATGGAGCGCTTTGATGGCGCTGTGACTCAGAACGCCGACGAGGTTTCAGAGTTGTTGGCAGAGTTGACCACGGGGCCGCTCACGGGCATTTTGCAGGATCGCTTTGACTTGGGATGGGGTAATCGACTCGAGCGTCAGGCTATGCGATTTCTCCCCGTTTACATGGCTGCGGGCGGCCGGAAAGAAGATGCTCTGGATCATTTGCTTGCTAGCAGAGTATTTCGGCGAGGTAAGGTTACTGGTAGATACGATGCGACGATCGATGATTTAACTGCCATCGAAAATGCACTTACTACTGTTTGGAAGGGGTGGAAATCGGAGCCTCGCCGTTCCATTGCCTTGTTGGCTGAAGACCGTCGCCGTAAGGAACGTGGCGCATGAGATTTCTGGACCGCCTTACCGGAGGGACGCTCAGTAACCTGCCCGACGCGTTCCTGCCGGGCAGGTATTGCTTGCTTGAGCCACTCGTGGTTAACGGACACAGCCACTTGCAGCCCGGCGATCTGTTGTCGGATGACGGCTCTGGCGTCATTCGAATTCAGGACGCTGAACGCCAAGTGCTCTCCAACGATCAGACCGACGAGGATCAGGCTGATTCCGATCTGTGCGCCGAGGCGATTATTTCGATTGCTGGCAAGCTCGCTCACGCACATGGTGCAAATGTCTCGCCGATGCTACCGGCTGAGATGGCTGCGCAATGTGCACTTGAGGAACTCGAACGAAACTTGGCGACGGTACTCAGTGATGGTCATTTGCACTCGATATCTGACCGGCCCCGCAGAGACCTTCGATATGACGATTTGGTGGCGCCCGTGGCGCGAGCTCGACGCCTCGCAACCTCGGCTTTAACTCACCTGGCGTCACACTCAGATTGCTGGCAGCAGCGCACGCTCAGCGGCGTCCAACCTCGCAAGGTTCTGGCTCGTTTCAGCGAGGACGACTATGCCATCTATGAGAACAGGCTTTACAAGCGATTGCTGGATCGTCTTGATCGGCACCTTGCCAGGAGACTGGCTCGCATCCGGGGTGTCAACTCACGGCTGGAACGAGCTTTGGAGTTTCAAGGCTCAGAGCAGACGCATTTTCGACTTCGCCAGGATATTTGCCGCCTTTGGGGGGAGTCATATCTTGATGACAAGACCGGGATGCAATTGGAGGCAGGAAAGCTTGCTCTTGCCGAGTTGGAGTCTCAGCTGCGTGCAATTAGAGGATTGAAACAGCGTGGCTTATATTCCCTGGTTCACGCAGCTTCGGTAGTCCCTGCCCAAATTCATCGAACAAACATTCTGAATCACGACCCTCACTATCGTCATCTGCCTCCTCTATGGGAGAAGCTGAAAGATGATCAAGAGGAGCGGCTATTGCCCCCTGAAGAGCGCTTGGCGCGACAACTGCAATTTCAACTAGCTTACGTCAGCTACGTCGGTCTAGTGGTAAGGCGTGCGCTGGAACGCTATGGTTTGCGCAGCATAGATGGAAATTTTGTGTTCGGTTGGGCTGGTCGGAATTTCGTACTCAAGCATGATACGCATGATTGGGTCGTAACTCAGTCTGACGGATCTACTCTGAGAATCGTACCGATTGCCTGGTTCGGCGCTTCCATAAATAGCAGCGAGAGTCTGGAGTCTGGCCGTATCGTGTGCTGGCCAGGTGCTCCGACCAGTGTCGCATCGCCACAGTGTCTTCCCGTTTCACCGCTGGATCTTTACGTCGTAGAGAAAGTGGGGAAATTGATCGATGAATGGATGTTCCGCCAATTGCTCAGCGGTCATGGGCGAAAACTGGGGCCATTGCCTACACCAACCAAAAAACTGACCGAAGCCTGGCCGGAACAGTTTGAATCCATTTCTCCAACGCACGTTAGGCTTCTCGCGCCAATCGATGTTCAGAAAGTCGCCGAACTGAATGCGGTGCTCCGAGGCTCGGCGAATCCACAAGTTGAGGACGCCGTCGGGGTTGCCATCGAACAGGTTGCGGCGCTTGCTCAGCTCTGTGGCCATACAGCGCGATTCGAACCAGGGCAGCAGCAAGACTTCTACTGCCAATGTGGGATTTGTCAGACGACTTGGTCGCTCAAGACAACAGGGAAAAGGCGACACTTTTCCATCCGACCGAAGGGTGCATCGAACATACCAGAGGCGGACGGCTTTGTATGGTCTGGCAGGGATTGGCTGGAGTTCGACTTGGATTCAGCACAGTGACGATTGCTAAATTCTCGGATTCTAAAATTCCGTTACTCGTTCATGATATTCGTGTAAAAACGGGCAGTCCCGCGAACGATTTGCGCAAATTTATGCTTCGTGTACGAGCTATTTTGATTTATTGAATTTTTCTAATAACTGCTGCAAATGCAAATGCTCATCTGCTCATCGGAATTGAGTGCATCGCATCAGCGTTGTACTTCCGATAGAGAGAATTCTCCGAGGTAATGTATTTGATAGATAGTTGTAAACAACGACAGCTATTCGATGTCTGCTATCGCTGCAAGCGAGTCATTCAGCCCAAAGCCAAAGTAGGGGTGTCATTTTTCGGCGTAAAGGAGTTGTTTGGACGGCCCGAAAAAACAGATCTGAGTGATTCAATTTCGATAAAAGTACAAGACTCAACGCGCCACGCCTACAACGTTGAATGATCGAGCTTCAGCAGTGGCTCGGGCGTCTTGTGAGAACCGAACGTCCGGGCATAGGCCCTGATGGCCACCCAAATTCCCCCACTTATGGCCACCTCAAACTCCCCCACCTGAATTGATCGGGGACAGGGTCTCAACGCCGACACCGTCGGCACCTGTGGGCATGACGCATGTTCTGGCCTTCCTCGAAGGAAGGCCAAGGAGTGAATGTCTTGAAACCCAACCAACGCGCCACGGTGATCACGCTGCTGCAGCGCAACACCCCCCAGCGCGAGATTGCCCGCATCACCGGCATCGACCGCAAAACCATTCGCAGCTACCACACCCGCTGGCTACTTGATCCTTCAAACTCCCCCGGGGTTGCCACCGGCTCTGAGACCTTGACCCCTCAAATTCCCCCACCCTGGCCACCGGCTCTCGTTTCCACTTCCTCCAGCCTGTGCGAAGTCCACCGCGTCTTCATTGAGGCCCAACTTCGCCTTCGCCGCAACGCCACCGCCATCTTCCAAGACCTGGTCGATGCCCACGGCTATTCAGGGGCCTACAACTCCGTCAAACGCTTTGTGCGCGCCTTGCGCAAGAAGGCACCCGAGCAGTTTGACCGCCTGTCCTTCCTGCCCGGTGAGGAGATGCAAGTCGATTACGGCGAAGGCGCACCGACCTTGGTGCCCGGCACCGATCGCTACAAGAAGCCGCGCCTGTTTGTCGCCACACTGCGCCACTCCCGGCGCAGTTTCCGCCGTGTGGTCTGGAAGTCCAGCCAACAAGTGTGGGCCCAGCTGCACGAGCAGGCATTTCGCTACTTTGGCGGCTGCCCTCAGTACGTGGTGCTGGACAACCTCAAGGAGGGTGTCCTCAAGGCCGATTTGTACGAGCCTGAACTCAACCCGGTGTATGCCGCCATGCTCGAGCACTATGGCGTGGTGGCCGACCCCGCCCGCGTGCGCGACCCCAACCGCAAGGGCACGGTGGAGCACGCCATCGGCCACACCCAAGCCACCGCCTTGAAGGGCAGACGCTTTGAATCGATCGAGGCCCAGAACGAGCACTTGGAGCATTGGGAAACGAGTTGGGCCGCCAAGCGCATTCACGGCAGCGAGCGCCAACAGGTGCAGGCCATGTTCGAGGCCGAACGTGCGCACCTCAAGCCCTTACCCCTGCTGGGCATGCAGTACTTCACGCAAGGCGTGCGCACCGTGTGCGACGACAGCTGCGTGCGGGTCGATCACAGCAGCTACGCCGCACGCCCTGCGGCCATCGGCTCCAAAGTGCTGGTGCGCATCTTTGAGCGGCGCATCGAGATCCGGGATTTGCAAGGCGCTTTGCTGCGCACACATGCCAAAGCCGAGCGGCCAGGCTCGGTGGTGCTGCCTGCGGATGAGCGAGTGTTCAACCCATCACGCGAGACGCGGTTGATCCTTGGCCAGGCCAAAGAAATTGGCGAGCACGCCAGCCGCCTGTGTGAGCTGATGTTTGCAGCCGAAGGTCGGGTGGGCCAAAGGAAGCTCTGGGGCATCGTGGGATTGACCAAACGCTACCCGGCTGTCTGCATTGACGGCGCCTGTGCCCAAGCCTTGGCGCAAGGGGTCTACAGCTACAAACAAGTCAAGGCCTTGGCCGAGCGTTTGTTTGCCGATGCCATGGTGGCCATGGACGAGGAATCCAACATGGCCAGCTCAGTGCACGCCGACACCACGGCCCTTGAGGGCACTTTGGTTCAGCAGCACGAGCTGATCCGCCAGGCCGACGAGTATGCAGATTTGTTCACCCACGCAGCCTTGGTTGCCAGCGCGGTGGTGGCCAAGGCCATGGATGAGAAAGCAGGAGGCCAGGCATGAACATGACCGAGATCGACAACGCTTTGCGTCAGTTGCGCCTGTCGGGCATGCAGCAAACCCTTTCCACCCGGGCGATGCAGGCCCAGGCCAGCCAGGAGCCGTTTCTGGAGACATTTGCCGCCTTGCTGCAAGACGAGTTGGAGCGGCGCAGCTCCGTCCTGATGGAGCGCCGCTACAAGCGCTCAGGGCTCGATGAGAAGGTCTCATTGGCGGATTTGGACTGGCGCTTTAACCCCAAGATACCCCGAGCCGCGTGCTTTGAGTTGCACACCTTGAAGTTCATCACTCAAGGGGCCAATGCACTGATTGTGGGCAAACCGGGCACAGGCAAGAGCCATGTGGCCAAGTCGCTGGCGTACCAGGCTACGCTGCAAGGCTATGACGTGCGGTATTTGGAGGCGGACACCGAGTTTGCGCGGTATGCGCTGGCGGGCAGCCAGGACAGGGCGAATTTGCTGCGGGAGTGGGTCAAGCCGGATTTGCTGATCGTGGACGATTTGTTTCTGGCCAGGCGAATCACGGCGGAGGCAGCAGAGGCATTGCAGGCCATCGTGCACCAGCGCTACAAGCTGCGCCGCGCCCTGGTGGTGACATCGAACCGGGTAGTGCAGGACTGGGGCAAGTATCTGGGGGATGCCACGATGGCCAGCACGATTTTGGACAGGCTGATGCACCGCTGCGTGATGTTGGAGTTTGAGGGCAAGAGCTACAGGCTCAAGGAGGCGGCTGCTCGCTTGGCCGTCCAGCCTGAAACGTCATAATCTGGCAGCGCTGCCTGGGGGAATTTGGGGTGGCCACGGGTGGGGGAATTTGGACTGGCCATCAGGGGGATGTCTGCAGCGTTGGAAAATCGACCATAAGCTTTTAGTGGTTTAACTTGGAGCAAACCGGACTGCGACAGATAAACGAAGCCGGTCAAAAATGAAATGATGCCCGACGCAGCCACGCTGAAGGACGTCCGGTTAACAAGGGGCTAGGCCTCAACTCGCCACGGAGGATTTAGGCGATTGCTGCCCGCCCAATACAGGCAGATGACGTTGCCCGCTGGGTCTTTGACTCTTGCCTCACGCCACAACCACGGTTCATCAAGGGGCTCCTGAAAGAATTCGATTCCATGCGCCTGGAGGTGCTTGACCGTTTGATCGAGTGATTCGTCCTCGAAGTAGACCACCACATCCGACGATTCGGATACGCCCCCGACCTGATGCACCGAAAACGAGGCGCTGCCATTTGGACACTTGAAGCGGGCGTAGTGCGGTGCGTCAACAATGAGTTCAAACCCCATGCGCTTGTAGAAGTCAACCGACTCCGCAACATTGACAGCCGGCGGGGTAACTTGGTTCAGGTTCATGGGGCCTGACGCTCGCGGTAGGCTGCTTCGCAAGACACAAAGCGAGTGGGTGGAACCAAAAAGTGCATGGCCCTTTTTGGCGTTAACTTGACCAGCCAGCCAGGCCACACACCGTGTTCCGAACACTTGAATACTGCAGTTGATTTCATGCTTGCCGCTCCTGATGCGCTTCACTTTGTGTGGTGACAACACGACCAGCCAATGGATGTTGGATTCCATTGTCGCCATACGTGCCGGTGACTTGAGCGATGACCACTTGAAAGCCATTGAGCCAACGCGATTGCTGTTGCTTTGCCTTCATGTGCTCAGGGTGCTTCATCAATGATTGCAATGCAGCCATCGACTCCCAGTAGTACACATTTGAGATGAGTCCGGTTTGTTGGTTTTCCCAAGACTCTTCACCCCAAGTAACCTGGGATGGACTTCGCTATCTGTGCAATGACATCGTCAAGGGCATAGAACTCTGTGTCGTATTGCCTTTTTGCAAACGTAAAGGTGGATGTGTACATGTGTCCAGTCCGCATAACCGAAGGGATGGGCGTCATTGCGCGGCCTCCCTTGCTTGTCTGAACTTCATTCGGAGCCCGCTGATCGCCGTTGACTCAAGTGATAGTTCATGTTCTGACGACACGCCAAGCAAACCATTCGCCGATAGAAAATCTCTGGCGGATTCCAACGATCTGACTCCGAAAGTCAGTGATTGAATAACCTGGCGGCTGCCCTGAGTCAATCTTAGGACCATGTCCTCGGTCAGCTCGATCCCTGTTCCCGATGACTCTGTCAGAAGCCTCCATTTTTTCTCTGCCTCAGACAGATTCGGAGTTGACATCTCGATTTCCGACAACCCGACAAGCCCAATCGTTCCGCCTCCACGCTTTGTCATCTCAAGTTGATCCCTGGATCTCCGTTCGGCTGTAGTCAACCGCTCCTTCCATGGATAGATTGTTCCTTCAGGATTCCATGCGCAAAAAAAGATGCAACAGGAATCGGAAGAGAGATCCAGCAATACCGAGTTTGTGAAGTTTGTAGTGAGAGAACCGTCTGCGGTCTTGGTCTGGTAAGGCCGGGGGGATTTGCATTGAAGTCCCGCTTGGGTAAGGTGCTCTACGCTGGCCTCCAAGTCAACAGGTTCCATAGCAAACCCATGAATGAGCGGCGGCTGACTTTCTTTGGGAAGATCTGAATTGCTTGCGGCGGCCCACAACTCAAGTTCAGTGTTTCCCACATGCACCCATGCGAACGTCGCAAAGCTGCTGCTTTGCTTTGGCCATGAAACGGGAAGGCCGAACACATCGGTAAAGAGCGAGAGCAAGGGATCGATGTCCAACAAGCGGATCATCACATGGTCAACGGTGGAATAGACAGCGGTGTGGCTCATGACGCGCTTGTAGTTCGAGTTAAGTTGGCGGCCTCGGCAAGACCCTGGGTGTGTTTGTGGGGCCTAACGGCTCAATTCACCGGCGCTGCGCGGCGTCATCACGCCGCCTCCGGAGGAATAATGGGCTGGGCCGCACTTCGAGCCTCTGCAAGTGCCCTCAGGTTTCGGAGCGTGACGGGCAGACCTGAATTGATTTGTTTCGCAAGCATCGGGCCCAGCACAATGGATAGCAGCCCAGAAAAAGTAACCCGGTGAACTACCTCCGTGGCACCCGGCACCGGGACAAGCTCATGCTCGAAAACCATACGAAACAGAGGAATCCTCGACTCAACGGTGAAGCACCTGGCGGGCACGACTTGCGTGAGGACCATAGGAACCGTGTTGCCCTTCGTAGGAGTGAGACGGCCACGGCTTCCAACTTGGAACGGACCATCAATATTGGCTCGCTTTGTGTCTGGATCCCAAGTCGGCCAGTTCTCGACATCTGCATAGATTTCAAAAATCACCTCCGGCGAGGCGGCTACTGCGATTCGGTGTTCAATTTGCATTGGATGTAAGGAGCTGTGAGAACGTGGTTTGCGCGGTCAGCGCTGACGTTGAACGACAGCTTTCATGGGCCGGCGCGAAGCGGACCATTCGCGGGCTGCGGTTCGTCGGCCCATGAAAGCCGTCCGCTCTAACTTTGAATTGGGCACTGTTTCTTTCCTAATCATGCTTTGCAAAGACCCGAGAGGCGAAACCATCCAATTCGCTTAACGGCCTGCCGTAGAGGTGAAGATGAAACGTCGGTCCTTCTCCGACGACCTCTGTTGAGTGAATGGCGTCTGCCGCAAGAACCATTGACTCACCGGGGCCGACGACTACGCGGTCGATCGGCGCGACACGTCTGCCCGGAACCCTCCGATACAGATCATTGGCCTCATTCCCACGGACCCCGGCGATAACCGTCCATGTTCCGTGTTCGTGGGGCGGACTTGTGAGGCCCTGCCCATCCGACACCAGATACAGCGACGGGGCGCCCACGAGAACGGCCAACTCGTAGAGGAGTTCCTCGCTCGGAGCCGCCGCGCGCCAAGATGTCGCCCTCCAGTGCGGCGATCGCGCAAGGCGCTGAAGCACAGCGGCGACCTCCTCAAGCGCGCTTTCGCCGCTTCTCTGCGTTAACGCGCGGATCGTAGACATCGCCGCGATTGAATCGCGCAGCGCTTCGGAAGAAGAAGTCATCATGTCTGCCTAACGTTTTAGATGAGCCGACAGCAGCGGCTGGCTGCGTAAGGCCCAGAATGAAATGGTGGCTTGGAGTGACCAGCCGTTGCGATTCGGCTCGAACGCCCGGTTAGAGCACATGACTGCCACGCCTCTGCATTACGACGCTTATGAGTACCCGAACCTGAATGAAGAAAGCCACAATGAACGCTAGAAGTACCAGGGCCCAGTGAAAAAGTTCAAACCCATTTTGGGTGAAGCGAACAGGCAGGTTGGTTGCCTCAACCAACACGCCGACCTCCACCAACGATAGCAGCCCTGAAACCGCCAAGATCCAACGTGGTGTACGTAGTGCCGAAGGATCGCTTGCCACCCTTCGGCCGGAAATCCGAAGGAAGAAACCTAAAGCGAGGGCACCGAGGACTACAGCGAGCAGGGCTTTTCCGAAAACAGCTGCAGCGGTTGCCCCAGACAGAGAAAAAGCGATTCCGCCTAAGTCGGCAAGAAATTCGATTCGCTTTGTTGCGACGGTGCGAAGATTCATTAACATGTTCGGTGTGCTCTAACGTGATACAGACCGCAAAACCCGGTGGATACATCCGGGTACAGTCGATACATCTTTTTGATGGAATGCCTGCAAGCCTCTTGTGCCGTGGCTCACAGGCTCGCACACCGTAATTTGATGCAGGTACAAATTTGCCATGAAACCCGGTGCCCCTTCTTTGCAGTTCACTCGCTTGCTTGATCTGGTGCGCGAGCGGGTACGGTTTCTAAACTATAGCCTCAAAAAAGAAAATTATTAATTTCAATGTATTTGTTTTTTTATCCATTGAATTGCAATGTAGTCCAGTGACATGCGTCACCCGCACGAGATGGGTGTGGCCGATTTGGAAGCGTTTTTGTCAGGGCATTCGAGCCACATGACGATTTTTATGCGGCGTTGAAACGGTGATGGGCCACGGCCATCGGACATTGCAGAGATCGTGGAGATTCATGCATTGAAGTGTGTCGCCAGATGGTCCGCAGCTGGCTCCGTTGCGGCGATCATCGACTGTGCACAACCAAAGCAGCCATGCACCGCAAAAAAGTGCCGCAATGGCACAAGGCGTACCGCCGTCATACCGCTTGAGCCACGTGAATGGTCAAGTGCATTGGCAAGAAAAAAGATATTTTCTGTAGGGAACAAACCAACGCCCAGAACCGGGCTCGTCCAACAAACAAACGGATCAGGTCGCGGCTTCGTGTGACCTATCCTTACTCGAGCGCATTGCGCAAGCCGCGCGCTGCCGTAAGAGCTTGGACTAGAGCCTCAACTTCAGTATCTGTGCTCCCTCACCCGTTTGGATTCATTGCTTCAAGTCTGAAAAGACTTCACAAGCGCACAGGAATCCCACGCTCCCGCATCCGCTCTTTCGCCTGCTGCACGGTGTATTCACCATAGTGAAAGATACTGGCCGCCAGCACCGCATCCGCGCCGCCGATGCTCACGCCGTCGGCCAGGTGGTCGAGGTTGCCCACTCCGCCTGATGCGATCACGGGCACGGTCACCGCGTCGCTCACGGCGCGGGTCAGTTGCAGGTCAAAACCGCTTTTGGTGCCGTCGCGGTCCATGCTGGTGAGCAGTATTTCGCCCGCACCGTATTCGGCCATTTGGGTGGCCCAAGCCACGGCGTCAAGGCCCACGTTTTTGCGGCCACCGTGGCTGTAAACGTCCCAGCCGGGGCCCATGGGCAGACCGTGGGTGCCAATGCGTTGCTCGTCTTCGGCGCTGCGGCGCTTGGCGTCGATGGCGACCACGATACATTGCGCGCCGTATTTGGCAGACGCTTCGCGGATGACTTGCGGGTTGGCAATGGCGGCCGAGTTGAAGCTGGTTTTGTCGGCCCCGGCGTTGAGCAATCGGCGCACGTCTTCCACCGTGCGCACACCGCCGCCCACCGTGAGCGGAATGAAGACCTGGCTGGCCACGGCTTCGATGATGTGCAGGATCACGTCGCGGCCGTCGCTGGTGGCGGTGATGTCGAGGAAGGTGAGTTCGTCAGCGCCCTGCTCGTTGTAGCGGGCCGCGATTTCGACCGGGTCTCCGGCGTCGCGCAGTTCAACAAAGTTTACGCCCTTGACCACACGACCGCCGGTCACGTCGAGGCAAGGGATGATGCGTTTGGCGAGCATGTTTCAGTGACCCTCTTGCGGTTCGATAGAGACGGTGATGGGTTTGATGTCGGCTTGTGTGGCCGAGATGTACAGATGCTCCAGAACGCCATTGCGCTCGACGACCACAGCGGTTTGGGTTTGCGCAGCCGTTCGCCGAGCTTGATTGGCCGCCCTGGCCATGGCAGCCACCGATCCTCTCAGGCTGCTGCTGCGTGCTTGTTCAATTGACATCATCTGACTCATTTTTTTGCCCAATCCAAAGTTGCTTGCATCATGCACGCAAAGCCAAGCGCTGCCAGCCCGCCCAGCGCTCGCCCGCAGGCAAGGTGATGGGCGTGTACACCTGCGCGGCTTCGACGCACAGCATGTGCCGCCAGCCGTCTTCGGGCATGTCGGCCAGGCGCGTGCACAGGTCTTGCGCGGGGTTCCAGACCACGGTGTTGGCCCAGCTGGGGCTTTGGCTGATGTGCAGGGTATCGTTCAGCGTCATGGGCTGTGGCCCGGCTTCGTAGACGCGGTCAAATTCGGCGGCAAAGCGGATCGTGTCGGCCGCTTTCGCATGTGTGTCGGTGAGTGAATCCCACTCGGGCTGACCGCCCAGGCCCTGCAGCTTGGCCTTCGTCACGTTGGGCACGGCCAAATAGGTGTGCAGTGCGCCTGAGAACGCCAGCGCTTGGGTGTCTGTGTTGTGCACGTCCAGCGTCAGTTGCACTGAACCCGGGCTCAGGTCGATGTGCAGCGCCAAGGCAAAGGCTTGGGGCCACCAGGTGCGAGTTTGGGCGTTGTCCTTCAGGCGCAGCGTGAGGCGGGCATGCTCGGCTCCCAGTTCGGGCGCATCGGCCAACCAGGCCACGTTGCGGGCAAAACCGTGTTTGGGCAGGCACTCGGCCATGGGGCCGCGTTGGTTGAACTGCGGAAAGCACACGGGCACACCGCCGCGAATGGCGGCTTGGCCGTCCAACATGCTTCGGGGGCTGAGGTACAGGCGCTCTTGCCCGCCCGACACCCAAGACAGCACATGCGCACCGTGCAACGCCACCCGCAAGCGGTCGCCTTGCGGCAGCGTCAATTCGCAAGCGGGCAGGCCCGCGAACGCGGTGTCGCGACAAGTGGCCTGAGCGCTCATGGGCAATCGCGAGGGAAAGGATCAACCGTTGAGTTCGTCGGCGCGTTGCTGCGCCAGCGCGAAGTCGAGGTCGCCCGAGTACACGGCGCGGCCACAGATCACGCCTTCCACGCCTTCGTCCTCCACGGCGCACAGCTGCTCGATGTCGGCCATGTTGGACAGGCCGCCCGAGGCGATCACGGGGATGGTCAGGGCTTGGGCCAGCTTGACGGTGGCGTCGATGTTGATGCCGCTGAGCATGCCGTCACGGCCGATGTCGGTGTAGATGATGGACTCAACGCCCCAGTCTTCGAACTTCTTGGCCAGGTCCACCACTTCGTGGCCGGTGAGCTTGCTCCAGCCGTCGGTGGCGACTTTGCCGTCCTTGGCGTCCAGGCCCACGATGATGTGGCCGCCAAAGGCGGTGCAGGCGTCTTTCAAAAAGCCGGGGTTCTTGACGGCGGCAGTGCCGATGATCACGTAACGCAGGCCGCTGTCGATGTATTTTTCAATCGTGTCCAGATCGCGGATGCCACCACCGAGCTGCACCGGGATGTCGTCCCCCACGGCCTTGAGGATGGACTTGATGGCGCTGAAGTTTTGCGGCTTGCCGGCGAACGCGCCGTTCAGATCCACCAGGTGCAAGCGGCGCGCGCCTTTTTCGAGCCAGGTGCGGGCCATGGCGGCGGGGTCTTCGCCAAAGGTCGTGGCTTGGTCCATATCGCCTTGCTTGAGGCGAACGCAGTGGCCGTCTTTGAGGTCAATGGCGGGGATCAGAATCATGGCGAATTAAAAAAAGACTGAGGGGCTGAAAAACGGCAGTGAAAACTTCTCAAGGCTGCCAGTGGAGGAAATTGCGGAACAAGGCCAAACCTTGGGCCGCGCTTTTTTCGGGGTGAAACTGGGTGGCAAAAATATTGTCACGGGCAATGGCGCAAGCAAAGCGGCCGCCGTAATCGGTCTGGGCCGCGCTGTGCGCCGGGTTGGCCACCTGGGCATAGAAGCTGTGGACAAAATAATACCAGCTGCCGTCCTCTACGCCTTGCCACAGCGCATGCGCTGGTGTGTCTTGCCAGACCTGGTTCCAGCCCATTTGTGGCACTTTGTAGCGGGTGCCATCGGGTTGGATGCGTCCAGCCAAATCGAACTTGACCACACGGCCAGGGATCAGACCCAAGCCGGGCGTGTTGCCCTCGTCGCTGTGGTCCAGCAGCATTTGCATGCCCACACACACGCCAAACAGGGGTTTGCTGGCCGCGGCTTCGAGCACGGCGTCGAGCAAACCCGACTCGCGCAGCTCGCGCATGCAGTCGGGCATGGCGCCCTGCCCTGGCAAGACCACTCGGTGTGCGTTGCGCACCACTTGCGGGTCGGATGTGACGGTGACTTCGGCATGGTCCACGCTGGAGGCGGCATGCATCACCGCCTGCGCCACGCTGCGCAGGTTGCCCATACCGTAGTCCACAACGGCGACGCGGTTGACGCTCATGTTCAGAGACTGCCTTTGGTGGAAGGGATCACGCCCGCCGAGCGGGGATCGAGTTCGAGCGCGGCACGCACGGCGCGTGCGAATGCCTTGAAAATCGTCTCGCACTGGTGGTGCGCGTTCACACCCTTGAGGTTGTCGATGTGCAGCGTGCACAGCGCGTGGTTCACAAAGCCCTGGAAGAACTCATAAACCAGTTGCGTGTCGAGCGAGCCCAGCGAACCAGAAGTGAACTTCACGTCCATATGCAGGCCGGGGCGGCCCGAAAAATCCACCACCACGCGGCTGAGCGCTTCATCGAGCGGCACATAGGCATGGCCATAACGGCGGATGCCTTTTTTGTCGCCAATGGCTTGCGCAAAGGCCTGGCCCAAGGTGATGCCGATGTCTTCCACCGTGTGGTGGCCGTCGATGTGCAAGTCACCTTCACACGCGATGTCCAGATCAATCAAACCATGACGGGCGATCTGGTCCAGCATGTGGTCCAGAAAACCGATACCGCTGGCCAGTTTGGCTTGGCCTGTGCCATCCAGGTTGATGGCGACGCGGATGTTCGTCTCGGCCGTCTTGCGGGTGACTGCAGCGGTGCGGTTCATAAGGAGGCTTTCAGAGCGGCAAGGAGTTGGTCGTTTTCTGCGGCGGTGCCCACCGTCAGGCGCAGGCAGTTGGCCAGCAATGGGTGCATTTTAGAAATGTTCTTGATCAGCACACCGTGGGCCTTCAGACCGTCAAAGGTTTTGGCCGCATCGGGCACACGGGCCAGGATCATGTTGGCCTCGCTCGGGAACGGGGTTACACCGGGCAAGGTGGCCAGTTCTTTCAGCAAACGGGTGCGCTGCTCGCGCAGGTCTTTGGCTTGGGCTGCAAACACCTCGGTGTGCTCCAAGGCAAACAGAGCGCATTCGGTGTTGAGCACGCTGATGTTGTAGGGCGGGCGCACTTTGTCGATCTCGGCCACCAAAGCCTTGGGGCCGATCATGTAGCCCAAACGCACACCGGCCAGGCCAAACTTGCTGAGCGTGCGCATGAGCAAGACGTGCGAGTGGCGAGTGATGCGGTCTGCGTAGCTGCGGCTGGCAAAGGGCTGGTAGGCCTCGTCCATGACCACCAAGCCGCCTTGTGCGCCTTGGGCGAGGACGATCTTTTCGATCGTGTCGTCGTTCCACAGGTTGCCGGTGGGGTTGTTGGGGTAAGCCAGGTAGACGATGGACGGCTTGTGCTGATCAATCGCGGCCAGCATGGCGGCTTCGTCGAGTTCAAAGTCGGCGGTGAGCGGCACGCCGTGGAAGGCCAGGCCTTGCAGCTGGGCGCTCATGGCGTACATCACAAAGCCGGGCAAGGGCGAGAGGATGCTGGCACCGGGCATATCGCAGGCCATGGCCAAGAGCGAGATCAACTCGTCCGAACCGTTGCCCAGCATGATGTCAAAGCCTTCGGGCATGCCTGCGTAACTTGCCAGCGCATGGCGCAGTTCGTTCACACGCTCGCCGGGGTAGCGGTTGAGCGCCAGCGCGCCGAGACGCTCGCCCAACGCCTTTTGCAAATCAGCAGGCAAGCGGTACGGGTTTTCCATCGCGTCCAGCTTGACCATGCCGACCGAATCCTGGATGGCATAGGCGTGCATGGACTGCACATCTTGGCGGATGCGTTGCATCAATTTCGGGCTGACAGTCATTGGGGCTCTCGCATCGGGGGCACAGGGTTCAAACGCAATTCGGCGGCGCGGGCATGGGCTTGCAGGCCTTCGCCATAGGCCAGCTCAGCGGCGATGCGGCCAAGGGGCTGCGCACCGGCCTCGCTCACCTCGATCAGGCTGCTGCGTTTTTGGAAGTCGTACACACCCAGTGGCGAGGAAAAACGCGCCGTGCCGCTGGTGGGCAAGACGTGGTTGGGACCCGCACAGTAGTCGCCCAAGGACTCACTGGTGAAAGCGCCCAAAAAGATCGCGCCTGCGTGGCGCAGCAAAGGCTCCCAGCGGTGGGGATCGCTGCTCGACAGCTCCAGGTGCTCGGGCGCGATGCGGTTGCTGATGGCGCAGGCTTCTTCCATGCTGCGGGTCAAGATCAAAGCACCCCGGTCGTTGAGCGACTTGGCGATGATCTCGCGGCGGGGCATGGTGGGCAGCAGGCGGTCAATGGCGGCTTGCACCTCGGCGATGTAGGACGCATCAGGACAAAGCAAAATGCTTTGTGCCAGCTCGTCGTGCTCGGCCTGGCTGAACAAATCCATCGCCACCCATTCGGCGGGCGTGCTGCCATCGGCCAAGACCAGAATTTCAGAGGGGCCCGCGATCATGTCAATGCCCACGGTTCCGAACACGCGCTTTTTGGCGCTGGCCACATAGGCGTTGCCGGGGCCGGTGATCTTGTCCACCTTGGGGATGGTGGCGGTGCCATAGGCCAAAGCCCCCACCGCTTGCGCGCCACCTACGGTGAAGGCACGCGTGACGCCCGCCACATAGGCGGCGGCCAAGACGAGTTCATTGCGTTCGCCCCGGCTGGAAGCGGCCGCCTCTCCAGAGCCGCCCGTGGCCACGCTGCCGCGCACGGGGGTGGGCACGACCATGATGATGTCCTGCACCCCGGCCACATGGGCGGGGATGGCGTTCATCAACACCGAAGAGGGGTAAGCGGCTTTGCCACCGGGCACGTAAATGCCCACGCGGTCGAGCGGTGTGACTTTTTGGCCGAGCAGCGTGCCGTCTTCGTCGCGGTAGCGCCAGCTCTCGCCCGAGGCCTTTTTCTGGGCTTCGTGGTACTTGCGCACGCGGGCGGCGGCGGCTTGCAGGGCTTCGCGTTGTGCGGCGGGCAGGCTGTCGAGTGCCGCTTTCAGTTCGGCCTGGGTGATCTCCAAAGCTTTCACATCGGGGGCTTGCAGGCCGTCAAAACGCTGGGTGTACTCCAGCACCGCCGCATCGCCGCGCTTTTGCACGTCGGCCAGGATATCGGCCACGCGCTGCTCGATGGCTGCGTCGGTGTCGGCAGACCAATGCAGGCGGGCCGCAAAGGCCGCTTCAAAACCGGCGTCTGCCGTTTTCAGTTGCAATGGTTTGGCGTGCAATCCCATGTTCAGTCCTTCTTCACTGCGCCCGCAAAGGCGTCGATGATGGCGCGGATCGGCGCTTGTTTGAGCTTGAGTGCGGCTTGGTTGACGACCAAGCGCGAGCTGATGTCCATGATGCGTTCGACTTCAATCAGGTGGTTGGCCTTGAGCGTGTTGCCTGTGGACACCAGATCCACAATCGCATCGGCCAAGCCTGTGAGCGGGGCCAGCTCCATGCTGCCGTAGAGCTTGATCATGTCGACGTGCACGCCCTTGGTGGCAAAGAAGTCGCGGGCAATCGTGGTGTATTTGGTGGCCACTTTCAGGCGCGAGCCGGTGCGCACCGCACTGGCGTAATCGTAGTCAGCGCGCACGGCCACACTCATGCGGCATTTGGCAATATTCAGGTCCAGCGGCTGGTACAGGCCTTGGCCGCCGTGTTCGATCAGCGTGTCCAAACCCGTTACACCCAAATCTGCACCGCCGTATTCCACATAGGTGGGCACGTCGCTGGCGCGCACCAGAACCACACGCACGTTGGGCTGGTTGGTGGGCAAGATCAGCTTGCGGGATTTTTCGGGGTCTTCGAGCACCTCGATGCCCGCGGCTTTGAGCAGCGGCAGGGTTTCGTCAAAGATGCGTCCTTTGGACAGGGCCAGCGTGATCATTTCACTCTTTCGATGTCGGCCCCCAGGCCGCGCAGTTTCAATTCCATGCGGTCGTAGCCACGGTCCAGGTGGTAGATGCGGTCGACGATGGTTTCGCCTTCGGCCACGAGCCCGGCAATCACCAAGCTGGCCGAGGCCCGCAAGTCCGTCGCCATGACCGTCGCGCCCGACAGCTTTTCCACGCCCTCGATCACCGACACTTTGCCGTCGATCTGGATGTGCGCACCCAAGCGCACCAGCTCGTTGACGTGCATGAAGCGGTTTTCAAAAATGGTCTCGGTCACCTTGCTCGTGCCCTGCGCGATGCAGTTGAGCGCCATGAACTGCGCCTGCATGTCGGTGGGAAAACCGGGGTATTCGGTGGTGCGAAAGCTTTGCGCTTTCATGCCGCCATCGGCCTTGACGCGGATAAAGCCCTCGCCCGCTTCGATGGTGGCACCGGCATCACGCAGCTTTTCGATGACCACTTCGAGGTGGTCGGCGCGGCCGTGGCGCAGCACCACATCACCGCCCGTGGCGGCTACGGCGCACAAGAAGGTGCCCGCCTCGATGCGGTCGGCCACCACCTGGTGCTCACAACCATGCAACCGGTCCACACCCTGAATGCGGATGCGGCGTGTGCCGTGGCCTTCGATCTTCGCGCCCATCTTGATGAGCATCTCGGCCAGGTCGGGAATTTCGGGCTCTTGGGCGGCGTTTTCCAACACCGTCTCGCCTTCGGCCAAGGCCGCAGCCATCATGAAGTTTTCCGTACCCGTCACGGTGACCATGTCGGTGGTGATGTGCGCACCCTTCAGGCGCGTGCGACCCTCGGGCAAGCTGGCCAGCATGTAGCCGTGGTCCACCGTGATGACCGCGCCCATGGCCTGCAGGCCTTTGATGTGCTGGTCGACGGGCCGCGAGCCAATGGCGCAACCACCGGGCAAAGACACTTTGGCATGACCAAAACGGGCCAGCAAGGGGCCCAAGGCCAGCACCGAGGCACGCATGGTTTTGACCAGCTCATAGGGCGCTTCAGGGTTGTTCAACGCGCCAGCATCCAGCGTGACGCGGCCGTCTTCGTGGTGCTCGGCCGTCACGCCCATGTTGCGGATCAGCTTGAGCATGGTCGAGACGTCTTGCAGGCGCGGCACATTGGCCAACGTCACAGGCTCGGCGCTCAACAAAGCGGCGCACAGCTCGGGCAGAGCGGCATTTTTGGCACCCGACACATCAAGCGTGCCTTGCAGGCGGTGGCCGCCGCGAATTTTCAGTTTGTCCATGGGTCAGGTCGGTGCGTTGCGGCCCAAAGGCCTTCGGTTCATTGCGCTTGTGCAGCCCATTCGGCGGGTGTGAAGGTTTTCATGGACAAGGCGTGAACTTCGTCGGTGTGCATTTTTTGGCCCAGCGTGGCGTACACCCGTTGGTGACGCGCAATGGGGCGCATGCCGGCAAAGGCTTCGGACACGACCACGGCGCTCCAGTGGCGGCCATCGCCCTCCACCGTGAGGTGGGTGCACGTAAGGCCTGCGGCGATGATGGCTTGGAGTTGCTCTGCGTTCATGGGGTTTTCAGCTTCGGATTTTGTAGCCGATGCGCAAAAGGTGAAGGGTCAAGGCACTGATGACGGCCAAGGCGGTGCCCACCACCGCCAAACTGACCCAAGGCGACACATCGCTTTGGCCAAAAAAGCCGTAACGAAATCCGTCGATCATGTAGAAAAACGGGTTCAGGTGACTGAGCTTTTGCCAAAACGGCGGCAGGGAATGGATGGAATAAAACACGCCCGACAAAAACGTCATGGGCATGATGATGAAATTCTGAAACGCAGCCATCTGGTCAAACTTTTCAGCCCACAGCCCGGCAATCACGCCCAGCGAGCCCATCATGGCCGCGCCCATCACGGCAAAAGTCAAAATCCACAGAGGGTTGACGAAGGTGATGTTGATCATCCAGCCTGTGATGACAAACACCCCCAAGCCCACGGCAAGTCCGCGCACCACCGAAGAGCCCACATAGGCCACAAACCAGCTGCGGTGCGACAGGGGCGTGAGCAACAAAAACACCAAGCTGCCCATGATCTTGCTTTGCACCAGGCTCGACGAGCTGTTGGCAAAAGCGTTTTGCAGCACGCCCATCATCATCAGGCCCGGCAGCAAAAACGAGGTGTAGGGCACGTTGTCGTACACCTTGACATGGTCTTCGAGGACATGGCCGAAGATGAGCATGTACAGCACCGAGGTGAGCACGGGTGCGCCCACCGTTTGGAAAGCGACTTTCCAAAAACGCAGCACCTCTTTGTAGAGCAGGGTTTGCCAGCCGGTCATGCCAAGGCTCCCGAGGCGGTTTGTTTGCGGTTCATGACTTCAAGGAACACGTCTTCCAGGTCGGCTTGGCGGATTTCCACGTCTTCCACCACCAGGCCCGCCGTGCGCAGGGTGGCGAGGTGGTTCTCAATCTCGACCGCGTTGTGCACCGGCAACTGCACGATGCGGCCTGTGACACGCGCAATGGCCGCCACGGCAGGCGGCAAGTCACCGTCGAGCTTGAAACGCAGCACCTGGCTGGTGGCCGAGCGCAGCAAGTCGGATGTGCGCTCCAAGGCCAGCAACTGCCCGCGCTTGAGCATGGCGATGCGGCCGCACAAGGCTTCGGCCTCTTCCAGGTAGTGGGTGGTCAGCAAAACGGTGTGGCCTTGCTTGTTGAGTTTGGCGATGAAGGCCCATAAGGTCTGGCGCAGCTCCACATCGACCCCGGCGGTGGGCTCGTCGAGCACGATCACGCGGGGTTTGTGCACCAGCGCTTGAGCCACCAGCACCCTGCGCTTCATGCCGCCCGAGAGTTGACGCATGTTTGAGCCTGCCTTGTCAGCCAGGCCCAAGCTGTCCAGCAACTCGTCGATCCAGGCCTCGTTTTTCTTGACACCGAAATAGCCCGACTGGATGCGCAGCGCCTCGCGCACCGTGAAAAACGGGTCAAACACCAACTCTTGCGGCACCACGCCCAAGAGGCGGCGGGCAGCGGCGTAATCGGTTTGCACGTCATGACCATGCACCAACACGCGCCCGGTGGTGGGGCGGCTGAGGCCCGCCAAAGTGCTGATCAGGGTGGTTTTGCCTGCGCCGTTGGGGCCCAGCAGGCCGAAGAATTCGCCCTCCTCCACGTCAAAGCTGACTTGGTCGAGGGCTTTGAACGCGGCTGCGCCCGCCTGTTTGGCCGGGTAAATCTTGGAGACGGTTTGGAAAGAGAGCGCTGGCATGTGAGGGGTTTATTTTAAGTGCTGAGCGGCTGCCCCATGGCGCTACAGGGTGAACGGGGGTGAAAAACCCCTCATCAGTCGTTCAAACGGGCTCCAGCAAGTCGATCACGCCATAAAGACGGGCCAACTCCCTTAAACGAGAGGTCATGCCCGAAATTTGCAATGTTCCACCTTGGGCCAGTACCTCACGACGCAAACCCAAAAGCGCAGCCAAAGCGGACGAATCAAAAGCCGTGAGTGCAGAGGCATCGACACTGACCACAGATGGCCCCATGGGCTTGCATTGTGCCACCCACAATGCCAAACAAGCTGGTGCATGCTCGTGAAGCAAGGTTTCAGGCATGGTCAAGACGCTCATGGTTTTGCGCTCAGGAGGCTTTGGCGTTGGTTTTGTTCCGGGCCACCAAACTGGCGATCAAGGCATCGATGCCGCCCGCGTTGATCTCTTTGGTGAACTGGGTTCTGTAGTTTTCAATCAACCAGACCCCCAGCACGTTCAAGTCAAAAATCATCCAACCTGCACCTTGTCCAGGTGTTTTTTCAAGGCGGTAATCGAGCTGAATCGGGTCACCTTTGCCTCGCACCTCGGTGTTGACCACCAAATTTTTATCCTCTTGACCTGCTCGCAGAGGTTTGACGACCACAACCTGGTCGCTGACCTGACTGAGTGCACCAGCGTAGGTGCGGACCAACAAGGTCTTGAACTCGGTCTGCAAACGGCCCTGTTGCTCTGGCGTGGCTTTTCGCCAAGCGGGGCCTGTGGCCAAAGACGTCATCCGCCGAAAATTCACATGTGGCATGAGTTTGTCATCCACCAATTGCATGATTTTGGCAATATCACCGTTGCGCAGCGCCTTGTCTGCCTTGATCGTTTCCAAGGTGTCGTTGGTGATGCGCTTGACAAAGGCTTCGGGGGCCTCTTCAGAGGCCCAGGCAGCACCAACACCCAAGCTCAAACAGGCAGCACCCAGTACGGTTAAGCCTTGGCGACGGTTCATGGACAAAGAAGTGAAATATTTTTGCATTGAATAACTATAGGGCCAGTCAGCCAGGGCCGTGTGAGCAACTGTAACGGGGTTTATTTGGACGGTGGGTCAGATTCACCGTAATCGAAATCAGAAGGTGGATTGCCATCATGGATGTCATTGTTGCGCTTTTGCAAATAAGCATCACGCACAAAGGTGTAGGGGTCCAATGATGCCGCCTTGATGACATCCACCGTCTGCAGCAAGCCAGCACGCACATCCAACACACGGGCCGCAGTCAATGCGTTGCGGGTGGTCTCAGCGGTGAACGCCTGGGAAGGGTTGGCTTGCATGTCCAGTGGGGTTGCCAGGCCGTCACGCAAAGTGGAAGGACCCAACAAAGGCAGCATCAGGTAAGGACCCGGCTTGACACCCCAGTAACCCAAGGTTTGGCCAAAATCTTCTTTTCTTTTTTCAAGGCCCATTTCGCTGGCCACATCCAGCAAACCACCCAGACCCAAGAAGGTGTTGACATTGATGCGCATGAACGTTTCGGCGGTGGCTTGACCCTTCAACTGCATGGCGCTGTTGGCCATGGACCAGACATCGCTCAAGTTGCCCAAGACATTGTGCACCCCTGTACGAACGAACGAGGGAATCACTGTGACATACGCCTGAGCCAGTGGTTTGATGGCCACGTTGTCCACCACATCGTTGAACTTGTAAACGCTGCGGTTCATCGGCTCCCATGGATCTCGGGCATCCGCGTTTTGGACCGTTGCACAGCCTTGAAGTCCGAACAGCACCAACACAAGCAAGGGCATGGCCCATCGTTTCATTGACATCATCATGGCTTTTGACTTTCGGCCTTGGGTTTTTCAGCCTGGTTGAACAAAAACTGACTGATCAAGTTTTCCAGAATCACGGCTGACTGGGTTGATCCGATCTTGTCGCCTGCAACCAGGTTCTTTTCGTCAGCGCCCGGCGTCACGTCCAAATATTGTTCACCAAGCAAGCCACTGGTCAAAATTTTCAAGGAACTGTCTTGGGGAAAAGCCAGCCCCGTCTGCAGGGCCAAGGTCACCTTGGCCTGAAAAGATTCACCGTCGAATTCAATTTTCTTGACACGGCCAACCACCACCCCAGCGCTTTTGACTGCCGCACCCGGTTTGAGTCCACCAATGTTGTCAAACTTGGCACTGACTTCGTAATCCTTGCTGAAACTCCAGGTCAGCAAATTGGCCGCTTTGAGGGCCAAAAAAAGCACAGCCACTGCGCCGAGCATCACAAACAACCCGACCCACACATCATTTTTTGAACGTTGCATGCCGTCCTCCTCAAATGCTGAACATCATCGCGGTGAGGATGAAATCCAACCCCAACACCGACAAAGAAGAAACCACCACACTGCGCGTGGTGGCACTGGCCACACCCTCTGGGGTCGGCTTGGCCACATAGCCTTGCAGCAAAGCGATGAAGGTCACCGCCACACCAAACACCACGCTTTTGATGATGCCATTGCCCACGTCCTTGAACACATCGACGCCGCCTTGCATCTGGCTCCAGAACGACCCTGCATCGACACCGATGAGCAGCACGCCCACCACGTAGCCCCCCAAAATGCCCACGGCGCTGAACACTGCGGCAAGCAAGGGCAACGCAATGACACCGCCCCAAAAGCGGGGGGCCAAGATGCGCTGGACCGGGTCCACCGCCATCATCTCCAAAGCGGTGAGTTGCTCACCCGCACGCATCAAACCAATCTCGGCCGTGAGTGAGGCCCCAGCCCGGCCCGCATAAAGTAAAGCCGCCACCACCGGACCCAACTCGCGCACCAAGCTCAAGGCCACCAACAAACCCAAGGCCTCGGCTGAACCATAGCGTTGCAAGGTGTAGTAACCCTGCAAACCCAACACAAAGCCCACAAACAAGCCGGACACTGTGATGATGGCCAGCGAATAGTTGCCCAAAAAATGAACCTGGTCGCGCACCAAACCAAAACGCTTGAGGACAACTCCGGAGAGGCTCAGCAATTTGAAAAACAAACGAGCGGCAAAACCCCAATCGGCCAACATCTGGCGGGTGCTCGCGCCCAAGGCGGCCAACAAAGACGTGATCATGAAGACCTCCGGTCATAGTCGCGAGCAGCCGATGGTGCAGGGTAATGAAAGGGCACGGGGCCATCACTCAAAGCGTGCACAAACTGGTAAATCAGGGGGTCGTTGCTGGCACGCAACTCAGTGGGTGTCCCTTGTGCAGCCACCCCACCGTTGGCCAAAATGACCACATGGTCGGCGATTTCAAAGGTCTCGGTCACATCGTGCGACACGACCACGCTGGTGATGCCCAGGCTGTCGTTGAGACGGCGAATCAGCCGCGCAGCCGTGCCCAGTGAAATGGGATCGAGGCCCGCAAAGGGCTCGTCGTACATGATCAAGTCCGGGTCCAGCGCGATGGCGCGGGCCAAGGCCACTCGGCGGCTCATGCCGCCTGAAATTTCGGAGGGTTTCAAGTCTCGTGCACCGCGCAAACCGACCGCATCGAGTTTCATCAGCACAATGTCACGGATCAGGTCTTCAGACAAATGCGTGTGTTCGCGCAAAGGAAATGCCACGTTGTCAAACACGCTCATGTCGGTGAACAGCGCACCGAACTGAAACAACATGCCCATTCGACGCCGTGCGGCATACAACTCGGCTTGACGCATGGGGGTGATGTCCTTGCCGTCAAACAGCAGTTGACCTGCAGTGGCACGGATCTGGCCACCGATCAATCGCAACACCGTGGTCTTTCCACCTCCCGAAACCCCCATCAAGGCCGTGACTTGTCCTCGTGGCACATTGAAGCTCAGGTTCTTCAAAATGACACGGTCGCCATACCCGAACGTCAGGTCGCGCAGTTCAACAAGGGGCTGTGATGTGGTGGTGTTCATGAAAAACAAAAGCCGGTCAGGGTCCGGCTCTTGTGATGTTAGCGGCCCAAGGTCAACGGGATGTCAACCTTGGTTCTCTAGGGATTTTACCTAGAACCCGGTAGCCTTAGCGAGGCAAGTCGCTTTTCCCCATCAGGAATTCGTCGACTGCGCGAGCGGCCTGACGGCCTTCACGGATGGCCCACACCACCAGCGACTGACCCCGGCGCATGTCGCCAGCGGCAAACACCTTGTTCACATTGGTAGCATAGCCGCCGGTGAAGTCGGTGCTGGCCTTGGCGTTGCCACGGGCGTCCTTGTCGATGCCAAAGGCGTCGAGCACAGTGGCGACCGGGTTGGTGAAGCCCATGGCCAGCAAGACCATGTCGGCCTTGTATTCCTTCTCGGTGCCGGGCACTTCAACCATCTTGCCGTCTTTGAATTCGACGTGCACCGTGGTCAATCCGGTGACTTTGCCTTTTTCGCCAGTGAACGCTTTGGTGGAGATGGCGAATTCGCGCTTGAGCAGGCCTTTTTCGGCGCTCTCGTCATGGCTGGAGCTGGTGCGCAGCTTCATGGGCCAGTAAGGCCAGACCATCGCTTTGTTTTCTTTTTCGGGCGGCTCGGGCATCACCTCGAACTGGGTGACGCTCACAGCACCATGACGTGTGCTGGTGCCCACGCAGTCGCTGCCGGTGTCGCCGCCACCGATCACGATGACGTTTTTGCCGTCAGCGCGCAGCTGGCCTTTGAGCTTGTCGCCCGCGTTGACCTTGTTTTGCTGAGGCAGGAATTCCATGGCGAAGTGGATGCCGTCCAGGTCGCGACCTGGCACGGGCAGGTCACGCGACTGCTCGGAGCCGCCTGTGAGCAACACAGCGTCAAAGTCTTTCTTGAGCTGTTCAGCCGAGATGGTTTCCTTGGCCCAGTTGGTGACCTTGGAGTCCTTGGGCCACTGCCCCACCAGCACGCTGGTGCGGATCTTCACGCCTTCGGCTTCAAGCTGCTGGACGCGCCGGTCAATGTGCGTCTTTTCCATCTTGAAGTCGGGGATACCGTAGCGCAGCAAACCACCCACGCGGTCGTTCTTCTCGAACAAGGTCACATCGTGGCCAGCGCGGGCCAGCTGCTGCGCTGCGGCCAAGCCAGCGGGGCCTGCGCCAATGATGGCCACGGTTTTGCCGGTCTTGACCTTGGCGGGGCGGGGCGTGACCCAACCTTCCGCCCAAGCGCGGTCGATGATGGCGTGCTCGATGGACTTGATGCCCACGGCGTCGTCGTTGAAGTTGACCACGCAGGCAGCTTCGCAAGGCGCGGGGCAAATGCGGCCGGTGAACTCGGGGAAGTTGTTGGTGCTGTGCAGCACCTCGATCGCGTTCTTCCAGTCGCCCTGGTACACCAGGTCGTTGAAGTCCGGAATGATGTTGTTGACCGGGCAACCGTTGTTGCAAAACGGTGTGCCGCAATCCATGCAGCGTGCGGCTTGCGTTTTGGACTGCTCGGGCGTCAAGCCGATCACGAACTCGCCGTAGTTCTTCAAGCGCTCGGTGACGGGTTTGTAGCCCTCTTCGATACGCTCAAATTCCATGAAACCTGTGATTTTTCCCATGATGTTTCCTTAACTTTTTGACGTGGGGCTCAGACGACAACAGGCTTGGCGGCCTTGGCCGCGTTCGCCGCTTTGCGTGCGTTGATCTCGCCCAAGGCGCGCTTGTATTCGTTCGGGAACACTTTCACGAACTTGGCGCGAGCTGTGGCCCAGTTGTCCAGCAATTCGCGGGCGCGTTGGCTGCCGGTCCACTTGTGGTGCTCTTCCAGCAGTTTCTTGAGTTGTGCTTCGTCGGCCTGATCGCGGTGCCAGACCTTGCGGTCGACTTGCGCTTCTTGCTCTGCCACCGTCAGCACTTTTTCCATGCTGACCATGGCGGTGTTGCAGCGCGAGGCGAACTCGCCGTCTTCGTCGTACACATAGGCGATACCGCCGCTCATGCCCGCGCCGAAGTTGCGGCCGGTCTTGCCCAGCACAGCAACCGTGCCGCCGGTCATGTATTCGCAACCGTGGTCGCCAGTGCCTTCCACCACAGCGGTGGCGCCCGACAGGCGCACCGCAAAGCGCTCGCCAGCCACGCCAGCAAAGAAGGCCTCACCCGTGGTCGCGCCGTACATGACGGTGTTGCCCACGATGATGTTTTGCGCGGCCACGCCACGGAACTCCAGACTCGGGCGCACCACGATGCGGCCACCCGACAAACCTTTGCCGGTGTAGTCGTTGGCTTCACCAATCAGGTACAGCGTGATGCCCTTGGCCAGGAACGCGCCGAACGACTGACCACCGGTGCCTTCCAATTGGATGCGCAAGGTGTCGTCCGGCAAGCCTTCGGGGTGCACTTTGGTCACCGCACCGGACAACATGGCACCGACCGAGCGGTTCACGTTGCGGGCGACTTCCATGAACTGCACTTTTTCGCCCTTGTCGATGGCGGCGCGGCTCTTGGCGATCAGCACGTTGTCCAGGGCTTTTTCGAGGCCGTGGTCTTGTGTGTCCACATGGCGCACGGCCACGGTAGAGGCGACCTGAGGCACAGCCAGCAGGCGACCAAAGTCCAAACCTTTGGCTTTCCAGTGTTCCACACCGCTCTTCATGTCGAGCAGGTCGGCGCGGCCCACCAGATCGTCGAATTTGGCGATGCCCAGCTGGGCCATGATCTGGCGCACTTCTTCGGCGATGAAGAAGAAATAGTTCACGACATGCTCGGGCTTGCCGGTGAACTTCTTGCGCAGTGTGGGGTCTTGTGTGGCCACGCCCACGGGGCAGGTGTTCAGGTGGCACTTGCGCATCATGATGCAGCCCTCGACCACCAGCGGTGCGGTGGCGAAGCCGAACTCGTCTGCGCCGAGCAATGCGCCAATCGCCACGTCACGGCCGGTCTTCATCTGACCGTCGGCCTGCACACGGATGCGACCACGCAAGCCGTTGAGCACCAGGGTTTGCTGGGTTTCGGCCAGACCGATTTCCCATGGAGAACCGGCATGCTTGACCGACGACCAGGGCGATGCGCCCGTGCCGCCGTCGTGGCCCGCGATCACGACGTGATCTGCCTTGCACTTGGCCACACCGGCGGCGATGGTACCGACGCCGATTTCGGACACCAGTTTCACGCTGATGTCGCTGTGCGGGGCCACGTTCTTCAGATCGTGGATCAGCTGGGCCAAGTCCTCGATGGAGTAGATGTCGTGGTGCGGTGGTGGCGAAATCAGGCCCACACCGGGCACCGAGTGGCGCAGCTTGCCGATGTAGTCGGACACTTTGCCACCGGGCAACTGACCGCCTTCACCGGGCTTGGCACCCTGGGCCATCTTGATCTGGATCTGGTCGGCGCTCGACAGGTATTCGGCGGTGACACCGAAGCGGCCCGAAGCCACTTGCTTGATGCGCGAACGCAGGCTGTCACCGGCAGCCAAAGGCATGTCGACTTCGACGTTCTCTTCGCCGATCACGCTCTTCAAGGAATCACCCAACTTGATCGGGATGCCCTTGAGTTCGTTGCGGTAACGGTTGGCGTCTTCTCCGCCCTCGCCCGTGTTGCTCTTGCCGCCAATGCGGTTCATGGCCACGGCCAATGTGGCGTGCGCTTCGGTAGAGATTGAGCCCAGCGACATCGCGCCGGTGGCAAAACGCTTGACGATCTCGGCAGCAGGCTCGACCTGCTCCAGCGGGATGGCTTTGGACGGGTCAATCTTGAACTCGAACAAACCGCGCAGCGTCATGTGGCGCTTGCTTTGGTCGTTGATGATCTGCGCGTATTCCTTGTAAGTGCTGAAGTTGTTGGCACGGGTGGAGTGCTGCAACTTGGCAATCGCATCGGGCGTCCACATGTGCTCTTCACCACGAGCGCGCCATGCGTATTCGCCGCCGGCATCCAGCATGGTGGCCAGAATCGGGTCGTCGCCAAAGGCGGCGGTGTGCATGCGGAAGGCTTCTTCAGCGATCTCGAACACGCCAATGCCGCCCACGCGGCTGGAGGTGCCGGTGAAGTACTTGTTGATGGTCTCGGTGTTGATGCCGATGGCTTCGAACAACTGCGCGCCGCAGTACGACATGTAGGTCGACACGCCCATCTTGGACATGATCTTGGACAGGCCCTTGCCGATTGCCTTGACGTAGTTGTAGATGGCTTTCTCAGCCGACAAGTCGCCGGGCAGCTCTTTGTGCAGAGCAGCCAGGGTTTCCATCGCCAAGTAGGGGTGCACGGCTTCGGCGCCGTAACCGGCGAGCACAGCAAAGTGGTGCACTTCGCGGGCGGTGCCGGTCTCGACCACCAGGCCAGCCGTGGTGCGCAGGCCTTCGGTCACCAGGTGCTGGTGGATGGCCGACAACGCCAGCAGCGCAGGCACAGCCACTTGGGTGGCGTTGACACCGCGATCGCTGATGATCAGGATGTTGTGGCCGCCCTTGATGGCGTCCACCGCTTCAGCGCACAGCGAGGCCAATTTGGCTTCCACGCCTTCACGACCCCACAAGGCGGGGTAGGTGATGTCGAGCGTCGCGCTCTTGAACTTGCCCTTGGTGGCTTGCTCGATGTTGCGCAGCTTGGCCATGTCGGCGAAGTCCAGGATCGGCTGGCTCACTTCGAGGCGCATGGGCGGGTTGACTTGGTTGATGTCCAGCAGGTTCGGCTTGGGGCCGATGAAGGACACCAGTGACATCACGATCGCTTCGCGGATCGGGTCGATCGGTGGGTTGGTCACTTGCGCGAACAACTGCTTGAAGTAGTTGTACAGCGGCTTGTTTTTGTCGGACAGCACGGCCAGCGGGCTGTCGTTGCCCATGGAGCCAATGGCTTCTTCACCGGCCGAGGCCATGGGAGCCAACAAGAACTTGATGTCTTCTTGGGTGGTGCCAAAGGCTTGTTGCAGGTCGAGCAAGGCCACATCCGAGGCGGGGGCCAAGGGAGCAGCAGCCACATCGTCCAGCTTGACGCGCAGGTTTTCGATCCACTGCTTATAAGGCTTTGCACTGGCCAAACCGGCTTTCAACTCTTCGTCGTTGATCATGCGGCCTTGTTCCAAGTCAATCAGGAACATCTTGCCGGGCTGCAGACGCCACTTGCGCACGATCTTGCTCTCAGGAATCGGCAGCACGCCGGTCTCGGAGCCCATGATGACCATGTCGTCGTCGGTGATGATGTAGCGCGAGGGGCGCAGGCCGTTGCGGTCCAGCGTGGCGCCGATCTGGCGGCCGTCAGTGAACACGATCGACGCAGGGCCGTCCCATGGCTCCAGCATCGCAGCGTGGTATTCATAGAAGGCCTTGCGGCGCTCGTCCATGGTGGTGTGCTGTTCCCATGGCTCGGGGATCATCATCATCACGGCCTGGCTGATGGGGTAACCCGCCATGGTCAGCAGTTCCAGGCAGTTGTCAAACGTGGCGGTGTCGGACTGACCGGCGAAGCTGATGGGGTAGAGCTTTTGCAGGTCGGCAGCCAGCACGGGCGAAGACATCACGCCTTCACGGGCCTTCATCCAGTTGTAGTTGCCCTTGACGGTGTTGATCTCACCGTTGTGCGCCACATAACGGTAGGGGTGAGCCAAGGGCCACTCGGGGAAGGTATTGGTGGAGAAACGCTGGTGCACCAGGCCCAAGGCCGAAACGCAGCGCTCGTCTTGCAGGTCCAGGTAATAGGTGCCCACTTGGTCGGCCAGCAGCAAGCCCTTGTAAACCGCAGTGCGGCTGGACATGCTGGGGATGTAGTACTCGTTGCTGTGGGTCAGGCGCAGGTTCTGGATGGCGGCGCTGGCGGTCTTGCGGATCACGTACAGCTTGCGCTCCAAGGCGTCTTGCACGATCACGTCGGCACCGCGGCCGATGAAGATCTGGCGCATGACCGGCTCTTTTTGGCGCACGGTGGGCGACATGGGCATGTCGCGGTTCACGGGCACATCGCGCCAGCCCAGCACCACTTGGCCTTCGGCCTTGACGGCGCGTTCGAGTTCTTGCTCGCAAGCCATGCGCGATGCGTGCTCTTTGGGCAAGAAGACCATGCCCACGCCATACTCACCAAAGGGCGGCAGGTTCACGCCCTGCTTGGCCATCTCGTCGCGGTACAGCGCATCGGGCAACTGGATCAAGATACCGGCACCGTCGCCCATGAGCGCGTCCGCGCCCACAGCACCCCGGTGGTCGAGGTTTTCCAGGATCTTGAGGGCCTGGGTCACGATGGCGTGGGTCTTGTGCCCTTTGATGTGGGCCACAAAGCCGACACCACAAGCATCGTGCTCATTGGCGGGGTCATACAGACCGGTTGATTGGAAATGTTCTTTTGCACTGGCCGAAGTCATGGGCGCTCCTAAGGGTTTTCACGCAGACCGAAGAGTGTAGTGCACTGCAGCATCCATGCCAAACTTTTTAATTGGGGTCAGATCCCAATTAATTTGGTTTTTGGTTTGGCATTGATTTAATTGGGGACAGATTCAATCTAGGGTCTTTTTGGCAGGTCGACCCGCCTTGCCCGGCACCAAGCGACGCTGGGTGTTTTGCTGCAAACCACTCACAAAATGGGCCGATCCCAGCGCCCAGCCCGACAAGGCGCTTTGCGTGAGTTGGTCCTTTTCCCGCTGCGCCAGGCCCGTCTGCACCAGCTCGGCATAAGCTGCCTCACGGGCAAAAGGGGTGTTGCCCAAGCCCCAAAACAGGGCGTGAGGCGTCACCAACTTGTCGCTCAACTGCCCAATACAGTGCCTGTGGCTGGACCATTTGAAGTCGGCGGCTTGCCCCACCATGCCCGCCCGCACCGGGTTCAAGTCGATGTAGACCATGCAGGCCAAAAGATAGCGTTCGCTTTCAATCAGGTTGCTGCGGTAGCGCCCTTCCCACAGCGTGCCGGTGCGCTGGTGTCGCAAATTGAAGTAGCGCACATAGGCCCGCCCCACCGCCTGCATCATCTGCGGCAGGCCCTCGTCGGTTTCGGGCGTGAGCAGCAAATGGAAGTGGTTGTCCATGATCACATAGGCATGAATGGCCACCTTGAAAGTTTGCGCATGCTCTTGCCACAGCGCCAGCAAACGCTCGCGGTCCGCATCGTCGCGCACGATGGCCTGACGGTCATTGCCGCGCTGAATAACGTGGTGGGGATAGCCTGCAACGGTCAGGCGGGGTTGGCGGGCCATGGGAACTCCCTGTTTGAGACCCGCAGTTTAATTGGGATCTGACCCCAATTAAAGTGAATATCAAATAACTCATTTTTAATGCAAAAATACTCGCCAGTTTTTCCACTGTTGCGCGAGGTCCTGATGAGCCGTGTTTTCAAAGCATTGACTGTGTGCCTGTCGCTTTGGCTGTCCGCCAACTCACAGGCCATGACACTGGAACGGGTGGGCCATGACCTTTTTGCCACGGGCCCCACCGTTGATCAGGACTTTTTACAATTTAAGGAGGCCTTGGCCCAAGGCGGCATTGAGCGGCTGATTTTGGTCAACGGGCCTGGGGGAGACCTCTGGACGGGGATGCAAGTGGCACGCATGGTGCGAGACGCCAAGATCACCACCGTGGCTTCGGGTTATTGCATGTCAGCATGCTCGTTGATTTTCATGGCCGGGCAAGCACGCGTCTTTGGCACGGGAAGCTTGCCAAGGGGAACCGTGGTCGGCATTCACGGCGCGCACGACCGGGACTCCAAACGCGTCAATCCCAGTTTGATGCCCCAGATGTACGCCTGGTACAAACTGCAAATGGGTGACAAATTTGATGCTCAGGTCATCAACCAAGCCCTGTACGACATCCAGGAGGCCTCTGGATTTTTAAGGGTCCGCGAACTCCAACGCACACAAGAAAAAGACAGAACGCCCTGGTTCTGCCCTACCGGTCAAACGCCTTTCGATCAATGCCAACAACATACCGGCAAAGACGCCTTGAGTCTGGGCGTGGTGACCCAAACCGAGACCGTGCCCCTGCAATTGCCCGCCAGCATGAAAGTACAGCTGGGCTTTTTTGGCACATCCCTGGGCGAGCCCATGGTGGACATGCATGACCGCGCCGGAGCACTGATTGAAGGGCTTTGCAAAGGCCAATTGCTGTGCAAAACGATTGCCCAACGCACATTCAACAACTACCTGAGTGCCAAAGAAAACAAAGCCATGGCAATTGGCTGGGGCAAAACGGGTTATGGCGTGCGCTGGGGTGTGGATGACCCTGGTCGGGCCATGCTGGGGGCTCTGTACCAATGCAACCACGCCAAAAACAACCCCAAACTTTGCCGTTTGGTGTCCGTCAACGAGCATGAGGTGCTGCCCCTCTACGATGAGGCAAGCACCCAAGCCGCTGCCATATTGGGCCAGTTGCCAACACCATCGCCCGAACACCTCCAGGCAGAGCGCGATGAACCGGGTGCTAGCACCCCGTCCAAATTGCGTTGGGGTCAGGCGCTCACGGGCATGACCCCCAAAGCGCTGGATGGCATTCAACGCTGGGATACCGGCACATTGACCCAAGCCCTGCGGCAAGCCGAACGCCCTGTGGTGATTGATGCGGCGAGCTTTGGACCTGTAGTTCCCGGAGCACTCAGCTTCATCAACAGCGGTCTGGCATTCGAAGACGACAAGTTGGAGCAGCCCTATGCCGAGCGCTTTGGCCAGATGCTGCGAGCAGTAGCTCCCGACCTGAACAAACCGGTGGTTTTTTACTGCAGCCACTCGGAAAGCTGGTTGTCGGTGAATGCAGCCATGCGTGCGCGCCAACTGGGCTACACCCAAGTCATTTGGTACCGAGGGGGCTTCAAGGCATGGACCCAAGCGGGCTTGCCCACCGTCGGGCGGGTGCCTGTGGCGGTGTTGTATTGAGCACAAACGCTGATCATCAGCGGGATGGTGCCTGACCATTTCCAGGCTTTTTTGTCCCGTCAGAGCGTCTGCGGGCGGAGCGCTCAACCGTCCCGTTTGAGCTTGCTTGTTTTCAACCCATCACCCCAAACACAAACCAACCGACAGTGCAAATTTGTGATTCATTTGTAAAAATTTGATAAATTTAATAATTCGTTATAGAATATTTTTTGACAACGAATTAGTACAATTTTTCGAAAAAGCAACAAACCATTTCACAAGGGGTTTTCATGAAGAAACGAAGCCATCGCACTGCTTACACACTGTCTCAAGCCATCATCACGGCCGCCACGGTCATCCTCGCGGGCTGCGGAGGCGGCGGTGGAGGAGCCACACCAGAGCCCTCTTTGGAGACAACAAACTCAGCGCCGGCCACAACCCCAGCGCCGAACACCACCACAACACCTGACACGGCTGCAGTGACAACGCCGTCACCTGCCCCCGTTTCAACACCATTGACCACCCCATTCACAACGCCCGTCACACCTCCCTCATCCGGATCAACACCCGCCACCACACCCGGGACAACCCCCTCAACAACACCGGCGACGACTCCTGTCACGACACCCGTCACAACACCTGTGACAACTCCCGTGACCACACCTGTGACACCACCCGTGACCACACCTGTGACACCACCCGTGACCACACCTGTGACACCCCCTGTGACCTTGCCTGTGACCTTGCCTGTGACCACACCCGTGGCCAGCATTCTTCTTGGCGGCACTGTGGCCACGGGTGCGCCGTTGACCAACTCCACCGTGACGTTCCTCGATGCCAAACCCTCCAGCGTCACCACGGTCACGGACACCGCAGGCAAATTCAGCATTGACATGTCCAAAGTCAAGAGTCCCGCCATCATGTCGGTCACATTGAGCGATGGACGCAAGATGTACTCGATCTGGGATGGCAGCACGCAAGGGAGCTCGGCCACCACCAACATCACACCCTTGACCGATGCAGTGGTCAGCGAATACGCCAAATCCAAAAACATCAAACCGTCCGACATCAGCGCCACCAGTGTGGACACCACGGCGCTTAAAACTGCCAAAAATACGGTGAAAGAGTGGATTGTCTCGGCCTATCAAACCACAGGCGGCAATGCCACCAGTCTGGACATCTTGAACACCCCCTTTGACGCCTCCGGCAAAGGCCTGGATGCGGTACTGGACTCCCTGAACTTCACCCGAAACAGTGACGGTCTGACGGTGCTGTACCCCAAGCAAGTCATGCTTTCAGACTCGGAATCTCCCAGCCCTTTGCGTCCACTGAGCGCCAGCAACAAACTGACCAGCGTATCCAGCGGCAATGATGTTTTCCCTTTGTCCCAATTGGGCAGCTGGCGCAATCGAATGAACGAATGCATGAAAGTCACGGTGAGCGCACGCGCGGCCAGCGCCGCCTGTGCCGGCCTCGCCCCCTTGGCCTACAAACATGACAGCGTGAACTTTCAGACCCACCTGTTTTCAGACATCGGTGAAAGCAATTCGGTGGGCGCTGTTTTTGAGTACCCCAAAATCATGTCCATCAGTTCAGGCACATCGGCCACTGTTGAATTGCGCTGGTATCAGCCCTTGACACAAACCACGCACAGCCGACTGGCCATCTTCCGTGACCTGGGTGAATCTGGGCGCTTGCAAGACAACAAAGTGGCTTCGGCCACAGGCAGCACTTGGTGGCTTTATGGCAATCAACGGGATTTGGAAATCCGCATCGAGCCTCGCTTGAGTCGCTACGAAAACATGAACGCGAGCAGCCAGGGCACATCTCCCAGCGCCCTCTTCTCGGGCATCCACATCCTGATCAACAATTACAAACAGGTCAATGGCAACTGGGTGTCGACCAATATTTTGGCAGCCAACGTCACAGGTCCAGGTTTGCCCGCAGCAGGCTTGGTTCTGGCACCCGTTGATCCAAGCTTGTACAGCTCACCCTACCTGGGCATTTTGAACCGCACCGGCCAAATGCCTGCACAACTGACTTACGCACCCGACAGCGTGAACGAGTTCAGACTGGGCGGCATCCCTTTGAGCGCCAACATCAGCACATCCGCACTGGACACCTGGTGGAGCAGCCAAAGTGCCAGCAACCAGTTTTACAACAACACCCGTTTGTTGGACTTCTCTTCGATCCAAAGCCAATCTTTGTACACGGTGAAAGTGGTGTACGTCTCCGGTCAAGAAGAGATCCACAAACTTCGCCTGCCAGGGGCATTGCCCTCGCCAACCGATGCCAAAGGCGTTGCATGGCCAGTGTTGACCAACTCCGCAGAGGTCAAGGACGCCATCTTGAAACCCTCCAGTGCCGTCACAGCCAAGTGGTCTTTTGACAGCGCGTCTTTGGTCCCTGAAGTTTCCTTCATTGCCGGTTATGCCCCCCCTTTGGATGCTTGCACCAACAAAAGAGCACGCATTTGGCAAGTTGAAAAATACATGGGCAAAAACGACAAAACGATTGCGTTCACCCCCTTGGACACCTCTGCTTGCTGGGGCCCCAACTTCCCAGGAAACTCAAGTACCACCACCACCGACATTGGTATCCGTTCTTTGCAAAACGGCACCCGGTACTATTCATTCATCACCTGGCGTCTTTGAACTGAGCGCTTGCTGTCCCAGCCCCTCTGACCGGGGGTTGTGGGACAAATCCCAATGGCGTTGGAATGAAAGGCTGTGATCAAATCACAGCCTTTCTCTTTGGAACAGCACCATGAACACCACACGCATCGCAGGTCTGCTGAGTCTTTTGTTCGGGCTTAGCCTGAACGCCACACAGACACTGGCTCAGTCCTACCCCACCAAACCCATCAAAGCCGTTGTGCCCTTTGCCGCGGGCAGCGCCACCGACCAAATTGGCCGCGCTTTTGCACAAAAAATGTCAGAAGTGCTGGGCCAACCCGTGGTGGTGGACAACAAAGCCGGTGTCAACGGCATGCTCGGTGCCGACGCAGTGGCCAAATCGGCCCCCGACGGCTACACCATTCTGATCGGCACCAACAGCACCAACGCGGCGCTCAAGAGCCTGATGAAAAAGCTGCCCTACGACCAGGACACCGCCTTTGCGCCCGTGGCCTACATGGGCTCGGTGCCGCTGATCGTGGCCGTGAACAACGACGTGCCCGCCAAAAACCTCAAAGAGTTTGTGGACCTGGCCAAATCCAAGCCCACACAAATCACCTTTGCCAGCGCCAGCACTTCGCAACTGGTGTCGAGCGAAGTGCTCTCCAGCATGGCCGGCATCCAAATGACCAATGTGCCTTACAAGAGCGGCCCGGCCGCCATGACCGACCTGATTGGCGGCCAGGTGAACATGTTCACCGCCGACTTTGCGGTCATGCTGCCGCAGGTCAAGGCGGGCAAGATCCGGGGCTTGGCCGTCACCTCAACCCAACGCTCCAAAGCCATCCCCGAGTTGCCCACCGTGAACGAAGCCCTGGGCCTGAAGGACTATGAACTGATCGCCTACTTCGCGGTCTTTGCCCCGGCTGGTACACCCGCCGACATCGTCAACAAACTCAACGCTGCTGTGAACGCTGCGGCCACCGACAAGACCATCCTGGAGCGCTTCTCCGCCTTGGGCTTCGAAACCGCCCCAGCCTCACCCGAGGCATTGGCACAACGCTCCAAAGCCGAAACCGCCAAATGGGCCAAGGCCATTCGCGACGCGAAGATTGAGCCGCAATAAGGCGATCACCTGAAACCCAACGGTCACGCCAATGACCGTCTTTCATCCGAAACGGAGCGGCTCCGATTCGGATGAAAACCAGGCATCTGGGTGCCAGGTGTCGCCCATCAAGCGTCGGTCTTTTCGCCGAGACCTCTGAGCTTTTGCATCAATTCAACCGAGCCAACGGTGCAGTCATCGCCTCGCCACACCACATGCTGGTCGGTCCTGCAAATCAGCAATTTGTGTGTGTAGGCGGATGGCCGCTCTGACTGCTCACTCACATCCAGCACTTTCAAGGGCACTTGCGCTTGCTGCGCGGCCTCCAGCAAAGGCATCACCTGCGCACTGGCGTCCAGCACCATCAAAGTGTAGGCAGGTCCGAGTTCATCGTACAAAGAGCGTCCATCATTCAACCAGAAGTGGGGTGCACGGCACCCCGGCACCGTGGACGCGGTGAAGTCGCCCATGGTGTAAGCCGGCGCAGACTCTTCGTCAAAGGCAATGATGGGTGACTTTTCGTAAAAATAGCCAAAATTCAGACCCGCACAACAAAACTGCTGCACATTGAGCGCGTAAGCCTCTTGACCCATGTGAAGCCGCGCGGCCTGTCCTGCTTCGTTGTCCGCTTCAATCTCTGCAGGCACGGCACTTCTCGCCTTGATCATTTTTTGTGCGTGGTTCATGACGAAGTGCGACACCTGCTCGGTGATCGGTTGACGCTCCGCTTCGTACGCATCCAGGATCGATTCGTCCGCCCACCCTTGGACACGGGCCGACAGCAACCAAGCCAGGTTGGTGGCGTCCGCGATGCCGGCATTCATGCCGTAACCCGCATAAGGCACCCAAAGGTGCGCAGCGTCTCCGGCCAAAAACACCTTGCCGTTGCGAAAACGGTTGGCCACCAAACGGCGTCCGACCCAATCTTCCTTGGTGATGATCTGGTACTCAAAATCAGGCCCCACGCCCAAAATATGCCGAATCGACTTGTCACGATCAACCGAATCGAACTCCAGTTCTTGCGCATTCAGATGGTTGTGGACCAACCAGGTTTCTTGACCATCGATGGCAAAAACCGTTCCGCAACGATCCGGGTTGACCGAGTAATAACACCAAGCCAGTTTGCCGGGGAGTAAGGCGGCCAATTGGGGGGCACGAATGTGCGTTGACTGCACACGCTGAATCACCTCGGTGCCTTGCAGTTGAGCCCCCATTTTTTTGCGCACGCCAGAGCTGCCGCCATCACAACCGACCAGGTAAAGAACGCGCAATTGCCGAACTTCTTGGGTGTCCAAATCCTCCAGACTCACCAAGACCCCGTGATCGTCCTGTTCAAAATCGATCAAGCGGGTCCTGCTGAGCAAGCTCAAGCCTTCTTGCTTGACGGCATGCGCCAAAAGCAAAGGCTCCAGGTAAATCTGGTTGATGCGGTGAGGTGGCTCCGGCGTGGGCCATCCGGTGTCCGGGCCTTCGAGCTCGGTGTACCGGTCGCGCCGGCAAGGGATCGGGATGCGGGTCAACTCGACACCCGTCATGCGCGTGCGAAACACCACATCGTTGGGAAAGTCTTCCGGCAATCCCGCTTGGCGCAAAACAGACGACACGCCCAAACGCCTGAATTGCTCCATGGACCGGGCCGACACATGGTTGCACTTCACATTGGGTGGTTCACCAAAGCGCCGCACCTCGACCACGGTCACCCGGACACCCGACCTGGCCAGATCCATCGCCAAAGTCAGGCCCACAGGCCCTGCGCCCACCACCAACACATCGCTTGCAAAATCCTGGTTCATTTGGGCGGTTTCTCACTGAAGTTTGATGTTGGCTTTGCGAATCACGTCGCCCCACTTGCGCGTTTCACTTTTCATGTAGGTGTCAAATGCTTCGGTGGATGAAGGCACGGGCTCCATGCCAATGTTGCGCATCTGGGTGCGAATGCCCTCGTCGTTCAATGCCGCTGTGAATTCCGCATGCAATCGGCTCAGGATAGGCTCTGGTGTTCCAGCAGGAGCCACCAGGCCGAACCAGCCCGTAGAGTCATAGCCGGTCAAACCCGACTCGGCCAAAGTCGGCACATCCGGCAAAGATGCCAACCTGTTGGGGCTGGTGACAGCGAATGCCTTGAGCTTGCCTGCCTTGATGTGCTGCAATGCTGCGGGCAAATCGGTCAACGCCAGCGGGACCTGACCCGACAAGGCATCCATGGCAGCAGGGCCGGAGCCACGGTAGGGCACCTCCGTCAATTTGATGTCCGCCATCTGAGAGAACAAAGCTGTCGAGAGATGCATGGCCGTGCCATTGCCGCCGTGCCCGATGGCATATTTGCCCAGTTGACTTTTGGCCGAGGCGATCAGTTGCGCCACCGTGTTGGCTTGCACGGAGGGGTGACCCACGATCACAAACGGAATGGCCGCCAACATGGTGATGGGTGCCAACTCCTTGGCGGGGTCAAATGGCATTTGTGGGTAAAGGCTGACGTTGGCCGTCAAGCCACCTGCCGCCCCCACACCCAACATGTAACCATCGGGCGCTGCCTTGGCCACGGCAGCCAATCCGATGTTGCCGCCTGCGCCAGGACGGTTTTCCACCACCAACTGCTGGCCCAGCTTCTCGTTCAGACGCGGCGACAGGATGCGGATCATGGCATCCGCGCTGCCCCCCGGCGGAAAGGTCACCACCACCCGGATCGGTTTTTGCGGATAGGCGTTTTGGGCCATGACCGCCAGAGGCAGGATGGCCCCCGACAGCGTCAAGGCCAACAAGCGGGTGATTGCACGAAACTTTTGAAACATGTTGTCTCCTTTTGAAGTGATGTGAACGTCCACACAGGGCCAGTCCAAAAATGATTGGAATCAATGTTGTTTCATTTGTAAATTGAAATATTGCGAACCAGCTATGATTTTTACTTATGAATGGCAAAAATCGATTCCAACCCACCTTGGGGCAACTGAGGGCTTTCTCTGCCGCCTACCGCCTGCGCAAGCTCAGCGCTGCAGCGGACAGCCTGAACATCACGCAATCAGCGGTCAGCGTCTCGATCAAACAATTGGAAGAAGGCTTGGGCGTGCGCCTGTTTGACCGAACCACCCGGTCCCTGCACATCACACCTGCGGCGCAAGACGCCATCGTGTTGGCCGATCGCATCCTGCGCGATGTGGACGCCCTGCGCAACAACCAGCTGGAATTGGTGGACCTGCACAGAGGACGGATCAGCATGGCCGTCACGCCCACTCTGGCAGAGATTCTTCTGCCCCAAGTCATTCAGACCTTTCGCCTGCAACACCCCGGGGTGAAAGTGGTGATCGAGGACTGCGCACCCGACCAGTTTTTGCCGCGCATCCTGTCCCAGCAAGTGGATTTCGGTATCGGCACACCAGAGAACCACGCAGGCACCGAGATTGAAAAAGAAACCTTGATGCGCGACCAACTCAGCGCCATCGTGCCCAAGACCCATCCGCTGGCCCAGCGCAAGGCGCTCCATTGGCGCGACCTGGAGGGCCACCCCATCAGCACCATGCGCCACGGTTATGGCGTGCGGCACATGATCGAGATGACGGCGGCCAAAGAAGGGGTGAAGCTGCAAGTGGCCAATGAGGTGGCTTTTTTGTCCACCGCCTTGTGGATGGCCAGCTGCAACATGGGCGTTGCCGTCATGCCCGCAGCCTATGTCAAATTTGCCCGCGATCCCGAGCTGGTCGCCCTGCCCTTGAACTCCCCCAAAGTGACACGCGACATCTCGATCGTGACGCCCGCAGGACGCTCGCTGTCACATGCCGCACGCGTTTTCATCAATGTGCTCAAGGCGGGGACAGCTTGAGACCGGCAACCAGCGGATAACGCCCGCCCATCAACCCCTCCACCCCAAACTCTTGCAGCAGCGCCAGCAGGCGCTCGCCCGACGTGCGCTTTTTCTGGCCGGTGTACTTGGCCAGGATCAGCTCGTTTTTCATGCTGTGTTCCCAGCCCACCAGTTCGGTCACCGTGACCTGGTAGCCCTGTGACTCCAGATACAGGCAGCGCAACACATTGGTCAGCTGGCTGCCCACTTCGCGGGTGTGCAAGGGGTGACGCCACAGCTCGGCCAAAGGCGTGCGCTGCAAATTGAGCGCCTTGTTTTGGTTGAGCGCCCGGGCCAGCTCGGCTTGGCAGCAGGGTACCAGCACCATGTAGCGGGCTTTCTTTTGCAGGCCAAAGGCGATGGCGTCGTCGGTGGCGGTGTCGCAGGCGTGCAATGCAGTGACCACGTCGATCTGCGCGGGCAGCTGATCACTTTGCGTCGATTCGGCCACGCTCACGTTCAAAAAGCGCATGCGCTCAAAGCCCAGCTTTTGGGCCAGCGCTTTGGACGATTCCACCAGTTCGCTGCGGGTTTCGATGCCGTAGATCGTGCCCTGACCCAGCGCCTTGAAAAACAGGTCGTAGATGATGAAGCCCAGATAGGACTTGCCCGCGCCGTGGTCGGCCAGCGTGGGGCCGCTGTCGCTGGCGGGCAACTCTTTGAGCAGTTTTTCGATGAACTGAAACAGGTGGTAAACCTGCTTGAGCTTGCGGCGCGAATCCTGGTTGAGCTTGCCCTCGCGGGTCAGGATGTGCAGCTGCTTGAGCAACTCAACCGATTGGCCGGGACGCACCTCAGGCGGCAAGGCTTGGATGTCGACGGTAGGTGTTTTTTTCTTCATGGTTTTTGTGTGGGAGCCGCGCCCTCGCGGCGATCAGGCTGGGTCAATCGCGACGAGGGCGTCGCTCCTACAGATTCAAGGGCTTGGACCCACATCCAGCTTTTTCCAGCCCTCGATCCCAAGCTTATCCAGGGTCTCGATGTTGGTTTCGTAAATCATCTCGGCCTCGGGGAAAGCCTCCACCGCCCGGTCGATGCTCTCCTCGCGCAGCAGGTGCAGCGTGGGGTAAGGCGAGCGGTTGGTGAAGTTGCCAATGTCGTCCGGCTCGGTGTCGGCGAACTGGAACTGCGGGTGGAAACTCGCGACCTGGAACACGCCTTCCATGTCGAGCTCTTGCAGCACGGCATCGGCTTCGTCCAGAAAGTCGTTGAACTCCAAAAAGTCTTGCAGCATCTGCGGCACGATCAAAAGCACGGTCTCGCGCTCTTCGGCCGGCATGGCAGCCAGCGCCTGCAGCTGCTCAATCAGCTCATCACGCAAGCCCTCCAGGCCTTTGGCCTCGCTCAGCACGTAATGGATCTGGCCTTTAACGTGCGGGGCTTTGGCAAAGGGGCACAGGTTCAGGCCAATCACGGCGCGTTCGAGCCAGCGCACGGTGTCGGTGATTTCGGGGGTGTTGATGTCGGTCATGGGCGAGATTGTGCCTGCTGGCACAGGGTCTTATCAGGAAGACTCATCCTCGGGCAGGCCGCCCCGTTCGATACGTTTGAACAAGCGGTCAAAGTCACTTTCAAACAAACGGTCCTGCACGATGCGGTATTTCTCAAACTCACTTTCGGCATGCGCCTTGGCGATTTCGGCCGACACCTTGCCTGCGTCTTGCAGAACACTGCGGTCCGTGGCATCGATGAAACGGTTCAGACGCGTTTCCCAATCTTGCATGGTCATGGGCATCTTGCGCTGCGCCATGTCTTCGGCCACATCCAGATAGGCGTTGACCAAACGCAACAGCTGCGCCATTTCCGTCTCTGTCAGGTAATTTTTGGCGACCGACACGTCGAATTTCTGGATCTTGCCTGTCGGCCCATCCTTCCAGGTGCTCAGCCCCATATGGGGTTGGTTGGCATCAGCACGGTGAAAAACAACCTCGGCCGCAGTCTGCCCGTGGATGGCCCAATGCAGCTTGTTTTGCACGGTGGCAAAAAACCGCTGGGTGGCCTGCGCCGTCACATCGTAGTCAATGGCCGTGGCATAGATGTCGGTGATCTTTTGGTAGAACTTGCGCTCGGAGAGCCGAATCTCACGCACGCGCTGAAGCTGCTCTTCAAAATACTGCGCCGTCAGGATGGATCCGCCTGCCTTGATGCGCTCGTCATCCATCACATAGGCTTTGATGGTGAACTGCTCAATGATGCCTGTGGCCCACTTGCGAAACTGCACGGCCCGTTCGGAATTGACCTTGTAGCCCACCGCGATGATGGCGCTCAGATGGTAGTGCTGGGTGTTGTAGTTTTTGCCGTCCGCAGCAGTTATTCGAAAATTTCGAATAACTGAGGACTCTTGCAACTCATTGTCTGAAAACACCCTTTTGAGGTGATAGTTGATTGTTTGAGTTTCTACGTCGTACAGCTGCCCCATCATCTTCTGGGTCAGCCAGATGCTCTCATCGGCGTAAATGGCCTCCACACCGCCTTGCCCACTGGCGGCGATGAAGGTCAGGTACTCCGCTGCAGAGGAACGGACGAGAGAAACTTCGGTCTTTTTGCGCCCGGGTTTGCCGCGGCTGGAAAATTGCCCGCTCATGCTTTCCCCTCCAATTCGCGTTCGATTTCTTCGATGGTCGGCAGGCTGGATTCCAGACTCTCGGGCAGCGCTCGGGTGAGCTCGAAACTGGAAACACCTATGGGCTTGTCCATGCCGCGCAGCGCATATTCCGCCAGCACTCGGTTGGGTTGCTGGCAAAGAATCAGCCCGATGGTGGGTCTGTCGCTTTCATGGCGCAGCCGATCGTCCACCACGCTGCAATAGAAATTCATCTTTCCCGCATATTCAGGCTTGAAATCACCGCGCTTGAGGTCAATCACCACGTAGCAACGCAGCTTCAAGTGATAAAAAAGCAAGTCGACATAAAAGTCCTGATCGCCAACATCGAGGTGGTATTGCCTCCCAACGAAGGCAAAGCCCTGCCCCAGCTCCAACAGAAACTTTTCCAGATGCGCGATGAGGCCGGTTTCGAGTTCGCGCTCATGGAAGCCCGATGCCAGCGTCAGAAAGTCAAACAGATAGGGGTCTTTCAGGGTTTGCTGCACCAGATCTGAATCGGGCAAGGGAAGGCGCTTGGCAAAGTTGGTGGTAGCTCGTCCTTGGCGCTGATGCGCGGCCACTTCGATTTGCATGACCAGAATGTTGCGGCTCCAGCCATTGGCCAGGCAGGCCTGCATATACCAATGGCGGGCAGCCAGGTCCTTGACCTTGGCCATCAACTCGGTGTGGTGCCCCCAAGGGATGGACTGAACCAAGTCCACCGGGAAAAGTGCCACAGCCTGTGGCACTTTGGGTTCTGGCTCCATTTGTGCCACAACTTGTGGCACAAATTCCAAGTACGGATATTCGCGGTAAAACGCCAACATCCGCTTGATGTTGCGCTCGGAAAAGCCCTTTTCCTCCGGCAATTCGTTGTGCAAATCACGCGCCAAACGCGGAATCACCCCGGCTCCCCAGCCTTCTTGCTGCTGGCGAGCGTGGATCAGCGCGCCAATGTCCCAATACAGGCGAATGAGCTCGGCATTGACAGCCAGCACCGCCCGCGTTTGCCCATGGCGCACGCGTTGCTTGATGTCACCGAGCAGAGCAGCGTAATTGGCAGAGACAAGAGAGGCGGGTTGGTCGGTCATGGTTTCTCCCTTATTGCACCGTCACCTGGCCGTTCATCAGCAGAGGCAGCAGCCAGTCTGATAGTGGACCAACAGCCCACCCCTGCGGAATTTCACGACCCAGCGTGGCGTTGTAGACCATCTTGCCGCCGGACGATTTATGGGGTTTGCCATCGGCGTCGGGAAAGTCGAACTGCACAAACCAGTAGTCATACAGCGCCTTGGCCATCGACTCCAGCTCGGCGTTGATAGGGTTGTTGCAGTCAATTTTTGAATCTATGTGACCCAGTAAGTCCGCGACTTTTTTTTGCTCGCCCAAGCCAGGTATACGCACTGGAAAGCTCGGAATTTCACTCACTGAAATTCGATCAACGGTGGCTCCAGTGATCGTATTGGCAATAATGGTCTGCTGAAATGCTGGCGACAAGTAGGCGTAAAGAAGGTACTTCGGAATTACTTTATCTAAACGTGGACGCAACAAACCCATGCGACGGCCCAAAGATGCCTTTATTTCATCAGGCATCAAAGCTGCTTCACCCAATCGTGTTTCGTAAGAGAACAAAACATCACCCTTTCTTGGCGTGATCCGTTTTGTCCATTTTTTGAAATCGTCTTCGCTCAGATGGGAAGATTTCGATAAGTCAAGCCGTCCGTTTTCAAGACTCGAAATGCTCAAGAAAAATGGTCCGTGGCTTGTTTTAAATGGTGTTGCGTGTGGACCGTCAAAAATCTCAGCGACGCGTCCAATGGTAGTCATGTAGTCAGCCATTAAAAATCTCCCCCATCAACCACATCTTGTTTCCCAGATGCATCCGTCCCTAGCCTCCCCGCATGCGTCAACCGGTATTTTTGCAGGCGGCTTTGGGGTTTATCGGGCAGGGTTCTTTCAATCCAATGGGCCTCCAGCAGCGCGTTGACTGCGCGGTTCAGTGCGCCAGTGACGGACTTGAGGCCCAATTGGCTTGAGAGTTCGGACTTGGATAAAGCGGCGTCGCGAAGAAGATGCAGGATTTTTTTCGATAACGACTCTGCCCCTGACTCTGCCCCTGACTCTGCCCCCGACTCTGCCACTTCGGGGATAAGCGCCAAGGCTTCAGACGACATCGGAAAACGCAGTTCAAAAAAGTGCTCGCTGATGTGAACAATGCTGCTGTCGTAGGCGTTCAGAATGCGCCGCATGCCCGAGCCCAGGTGCTCGACCAGTTCCATGTCCCGAAAAATCCGCATCAGTTCGCGGTTGCGCGGCATGGATCGGCCGCTCAGGCATTCCTCCAGACTCAAACCGCTGAGCAGCCCGCCATAAGAGGTGATGCTGATGCGGTCAGCATAAATCTCCACCAGCGGCGGCACCTCAGCGGTGTAGTCGTTGTGGATGATGGCGTTGATCAACGCTTCGCGCAGGGCTCGGGCGTTGAACAAGCGGCGCTGCTCGCGCTCTGCCGCGCCGGTGATGCGCGTCAGGGTGCGGTTTTCGATTTCGAGCTTGTCGAGCACACGGTGCGTCGCCTTGAGCAGTGAGCAGTAGCCGTATTCCTGGTTTTCAATCAGGTCGCATTTGTCAGTGCCTGCATATTTGGCGACCTTGATGGAAATGCTGTTGGTGTCGGCCAACAAATAGGAGGCGTAGTTCAGGCGTTCGCTGTCGGGTACGTAAAGATCGAGGTTGTGCAAAAAGGTGTCGTTGATCTCGAAGCCTTTTTCCTGGTAGTAAATCTTCAACTGTTGGAACGTGAGTTTAAGCGTGGTCGGCGCAGGGATGTTGCGCAGAGAGTGGCGAACCCGACCGGCATAGAGCTGATCAATCATGCCCGTGGTCATAGGCTGCACGCCGCTGCCAACCCGAGTGAAACAACCTGCAGGTGATTGACCGTAGCGTTTGAGGTAGTAGGGTTTTTCGGTGCCGCGCGTCACCACCACATGAATCACGGTTTTGCCCTCGTGTTCCTGCGCATACACGTCGTACAGCCCGAGGCAAGAGGGCAAGATGTTGTTGCGGATGCGGTCAGAAATCGCCAGCATCTGGGCGTCCACATCGCTGACGCCCAGCACTTCACCGTCGTCATCCACACCGATGTACAGATCGCCGCCCTTGGCTGAATTGAGAAAAGCCACCACTTCTTTTTCCAGCGCATCGCTGAGCTGGCGTTTGAATTCGGTGGTGCTGTTCTCTTGGCCAAATTTGGTCATGATGTCAACCCGCTCACTGCTTCTTGATTTCTTATTTCCGCCCAGTCAATGACTGGAGCAACGCCTACAGATGGCACAAAAAGACAGCCGCAACTCAGCCCAAGCACTGAAGATGCGCACGACAATGTGCCCCTTGAAATGTCGCTCCAAACCATTGAACCTGCTCCTTATTTCAACATCTCGTGCTTCGCACAAAAGTCTGGCTCACATTGTCAACGCATCACGTTGGCTGGCCTGCGGCGTTACTCGATCAAGCCAGTCGGCTTCAAAATATCAGAGCCATGCATTTTTGAAGAATGAATTGATCAGCTTAACAAAGGCAGCCGCTCTCAACTTGTAGGTTTGTTTTGCATGAAGGCTTGCCGCGCCAATTCTCGCCCCGCCGCCCAAGCCAGCACCGCCCCCACCCCACAACACCCCACCGTGACCAGCGGCGTGAGCTGCCAGCCGCCTGCGCGCGCTGCCACAGCCGCCACCACGGGTGGCCCGACGAACTGGCCCAGGGCCGAGAGTTGCTGCACCCAGCCCACAGTGGTGGCCACTTGCTGTTCGCCCGGGGCCAAGCGCACGGCCAGGCTGAACAGCGTGCCCGGCACCAGGCCGCCCATGCCCGAGAACAGCAGCACCCCGGCAAAACGCAACCAAGGCAGGCTTTCGGTGAAGGGTGCGAAAGCCACCGCGCTGCCCAGCGCCATGGCGCCAAAGCCCAGCCACAGCGTGCTGCGGGGTGCCCAACCGCACTGCAGCAAGCGGCCCGAGGCCATGTTGCCCACGATGTTGACTGCTGCCGCCAAGGCCGTGAGCACGCCCAACAACGCACCACCCACGCCAGCAGCAGCGTAAATGGACGGCAAGAACCCCACCACCGCCAACCACTGACCCGAATACATGCCAAAAGTGAGTGCCACAAGCCAGGGGCCACGGGCGCTCAAGGTGCGGCGCAGGCGCGGCCATGCACCGGGTCCAGCGGCAACGTGGGCCACCGGGTCGGCGGGCACGCTGCGCCACAGCCACGCGGCCATCAGCAGTGACACGCCAGCAAACAACCACCACCACGCCCCCCAGCCCCAAGCCGGAATGAACAGCGGCCCCAGCAACAAAGCCACTGCCGTGCCCGTGGGCATGTAAGCACCCCACACGCCCAGCATGCCAGGCAGCTGCGCGGGCGGCACCAGTCGGCGGATCAAGGCGGGGGCGGGCAAGGCCACCAGCAAAAAACCCAGGCCTTCGATGGCCCGCAGCACCAGCAAAGCGGTCACCGACGTGGCGAAACCACCCAAGCCACTGGCCAGCGCCAGCAGGCACAGGCCCCTCACCATGCTGCGCTTGAGCCCCATGCCATCGGCCAGCAAGCCCATGAACACCGCCAGACTCAGGCCCGCCAACTGCACGATGGACAAAAGAAAGCCCGACTGAACCAGCGTCATGCCCAACTCAGCCTGCAGCGCTGGCAAGGCCGGCGGCAGCTTGCCCACCTGCAAGGCCGCCACGCCGCCAGCGAGGACGACGAGCCAGGCGGCGCGGTGTTCAAGCGTTGCGGTCATGGCATCGAATGGGTGATGCGGTGAGGGCGTGGCCGACGTCGGCCGTTTTGACAGACGCTTGTCGGACCTGAAGGTGCCGACCTACAAGATACCCAACACGCGCCCTGTAGGTCGGCGGCTTCAGCCCCGACATGGCGGGCCGTTGTCGGACCTGAAGGTGCCGACCTACAAGATACCCAACACGCGCCCTGTAGGTCGGCGGCTTCAGCCCCGACATGGCGGGCCGTTGTCGGACCTGAAGGTGCCGACCTACAAGATGCCCAACACGCGCCCTGTAGGTCGGTGGCTTCAGCCCCGACATGGCGGGCCGTTGTCGGACCTGAAGGTGCCGACCTACAAGATGCCGAACTGCAAAAAATGACCCCGCCGAGCTCACAACAACTTGCGTCCCGTCAGGCGTTCGTGTTCACGCAGGGCGAAGCGGTCGGTCATGCCCGCAATGTAGTCGGCCACCGAACGGTGCAGGTCAGCGTTGGCAGCGAAATCGGCGGACATTTCGGCGGGCTTGGCGACGTAGGCCGCAAACAACTCGCGCACCGCCTGCTGCGCCTGTCCGGTGGTGTGCATGACCTGCGGATGGCGGTAGAGCTGCGCGAACAAAAACCTTTTGAGCTCACTGCTGCGGGCCTTCATGCCAGGGCTGAACGCCACCAGCGGGCCAGCCAAGCGGGCTTCTTCCAACGAAGCAACACCCGCGTCGGATACGGCTCGGCGGGTGGTGTCGATCACGTCGTACACCTGGTCGCTCAGCATGCGGCGGATGGTTTCGTACAGAACGCGGCGCGGCTTTTCCGCCAAACCCGGGTGCTCGGCCAGCGTCTGCTGGTGGTAGTGCGCAAACAGTTCCACCTGCAGCAGTTGCTCGATGCTGATCAACCCCGAACGCACGCCGTCGTCGATGTCGTGCGCGTTGTAGGCAATGGCGTCGGCCAGGTTGCAGAGTTGCGCCTCCAGACTGGGCTGGGTGCGGTCGATGAAGCGCCGCCCGACCCCACCCGGCTCGGTCAACTCCAGATGCTCGGCATTCGTGCGGGAGCAATGCTTGAGCACGCCCTCACGGGTTTCAAAGCACAGGTTCAGGCCATCGAACGCGGGGTAGCGCTCTTCTAACTTATCCACCACGCGCAGGCTTTGCAGGTTGTGCTCAAAACCGCCGTGCTCGGCCATGCATTCGTTGAGGGCGTCTTGTCCTGCGTGCCCAAAAGGCGTGTGGCCCAAGTCGTGCGCCAGCGCCACCGCCTCGACCAGGTCCTCATTGAGCCCCAGCGCCCGCGCAATTGAGCGGCCCAATTGCGCGACTTCGAGCGAGTGCGTGAGCCGCGTGCGGAACAAATCGCCTTCGTGGTTCAGAAAGACTTGCGTTTTGTAAACCAGCCGCCGAAACGCGGTGGAGTGCACGATGCGGTCACGGTCGCGCTGAAAATCATTGCGCGTGGGCGCGGCAGGCTCGGCAAACCGTCGGCCCCGGGTGTGCGCCGGGTCGCAGGCCAAAGCCGACAAGCTGGCCTGTCCCGGGTTTGCACCCACCAAGACATCCCCTAACGCGGCTTGCATGGGCATCAGGCGCAACAGGCCTCGATCACCTCGCGCACCAGGGCGTCAGGGGCACCACACACGGTGGCTTTGCCTGGGCCGTCGATCACCACAAACTGAATGTCGCCGCCCACCGCTTTTTTATCCAGACGCATGTGTTCGATGTAATGGCCCGCGTTGTCGCTTGGATCGATGATGGGGCCGCGCACGGGCAGACCGGCTCGCGCGATCAAGGCCCGCAGCCGCGCCACAAAGGCGGCATCAACGTGTCCCAAACGCTGCGACAACTCGGCCGCCATGACCATGCCGCAGCCCACGGCTTCGCCGTGTAACCACACGCCAAAACCCAGACCGGCTTCAATGGCGTGCCCAAAGGTGTGGCCAAAATTGAGAATGGCCCGCAGGCCGGCTTCGCGCTCGTCCTGCCCCACCACCCAGGCCTTGATTTCGCAGCTGCGCTTGACGGCATGGGCCAGCGCAGCCGGGTCTTGCGCCATCAAGGCGTCGATGTTGGCCTCAATCCAGTCCAAAAAGGCCATGTCGGCAATCGGGCCGTATTTGATGACCTCGGCCAAGCCCGCGCTCAGCTCACGCGGGGGCAAGGTGCTCAGGGTGTTCAGGTCGCAGACCACGCGCACGGGTTGGTAGAACGCGCCGATCATGTTTTTGCCCAGCGGGTGGTTGATGGCGGTCTTGCCGCCCACCGACGAATCGACCTGCGACAAGAGCGTGGTCGGCACCTGCACAAAGGGCACGCCACGCATGTAGCTGGCGGCCGCAAAGCCGGTCATGTCGCCCACCACGCCGCCGCCCAAGGCAAACAGCACCGTCTTGCGGTCACAAGCTTGGCCCAGCAAGGCATCAAAAATCAAATTCAGGGTGGACCAGTCTTTGTGCGCCTCGCCATCGGGCAGCACCACGGTGTGGACTTTTTTGTAATGCGGGGCAATGGCGCTTCGCAATGCGGCTTCGTACAGCGGGGCAATCGTGTCGTTGGTCACGATCATGGCCGTTGTCGCCTTAGGCAGACCTGCCCAGGTTTCGGGTCGGCCGAGCAGGCCTTGGCCTATCTGGATGTCATAACTGCGGTCGTCCAGCGAAATGGCAACCGTTTGGAGGGGGAATGTGGACTCGGACATAACCCCCAAGTGTAGAGCTTTCGTGTGGCGATCCCACCGACAGATCGGCTCAATAAGGGGCGTCAGGTGTCCCGGTGCACGGCGACGGGGCACATGCATGGCTGGGTTGTCCACCCAAGCCATGCGCGATGGTGGTGCCTCAGAGCTTAAAAGCCACCACGTTTTGCGTTTGCTCACCCAGGCCTTCGATGCCCAAACGCATCACATCGCCCCGCTTCAAGTAAACCGGTGCAGGCTTGCCATCGACCTTGACGCCCATGCCCACGCCCGGAGGTGTGCCGGTGGTGATGATGTCGCCCGGCTCCAGCGTCATGAACTGGCTCACGTAACTCACCAGCTTGGCCACGCCAAAAATCATGGTCTTGGTGTTGCCGGTTTGATAACGCACGCCGTTCACATCGAGCCACATGCCCAAGGCTTGTGGGTTGGGCACTTCGTCACGGGTCACCAACCAAGGACCGACGGGGCCGAAAGTGTCGCAACCCTTGCCCTTGTCCCAGCTGCCGCCCAGCTCCAGCTGGTATTCGCGCTCGCTCACGTCGTTGACGACGCAATAACCGGCCACATGGTTGAGCGCTTCTTTTTGCGTGACGTAACGGGCACGGGTGCCGATCACGATGCCCAACTCGACTTCCCAGTCGGACTTCTTGGAGCCTTTGGGCAGCATGACGTCATCGTTCGCACCCTGGATGCAAGAGATCGCTTTGGTGAACACGATGGGTTCTTTGGGAATGGGCATGCCCGATTCGGCCGCGTGGTCGGCGTAGTTCAAGCCAATGGCGATGAATTTGCTGGTGAACGAGATGGGCGTGCCAAAACGCTTTTTGCCGCGCACCAAAGGCAGCTTGTCGGTTTTGACTTTGGCCAGCTTGGCCAAAGCCTTGTCGTTCAGCAGATCGGGCGTGATGTCTTTGACCACACTGCTCAGGTCGCGCAAACGGCCATCGGCGTCGATCAGACCGGGTTTTTCTTTGCCGGGTTGGCCATAACGAACGAGTTTCATAAATACCTTTCAGTGCTTGAACAGAATCAATAAGTGGAACGACCACCCGACAGATCAAAGACCGCGCCGGTGGAAAAGGAACATTCTTCGGTGCTCAACCAAGTCACCATGGCGGCGACTTCTTCGGGCTCGCCAAAACGGGCCATCGGGATTTTAGAGAGCATGAACTGGATGTGCTCGGGCGTCATTTGATCAAAGATCGCCGTCTTCACAGCCGCCGGGGTGACACAGTTCACGCGCACGCCCGTGTCGGCCAGCTCTTTGCCCAGCGATTTGGTCAAACCAATCACCGCTGCCTTGCTCGCACTGTAAGCGCTGGCGTTGGGGTTGCCATCCTTGCCTGCGACCGAGGCGATGTTGATGATCCGCCCGTAGTTGCGGGTCTTCATGTGGGCGCTGAGTTCGCGGCAGCAATGAAACAAACCGTGCACGTTCACATCAAACACCTGTTTCCAGGCGTCCACCGGGTAGTCCCAGACCTTGACGTTGGGGCCAGTGATCCCCGCGCTGTTGACCAGCACATCGACGCCTGCCAGCGCCGTGGTTTGTGCGGTGGCTTGTACCACCGAGCCGTGGTCGGCCACATCCACCTGCACCGTGTTGACCACCGCACCCAACTGGCCTTGGCGCAGCTGTTCGGCGGCTTGGGCCATGCCTGCGGCATCGCGGTCCCAGATGGTGACGCGTGCGCCCGAGGCCAGCATGCGCTGCGCAATGGCAAAACCCAGGCCGGTGGCGCCGCCGGTGATGACCGCGTGGCGGCCTTTCATGTCGAGCAAGTTCATGTGTGGCTTTCAGTCATTCAATGGGGGGGTCAGATGGTCATGCCACCGTCAACCATGTAGGCATTGCCCGTGGCGAAGATGGATTCGTCGGAAGCAAGGAAGGTGACGATGGGCGCGATCTCGTGCGCCTGCGCCAAACGGCCCATGGGCTGGCGGTTGATGAAGTCTTGGCGCGCCTGCACCGGGTCGGCATAGCTGTTGATGCGGTCTTGCAGCGAAGGCGTGTCCACGGTGCCGGGGCAGATGCAATTGCAGCGCACCCCTTGGCGCACATAGTCGGCGGCCACGCTTTTGGTCAGGCCAATGACGGCCGCCTTGCTGGTGCCGTAAATGAATCGGTTGGGCAAGCCGCGCACGCTGGAGCACACACTGGCCATGTTGATGATGCTGCCGCCGTGGCCGGTTTGTGCAAACTGCGCCACCATTTTGGGAATGACCGCCTGGATCATCCAGAACTGCGAGCGCACGTTCAAATTGAAGGCGAAGTCCCAGTCCTCGTCAGTGGCCAATTCAATGCTGCCGTTGTGCACAAAGCCTGCGCAGTTGAAGACGATGTCAATGCGGTCAAGGCTGGCCACTTGGGCAGCGATGGCCGCTTTGTCGAGTACGTTGAGCACGGCGGTGTGCACATTGGCCACGCCCTCGTAGCTCTTGAGCAATTCGGGGTTCACATCGGTGGCATAGACCGTGGCACCCTCAGCGGCCATGGCCAATGCGGCCGCTTGGCCAATGCCTTGGCCAGCGGCGGTGACCAGTGCGATTTTTCCTTTGAGTCTCATGGGGTTTGGATCTCCAAATGGGTGATTTGTCGGTGTGAAATGGCGGCCCAGTCCCAGGCAATGCCCAAGCCTGGGGTGTCCGGTGGCAGGGCAAAGCCGTCCTGCACTTGCATGCGCGAGGTGGTGATGTCGTCGAGTTGCGGGATGTATTCCACCCAAGTGGCGTTGGGCACGGCCGCGCACAGGCTCACATGCAGTTCCATCAAAAAGTGCGGGCACACCGCCACATCAAAGGTTTCGGCCAAGTGCGCGGTTTTGACCCAGGGCGTGATGCCGCCAATGCGGGCCACATCGGGCTGCACGATCGAGCACGCGCCCTGCTCCAGGTACTCGCGGAACTGCATCGGGTGGTACATGGACTCGCCCACCGCCACAGGAATGGGGGTGTGCTCGCGCAACTGGCGGTGGCCCGACACGTCTTCGGCGGGCAAAGGCTCCTCCATCCACGCCAAGCCCAAGCCGTCAAAAGCCCGCGCCCGTCGCACGGCCTCGGCGCGGTTGAAGCCCTGGTTGGCATCGGTCATCAGCTCAAAGCCCGGCCCCACCGCGTCGCGCACAGCACTCAGGCGGGCCACGTCTTCGCTCACATGGGGTCTGCCGATCTTGATCTTCGCCCCCTTGAAGCCTTGGGCTTGGGCCTCCAAGGTCTGATCCACCAGCGCCTCGGGCGACAAATGCAGCCAGCCGCCTTCGGTGGTGTAGAGCGGGACACGCGCTTGCGCACCGCCCAGCAACTGCCACAGCGGCAGGCCCTGGCTTTGGGCACGCCAGTCCCACAAAGCCGTGTCCACGCAGGCCAGCGCCAGGCTGGTCATGGCCCCCACGGCGGTGGCGTGGGTGTGGAAAAACAAATCCTTCCAGATCGCTTCGACCAGGACCGGGTTGCGGCCGATCAGGCGTGGCACCAAGTGGTCCTTGAGCAAGGCCATCACCGACGAGCCACCGGTGCCAATGGTGTAGGCATAGCCCGTGGCTGCAATGCCGTCGCTGCAGTGCAGCGTGAGCAAGAGGGTCTCTTGTGTCACAAAGGACTGGATGGCGTCGGTGCGCAAAACCTTGGGTGGCAAGTTCACTTGCCGAAGGCTCACGCGGTCAATGGTGACGGGGGTCATAGGGGGCAGCAGGGATGGTGAAAAACAGGTGCAGCAGGATCAGGTGAAGTAGAAAAAACCACCAACCGCGACACCAGCAACAACAAGGGCTTCAAGGCTTCGCAGCATGCGACACGCCCACTGCGCCGCACGTCTTTTGTGTGACAGCCGCCATGCGGGTTTGTGCGGAGTTGCAATGGCTTTTGGACATGTGATGATTCTGCAACTGGTCTGACCACTTGTCCAATTCACGTTATCCCTGACCACCCCCATGCCCTTGCACACCGTGGCCCCGCAACGCCTGTACCGCCAGATTGCCGAACAAGTTCGGCAATTGATGGCGTCTGGCGAGTTCGCCTTGGGCTCGCGTTTGCCGGCCGAACGCGACTTGGCGTTGCAACTGGGCGTGAGCCGCCCTTCGGTGCGCGAAGCCCTCATTGCGCTGGAGGTCGAGGGCATGATCGAGGTGCGCACGGGCTCCGGCATTTATGTGCAGCGCATTGAACCGCACAGCAAGTCTGCCGCCACTGAAACCGATGCCAACACCCCTGCCGACTGGGGTCCTCTGGAGGTGATGAGCGCCCGTTTGTTGGTGGAAGCCGAAGTGGCCGCGCTGGCAGCCACCCACGCGCAAAAAGCCGACCTCAAAGCCATCAAAGCCGGCTTGCAGCAAATGAAGCTGGAAGCCGCTCGCGACCAAGTGCCACGCGAAGGCGACGAAGCCTTTCACGAAGCCATTGCCCAGGCCTGCGGCAACAGCGTGCTGCTTGACACCGTGCAGCGCTACTGGCAAGCCCGCAACGGCCCGCTGTTTGAGCGGCTGGGCGACTACTTTGAACACCCCGAATCCTGGCAAGCGGCCATTGGCGAGCACCAACAGGTGCTGCTGGCCATTGAGGCTCACGACGCCAGCGCCGCCCGCAAAGCCATGCAAAAGCACCTGAGACAAGCCTACAAAAGATACAGCGCGAGCTGGCGCCGCGCACCTGCCCGATAGCGCACCCCAAAGAGGGTCCGCTAGAAGGCATGCATTTTCCCGCGTCAGCATTTTTTTCAATACCAACGAGGAGACTTTGATGAGCAAACGATTGACCCTGAAAACCCTGGCCACCGTCGGCGCTTTTGCCGTGGGTGCCATGACCGTGTTGGGCAGCACTGCGGTGCAGGCCCAGCAAAAACTCAAGTGGGCCCACGTCTACGAGACGTCCGAGCCCTTCCACACCGAATCGGTGTGGGCCGCCGAAGAAATCAAAAAACGCAGCAACGGCAAGTTTGACATCCAGGTCTTCCCGGCCTCCACCTTGGGCAAGGAAACCGACATCAACCAGGGCCTGACCCTGGGCACGGTAGACATGATCATCAGCGGCCCCTCATTTGCAGCTCGCACCTACCCCCGTTTTGGCATTGCCTACTACCCCTTCATCTTCCGCGATGGCGACCACCTGATTGCCTACTCCAAGAGCCCCGTGTTCCAGGAAATGGTGAGCGAATTCCGCACCCGCACTGGCATCCAGGTGACGGCCTACACCTACTACGGTGCACGCCACACCACCGCCCAAAAAGCCTTCACCAACTGCGCTGGCATGAAGGGCATCAAGATCCGCGTGCCCGATGTGCCGGCTTACCGTGCCACGCCTGAAGCGTGCGGCGCCAACCCCACACCGATTGCTTTTGCCGAGGTGTACCTGGCCCTGCAAAACGGCACTGTAGAAGCGCAAGAAAACCCATTGACCACCATCGAAGCCAAGAAGTTCTTTGAAGTGCAAAAGGCCATCATGCTCACCGGGCACATCGTCGACGGCCTGACCACCCAGATCGCCCCGCATGTCTGGAACAAGCTGAGCGATGCCGAAAAGAAAATATTCACCGATGTGACCCAGGAAGCCGCTGTCCGCGCATCGTCCAAAGTCAAGGCCCGCGAAGCCGAGTTGGTGGACGAGTTCAAGAAAAAAGGCCTGCAAGTGGTGCAGGTGGACCGCAAGTCTTTCCAGGATGCTGTCCTGAAAAACAAGCCCTTGACCGGCATGGGTTTCACGCAGTCTGACTTCGACAAGATCCAGGCCGCCAAATAAGGCGCTCACGCATCAGGTTTTGTGCCGATGGCACAGGTCTGATGCTTTGGCTATTCCTTGCAGACCGAACTCACCGAGTTCGGTCTGCTCATCTGGCCAAGTTTTCGATCCCAAGGACACACCATGAGCAATCTCCCCGACCTCGACGCCATGCCCAAAGTCATGGGCGACGATGGCCAGTTTCACGCGACCGACGACGACGTCGATCTGTCGGGCACACCCATCGAAGCCTGGGTGGCTCTGGCCTTCTTCTGGGCTTTGGGCCTCACGGTTTTTTACCAATTTTTCACGCGCTACGTGATGAACAACTCAGCCTCGTGGACCGAGGAGATTGCACGCTATCTGCTCATTGCCACCGTCTTCACGGGGGCCACGATTGGGGTGGCCAAAAACAACCACATCCAAGTGGACTTTTTCTTTCGCTTCATGCCCGACTGGATGGGTCGCGCCATGGGCACGGTGGTCGATGTGATGCGCATCGCTTTTTTTGCTGCCGCCACCTTCCTCACGGGCCAGATGATGGAGAAACTGGGCAGCTACAAGATGACCATCATCGACTTGCCCATGAACCTGGTTTATGGCGTGGTGATGGCCGGTTTTGCAGCCATGTGCCTGCGCGCCGTGTGGGTGGCCAAGGTGCATTGGCAGCGCGGTTACACCGTGCTGCAACGCCCCGAATCCGAAATGACCGACCGCTGAAACGCCTTTAGAAAGTTCTCCATGTTGAAGATCCTTTTTCTCATCCTCATGAGCGGCGGCATCCCGGTGGCCATTGCCATGGCGGGCGCGTCGCTGATTTACCTCTTGTTTGCTGAAAGCTCGCCGCCTTTTGTGGTGATCCACCGCATGGTCTCTGGCATCGACAGCTTTCCGCTGCTGGCCGTGCCCTTCTTCATTTTGGCCGGCAACCTGATGAACAACGCGGGCATCACCAACCGCATTTACAACTACGCGCTGGCCTTGGTGGGCTGGCTCAAAGGGGGCCTCGGCCACGTCAACGTGGTGGGCTCGGTCGTGTTTGCGGGCATGAGCGGCACGGCCATTGCCGACGCGGCAGGCCTGGGCACCATCGAGATCAAGGCCATGAAAGACCATGGCTACAGCACCGAGTTTGCGGTGGGCGTCACGGCTGCTTCAGCCACGCTGGGGCCCATCATTCCACCCAGCCTGCCCTTTGTGATCTACGGCATGATGGCCAACGTGTCGGTGGGTGCGCTGTTCCTCGCGGGCATCCTGCCCGGCATCTTGATGGCGCTGCTCATGATGCTGACGGTGGCCTATTTCGCGCACAAAAACGGCTGGGGCGCCGATGTGAAATTCGAATGGCCCAAAGTCATCAAGGCCTTGGCCGAAACCGCTGTGGTGGTGGGCTGGCCTCTCGCGATTTGGTGGCTGGTCACGGCCATGGGTACACCCCCTCAACTCACGGTGTTTGTGGCCCTGATCGTTTTGTTCGCCGCCGACAAGTTTTTTGACTTCCAGGCCGTGCTGCCCATCATGACCCCCGTGATCCTGATTGGCGGCATGACCACCGGCGTGTTCACCCCCACCGAAGGCGCGATTGCCGCTTGCGTTTGGGCGATTGCACTGGGCTTCTTCTGGTACCGCACGCTCAACTTCAAGATGTTCGTGAAGATCTGCCTGGACACGGTGGAAACCACTGCCACCGTGCTGTTCATCGTGGCCGCAGCCAGCATTTTTGGCTGGATGCTCACCGCCACGGGCGTGACCACCGCCATCTCCGCTTGGGTACTGGGCTTCACCCAAGAGCCTTGGGTGTTCTTGCTGCTGGCCAATGCGCTGATGCTGTTTGTGGGTTGCTTCCTGGAGCCCACCGCTGCGATCACCATCCTAGTGCCCATCCTGGTGCCGATTTGCCAGCAACTGGGCATTGACCTGGTTCACTTTGGTCTGGTCATGGTGCTGAACCTCATGATCGGTTTGTTGCACCCGCCCATGGGCATGGTGCTGTTTGTGCTGGCCCGCGTGGCCAAGCTCAGCGTCGAACGCACCACCATGGCCATCTTGCCTTGGCTGTTCCCCTTGTTGGGCAGCCTGGCGGTCATCACCTACTTCCCCAGCTTGGTGCTGTGGTTGCCCAAGCAGTTTTATTGAGGACATTTCATGAGCAGTTTCATCCGTTTGCATCCAGCCGATGACGTGGTCATCGCTCGCAGCCAACTCATGAGCGGCAGCGCCGTCGAGGGCGTGCCCGTGCGCGGCCTGATCCCGCCGGGCCACAAGGTGGCCACCCGCGCCATCGCCGTGGGCGAACCGGTACGCCGCTACAACCAGATCATTGGCTTTGCGCACCAAGCCATTGCGCCGGGCGAGCATGTGCACACGCACAACCTGAACATGGGTGCCGAAAAAGGCAACTTCGAGCGTGACTACGCCATTGGCCAAGATGTGAAGCCCGAGCCGGTGCGCCAACAAGCGAGCTTCATGGGCTACAAGCGCAGCGACGGCCGCGTGGCCACACGCAACTACATCGGCGTGCTGTCGAGCGTGAACTGCTCGGCCACCGCCGCACGCGCGATTGCCGACCACTTTTCCAAACGCAACAACCCGGCTGCACTGGCCGATTTTCCAAATGTCGATGGCGTGGTCGCCTTGACGCACGGCACCGGCTGCGGCATGGACACCGAAGGGCTGGGCATCCAGTTGCTCGAGCGCACGCTGGCCGGTTACGCGACACACGCCAACTTCTGGGGCGTGGTGGTGGTGGGCCTGGGCTGCGAGGCCAATCAGCTCAGCACCTGGCTGGCGCACAGCAGCCTGCGCGTGGGCGACACGCTCAAGGTCTTCAACATCCAGGACTCGGGCGGCACGCGCCTCACGGTCGAAAAAGGCATTGCCTTGATCGAAGAAATGCTACCCCGCGCCAACGCCATCACCCGCGAGCCTTGCAGCGCCGAGCACATCACGGTGGGCTTGCAGTGCGGCGGCTCGGACGGTTATTCGGGCATCAGCGCCAACCCCGCCCTGGGCGCGGCGGTGGACTTGCTGGTGCAGCACGGCGGCACCGCGATCCTCAGCGAAACGCCCGAGATTTATGGCGCAGAGCATTTGCTCACGCGCCGTGCTGTGAAGCCCGAAGTGGCACACAAACTGATCGAGCGCATCCGCTGGTGGGAAAACTACACCGCCATCAACGGTGGCGAAATGAACAACAACCCCTCGCCCGGCAACAAGGCCGGTGGCCTGACCACCATTCTGGAGAAGTCTTTGGGTGCGGTGGCCAAGGGCGGCACCAGCAACCTGCAAGCGGTGTACGAATACGCCGAGCCCGTCACCGCCAAAGGCTTTGTTTACATGGACACGCCCGGCTACGACCCCGTCAGCGCCACGGGCCAGGTGGCGGGTGGCGCCAACCTGATTTGCTTCACCACCGGGCGCGGCAGCGCTTATGGCTGCGCCCCTTCGCCCAGCCTCAAGTTCTCGACCAACACCGCCCTTTGGAAAAAGCAGGAAGAAGACATGGACCTGAACTGCGGCGAGATCGTAGACGGCGGCGTGAGCATCGCCGACATGGGCCAGCGCATCTTCGAGATGATCCTCGCCGCCGCCTCGGGCGAGCCCACCAAGAGCGAACGACACGGCTACGGGCAAAACGAGTTTGTGCCCTGGCAAGTGGGCGCGGTGATGTAAGCCCTGTCGTGATTCGCGTTTGGACATCGGGCAGACAGGCGGGCTGCTGTAGGTCGGCACCTTCAGGTCCGACGTTTGTCCGCCTCGCCAAAGGCCTCATGTCGGGGCTAAAGCCACCGACCTACTCAAACCATCGGTGCAAACCGTTCTGATGATTTTTTGACAGACGACAAGACCTCTATGAGCCACACCATTTCCGCCGCAGAACTGCGCGCCAAAGTCGCCCGCATCATTGAACAAGCGGGCAGCGCCCCCGCCGAGGCCGCCCAGGTGGCCGACAACCTGGTCATGGCCAACTTGAGTGGTCACGATTCACACGGCGTGGGCATGGTGCCGCGCTATGTGGACGCGGTGCTCGAAGGCGGCCTGTCGCCCAACACGGGCGTTAAAGTGCTGCTCGACACCGGCCCCTTGCTCAACCTGGACGGCCAGCGCGGCTACGGCCAGATCACCGGCGTGCAGGCCATGCAGATGGGCATTGAACGCGCCAAGCAACACGGCGTGTGCACCGTGGCGCTGAGCCGCTCGCACCACTTGGGCCGCATTGGCCACTTTGCCGAAATGGCTGTGGCGCAAGGCCTCGTGTCGGTGCATTTTGTGAACGTGCTCTCACGCCCCGTGGTCGCGCCCTTTGGCGGGGGCGACGGCCGCTTTGGCACCAACCCCTGCTGCATTGGCGTGCCCATGGGCGACCGGCCCCCGTTTGTGCTGGACTTTGCCACCAGCCGTGTGGCGCAAGGCAAGATGCGCGTGGCGCACAACAAGGGCGAACAGGTCCCACCCGGTTATTTGATCGACGAACACGGCCATCCCACCACCGACCCGGGCGTGGTGGTGGTGCCGCAATCCAACGGTTTGTTTGGCGCACTCATGACCTTTGGTGACCACAAAGGCTTTGGCATGGCCATGGCCTGCGAACTGCTGGGTGGTGCGCTGACCGGCGGCGGGACATGGCACCGCGAGGCGGATAACCAACGCGCCGTGCTCAACAGCATGCTGACCATGCTCATCGACCCTGTGCGCCTGGGCACACAAGCCATGTTCGAGCAAGAAGCCCTGGCCTTTGCCGACTGGCTGCGCCAAAGCCCCGATGCCCCCGGCAGCGATGGCGTCAAGCTCGCAGGTGAGCCCGAACGCACGGCACGCGCCGACCGCGAACAAAACGGCATCTGGATCGACGACGCGACCTGGGCAGAGATTGAGGCGTCTGAACAGAAACTCCAACAGCGTTGAGCGCATGGCCGCTGGCCCTGCGCTCAAGGTCTACACACCTCACACCATGATCCTGTCTGCTGCCACACTCCGCGCCCTGCCCGAGTCCGTGCACACCCCCACCTATGGCCGCACGGCCCACGCCCCTGGCGTGGTGCACTTGGGTCTGGGCGCTTTTCACCGCGCCCACCAGGCCATGGTGTTTGACCAACTGCTGGCCAGTGGCGACACACGCTGGGGCATTCACGGTGTGGGCATGACACGTCCTGACTTGGTGAAACAACTGCGTGCGCAAGATGGCTTGTACGCCGTGCGTGTGGCCGATGGGCAAGGCGTCAGGTGGCAAGTGCCCGGCGCACTTTGGCGCATGAATGTGGCCGCCACCGAGCGCGATGCGGTGGTGCAAGCCATCGCCGCACCCACCACCCGCTGGGTCACGCTCACCGTGACAGAAAAAGGCTACACCCCCGCTTTAGGCCAGCTGCTGCTGGAAGGCTTGCGCCTGCGCCAGCAAAAGGGCTTGCCCGGCGTCACCGTCGCTTCGTGCGACAACCTGCAAGGCAATGGCCACAAGCTACAAGCCTTGGTCAAGGCCGAGATTCCAGCCAAAGACATGACAACGCAAGACGCCGAGCTGCTGCGCTGGCTGGACGCGCAATGCGCTTTCCCGTGCAGCATGGTCGACCGCATCGTGCCTGCCGCCACCCCCGAGGTGATGGCCGCCGCGCAAGAGGCGCTGGGCTTGCAAGACCACTGCGCCCTGAGCACCGAAGGTTTTTGGGAATGGGTGATCGAAGACCGCTTTGCCGACCCTGCCGACGCGGCCCTGCTGCAAAGCGCCGGTGTGCGCGTGACGGGCGATGTGCACAGCTACGAAGAGGCCAAGCTGCGTATGCTCAACGGCAGCCACACGGCCATGGCGCTCATGGGGGCCATCACCGGCAGACCCTTCATTGCCAGCTGCATTGGCGTGCCGCACATCCGAGAATTTGTGCACCAACTGATGGGCCACGAAGTCTCACCGCACCTGAGTCGCACCGACTGGGCAGATTACCGCGACGCGCTGATTGAGCGTTTTGGCAACCCGTACTTGAAGCACAGCGTTCACCAGATCGCCACCGACAGCTCGCAAAAAATTCCGCAGCGCTGGCCGCCCTCGGTGCTCGGGCAAATCGCGCAAGGCGCTTCGTTTGAACACCACGCCCTGGCCGCAGCCGTGTTCGTGCGCTACACGCTGGCTGTGGACGAGCAAGGCCAAGCCTATGCCCTGAACGATCCGCAAGCCCAGAGCCTGATGGCCCTGGGCGCTGCCCAGCGCACCGAGCCTGAAGCCTGCGTGCGCGCACTGCTGGCCCGTGAAGACCTGTGGGGCAGCGCCCTGCCCCAACACGCCGCATGGATCGCCCGCGTCACGCACTGGCACCAGCAAGTGCTGCTGCACGGTGTGGACGCCGCAGTCCAGCAACTGTTGACCACAACACCATGACAAAAGCCGCCACGGCTTCCTGTAGGTCGGCACCTTCAGCTCCGACGTTTACCCGTTTGCCAAGGACTCATGTCGGGGCTAAAGCCACCGACCTACAAAACGAACCGCCCCGTAGGTCGGCAGCTTCAGCTCCGACGTTTACCCGTTTGCCAAGGACTCATGTCGGGGCTAAAGCCGCCGACCTACAAAACGAGCCGCCCCGTAGGTCGGCACCTTCAGGTCCGACGTTTACCCGTTTGCCAAGGACTCATGTCGGGGCTAAAGCCGCCGACCTACAAAACGAGCCGTCCCGTAGGTCGGCAGCTTCAGCTCCGACGTTTACCCGTTTGCCAAGGACTCATGTCGGGGCTAAAGCCGCTGACCTACAAAACGAGCCGCCCCGTAGGTCGGCAGCTTCAGCTCCGACATGACCGGTTGACCACAGGTCCTTGCCGAGGCGAAAACCGTCGACAACACCTATTGCCAACGCCTGAACTTGCGCCCACCGAACAAATCTGAACCATGAAAATCACCGCCGCCCGCGTCATCGTCTGCAGCCCCGGCCGCAACTTCGTCACCCTCAAAATTGAAACCGACCAGGGCGTGTACGGCGTGGGCGACGCCACACTCAACGGCCGCGAATTGGCGGTGGTTAGCTATCTGGAAGACCACCTCATCCCTTGCCTGATCGGGCGCGACCCGCAGCAGATCGAAGACATCTGGCAATACCTCTACAAAGGCGCGTACTGGCGGCGCGGCCCAGTGACCATGAGCGCCATTGCCGCCGTGGACACCGCGCTGTGGGACATCAAGGCCAAGATGGCGAACATGCCGCTGTACCAGCTGCTGGGCGGGCGCAGCCGCACCGGGGTGATGGTCTACGGCCACGCCAATGGCCGCGACACGGCCGAGACGGTGGACGAAGTCTTGCGCCACAAAGAAGAAGGCTACTTGGCCATCCGCGCCCAAAGCGGCGTGCCGGGCCTGAACAAGGTCTATGGCGTGAGTGGCCACCATGGTGCCAGCCGCATGTACGAACCCGCAGACGGCAACCTGCCCAGCGAACACGACTGGAGCACCGAGAAGTATTTGCGCCACACCCCCGGCCTGTTTGAAGCCGTGCGCGAAGCCGTGGGCCCCGACATCCATTTGCTGCACGACGTGCACCACCGCCTGACGCCCATTGAGGCGGGCCAACTGGGCAAAGCGCTGGAGCCCATGCGCCTGTTCTGGATGGAAGACCCGACCCCGGCCGAGAACCAGGACGCCTTTCAGTGGATACGCCACCACACCACCACGCCGATTGCGGTGGGCGAGATTTTCAACAGCATCTGGGACTGCAAAACCCTGATCGAAAAACAGCTGATCGACTACATCCGAACCACCGTGGTCCACGCGGGCGGTATCACGCACCTGCGCCGCATCGCCGACTTGGCGAGCCTCTACCAAGTGCGCACCGGCTGCCACGGCGCAACCGACTTGTCACCCGTATGCATGGGCGCAGCCCTGCACTTTGACACCTGGGTGCCCAACTTCGGTGTGCAAGAGTTCATGCCCCACAGCGAAGAAATGCTGTCGGTCTTTCCGCACGACTACCGTTTCGAGCGCGGCATGATGCACTGCGGCGAGTCACCCGGCCACGGGTCGGACATCGACGAAAAGCTGGCGGCCAAGTACCCCTACCAAAGGGCTTATTTGCCTGTGAACCGGCTGCAGCATGACGGGACGCTGTGGAGTTGGTGAGTTGAGCTGAACGTGGATGGGCTGGTTTGCAGCGGGAGCGGACATTGGCGTTGGTCCGCAGGGGGGCAAATATCGGCCAACAGTAGTCACTTGGCTTTGGTGCCAGGCCCTGGGCCAGTATGCCAATTTGGCTTGGGCTTGCTTGCTGATTAATTGACCCGCAGCACCTCAAATTGCTGTCGAATTGAAGCAACCTGTATCCACACCTCATCACCCTCGTATTTACCCAGCATGGCCCTACCCAAAGGGGCTTCGCTGCTGATGACCTGAATGAGCTGTGCGCCGCTGACCAACTTCATGCTGCCCCCATCCGGCCCGAGAAAGAGCAGTTGCTGCTTGTCGGCGGAATCGACTAAGAAGACCAGCGCGCCGAGCTGTATACCTTTGCTGGCGTCATAGGGGCGCGGGCGGAATTGGCGCCAATTGGCAATCGCCTGGCGAATGTCTTCAGCGCGCCGAGCCTGGCCGGTGGCAAGGTAGGCGGCTTCGAGTCCAAGTGTGTCGTATTTGTTTTCGGCAATGTTTTCTTCGTGAGTCGCCGCTTCATGGGCCGCACGCACGGCCTGTTCTGCTTGCAGAAGGTCCTCGGCGAGCCGGTCCAGCACCTGCTGCTGGAGCAAGAATTTATCCATGATGAAAGGTCGGCACATCGCCAAGAGAGGGGCAGGTTTTGATTATGAGGCACTCCACCAGCCTTCGACGCTTGTGTTGGCTGCAGCTTAACTTCCGCTATGCGCACTGTCCTCTCGCTCATTTCCGTGCATCGAACGGTAGGAACCGGCCGACCGCCGCAGGCCATGATCAATGACTGCTTGGCTGCGCCCTCTGCGCCCCCAGCGCCTTGGGCACAGGCGGGTCCGCTTTTGGCTTCTTCCATGCTGCGGTGCGTGGCTTGGGCGCTGCGCTTTAGGGTTCAGGCGTGTTGGATGACGCCATATTTCCTCAAATCCTTTTCACAGAACAACAATGTCGCGATAAAAGTATGGCGACACTTTGTCGATATCAATGTCATCATTCCACCTTTCGCGACAAGAGCGCACTTGGCCAATGCCCTTTTGATGCAGGCTCTCCAAGCTGTGGAGGATGTCATCATCCAATATCCCGAGGGTGTCGCGATTGATCAATGTGTGTGGCGTGACTGGTTGCTCAGTCACCCAAAACTCTTTGAAAAAACCAGAAGGTGCCCACAGCCATCGAAAGATACGAGGCCAAACGGGTGGTTTGGGTCAGGACAACCGGTCCACTCAATTGCCGAATAAGCCACATCACCAGCGCAGCGCTGAAAGCAACGACCAACTGTCCCAGTTCAATGCCCACGTTAAAGCCAAGCAAGCTCATGGCCTTGCCCATCCCGCCCACACCCAGGTCGGTCAAAGCACCGGCCAGACCCAATCCATGAATCAAGGCGCAGACAAAAACCAATGTCAAACGCACAGCAACCGCACCCGTCAAACTGCGATGAGCTGACCAGCGGTCAAACACGGCCATGCCCACGATGGTGGCGGCAATGGCGGGCTCAACCCAAGCGCCGGGCACGTCCAAGCCATACACAGCACAGGCCACCAGCGTCACCGCGTGACCTGCCGTGAAACAGGTGAGCACCAGCACCACTTGGCGCAAGCTCCATGCTGCTGCCAGCACCACCAGCAAAAACAACAAATGATCGGCACCCGAAAGCACATGCCAAGCCCCCTGCTGCACTTGCTGCGCCAAGCTGGCCCAGGCCGAGGGCAAGACAGCCCCCTGTGGATGCTCGGGTGTCAATGTCATGAGCTGAGATTGCGCCCCCCGCGTGACGGCGATGTGCTCCGTTTGCTCATCGGCATTTGTGCCAAACAAGCGCAATCCAAGCTGGAGGTCAGTGGCCAGCGCTGGTATCGCAAATCGTCCCAGCACCACCAAGTGGGTGGATGGTGCAAAGGGGGTGCTGTCAGGCGGTGCCGTGTTGAGCAGGATGCCTTCCAGCACACTGCGCCCTTGGTCACTGTCCAATGTAACGCCCCGCTTGATTTGCGACTCAATGCTCGCGCCATGGGCTCGCAGTTCCTGGATGGAAAGCAGGCCATCTTGGTCGTCATCAAATCCTGTCAATGAGGACACGGGCAGTGACAGCACCATGTATGCACCATCCCCCACAATGTTCAAGGTCCCCCGTTGCGACACCACCCAATGCGCATGGGCTGTCGACATGGCAAAGACTGCCAGCAGGCATGTCAAAACCGATGCCCGCAACCATGAGTTCATGCTCGTCACAGCTTGCCTTTGACGCAGCGTTGCAGGTGAGGGAAGGTATCGGTGGCGTAGTAGTGGTAAATGCCCTTGGGAAATTCAGGTGTGACGCCGGTCCGACCATTGCATTCGTCCAGATCGCCCAAACCGGCCACGTATTCATAGTCTTGCGTGAAGGTGCCCATGGCATAGGTTGAGGTGTTGGCAGGGCGATTGACATCAGGCGTCGCTTTGGTGCGGTAGCTGGATGTGACCGTCTTGACCGCAGAGCTGGCGTCGCTTGCGACTGTATAGCCATAGCGTGCGTAGATTGGAAAACCATCCGCAGCCCAACCAATCAGGGTCATGGCCTTGTTTCCCTTGCTCAGTTTGGTCAGCAAGCCCTCTGGAACACCGTGGTAGTGGTACATCCCGTTGGGCTGAACGTGCGCGTTGCTGCTGTCGGTTCCCCATTTAAAGAATGTCTGACCCAAAGCCTCCAGACTCCATGCGCCCAAAGGCTGGCCGCCTTGTTGGCAATTGCCAGCGTCACTGCAAGTGCCCGCTGTGCCCGGGTCAAAGGTGATGCCATTCAAAGCCACGCCAGGCTTGTCCTTGGCACCGACACGCGGCGTGACGACCGCTGTCGCGACAGGTGTCACGGTGACAGAGGCGGCGATGGATTGTGCAGAAATGGGGTTGGGGTTGTCGTTGTTGGGGAATGTGCCCACATCGTGGTCTGGCAGGCCGTTGGCGGTCAGCGAACGCAATGCGCTGCTGCAGGACCAAGTTGCCGTGGCGGTGGCATTGACCGACGCCGAGCCATTGAACGCACTGGTGGCGTAGTCGCAGAGCACGCCAGCCGTGCTGGTGGCGGTCGTGCTGGTATCCGTGGTCGCTGCAGTTGTTGTTGCCGTGGCATCGTCACCGCCGCCGCAGGCCGTCAATCCCGCCCCTGTCAGAACGGTGGCAACGAGCAGCAAAAAGCGTACTTGGCATAAGCTGGCGAAAGGAGTTTTTAATGCATTCATGATCACTGATGTGTTTGTATTGATTGAGGTCATGGCCACAGCAGTGTCAAAGGCACCGCTGCATCAGGGTGGGCAACAAGGTGGTCGTTTGTGTTGTTGTCTTCGATCCAATCACGCTCTTAGTTTCAACAAACACCTGTGCTGTCGCGACTGAATTATGGAAAAACACCGTGGTGAAAATATGGGCAAAACCTCACAATCTCCTCACAATTTCGGAGTCCAATAGCAGGCCATGCGAATTCGACTCGTACATACTCAGGCACTTCTGCTCCTTTGTGCTGTTTTAATGGCTGTGCTGGCCATGGGCGCACTCAGCGCTTGGAATTTGCGCAACGGTTTTTCAGACTATCTGGCCACCAGGGATACAGAACGACTGGAGCAATTTGCACAACTTGTTTCAGAAAATGTGCAGCGTGCGGGAGGCATTGCACCACTCGAAGCCACAGGCGTGGGCTTGCAAGAACTTTTTCAAGAATTTGGCAGAGGTCAAGGACTGCCCCCAATCAGGGTGTTGCGCGATGCGCTTCCATCCCCTGAAGATCGAGGATTATTCAGCAGAACACCACCACCAAGGCCCATCGACAGCATTGACGCCTTCAAAGACCGGGTCGCCATTTATGGCCTGGACGGTCGTCCAAGATTTGGCCGTGGCCTGCCGAAAAATGTTCAAGAAACGGTTGAGCGACCGGTGCACCTGGACCATGAATTGGTGGGTGTCGTGCGGATGATGAAACTCAAATCTGTACCGTCTGAAGTTGAGGTTCGATTTCTGAAAACACAGTACCAAAGCATCGTGGCCGTCGCTTGCGTTTTGCTCTTGCTGGCACTGATTGGCGCATTCTGGATTTCTGCGCATTGGGTTCGCCCATTGATCGCTGTGCAAACTGCGACCGAAAAAATTGCACAAGGTGACTTTGACACCCGATTGGACGTCACGCGCAGCGATGAAATTGGTGATGCCATGCGCAACATCAATCAAATGGCTGAGGGTTTAAAACAACTCGAGGGTGCAAGGCGGCAGTGGATTGCAGACATGTCCCACGAACTGCGCACGCCGCTGACGGTGTTGCGCGGCGAGATTGACGCGCTCATCGACGGCATTTTCCCACTGACCCCTAAAGCCATGTTGTCCTTGCGCGAAGAAGTCTTGCAACTCAATGCCCTGGTCGATGACCTGCATTTATTGGCCATGTCCGATCTCAAGGCGCTGCCTTGCTATTTTGAAGATGTAGATGCTGCACTTCTACTTGAGGGCATTGTTCAAAAATTTTCTTTGCGGGCAGCTCAGTTGGGCCTCAAGCTGACCCTCAGCCTTGAAGACAAGACCCCCGTGATCGTTCGCTGGGATGCCAGACGCTTGGAGCAACTCGTGGGCAATTTACTGGACAACAGCCTGCGCTATACCGATTCCCCGGGAGAAGTGCAGGTGAGGCTTGACATGTGCAATGAGAACAAGGTGGTCATTCAGGTGCAAGATTCTGCGCCCGGTGTGTCAGAGAGTGACTTGCTGCGCATCTTCGAGCCCTTGTATCGGGCCGATGTGGCAAGGGGACGCTCAACCGGAGGCAGCGGACTTGGACTTGCGATTTGCGAGCAGATTGCCAAAGCACATCAGGGTGTGATTCGCGCTGAGGCTTCGGTATTGGGCGGTGTCTTGTTTCAGCTTGAATTGCCGCACCTTGGAGACTCCGCCATATGATTGAAACCAAGCCGCAACGTGTGCTTGTTGTTGAAGACGACCGAAAAATCTCCAACTTACTGCAAAACTATCTGCGTGCCAGCGGCTATGAGACTGAAGCTGAGTACGAGGGTTGCAACGCTTTGGCTCACATCAAGCGGCAAGTACCTGACGCTGTGATTCTGGACTGGATGCTGCCTGGGCTGGACGGTATCAATGTATGCAAGGCGGTTCGTGCATTCAGCGATGTTCCTATCCTGATGTTGACCGCACGCATCGATGAGGCAGATCGCCTAATGGGTCTCGATATCGGTGCAGATGATTATGTTTGCAAACCCTTTGCCCCCCGTGAAGTCATCGCCCGTATTCGCGCCCTGTTGCGCCGAGCAAATGGAAAAGTCAAAAGTTCAACCAAATCATGGGAGATACATGAGGCAAGCTTTCGCATCAGCTGGCGTGGTCAATGGCTGCCGTTGACACGCATCGAGTTCATGATGTTTCGGCTGCTCCTGAGTCGCCCCAATCAGGTCTATTCGCGTGACCAGTTGCTAGCGGCTGTCCATGACAGCCAGCGCGACATCAGTGACCGCGCCATCGACACCCACATCAAAAACATTCGCAAAAAGGTGCATGCCGTTGATCATGATCAGGATTGCATCGTCTCTGTTTATGGCGTTGGCTACCGATTTAACAGCACAGACTGAAGACAATCCAAGCCAATCTCATGACGGGTCAATCAGCGGCGATCCAGACCCTTTGCACGATCGACCTGTCGCCGGTCTGCCCAAGGCCCTTGTCACCATGAAAAATCCAGTCCTTTTTGACACATTGTGTTCTGCTGCACAGAACCCTGGAGTTGCGTGCGTCCAACATGGCAAAAGACGGCCAGGAATCCGCGACAATCGGCGCTCTTTCGATGAACACCATGAACACTAAGAACTACACCGTCCTCTCCGTCGCCGTGGCCATTGCCGTGGGTGCTTTGCTTCCCAGCTCTGGCGTTTTCGCAGCACCATCCCACAAAGCCAAAACCAGCGCCGCCAAATCTGCCGCAGCCAAGCCCTCGGCTTCAAAAAAGGCGGCGGCGGCCAATGCCTTGCCCCCGTTGGCAGCGCAAGTGGCCTTGGCCCCCAACGCCCCCGCATTGCAGTCCAAAGCTTGGTTGTTGATGGACTTTGACTCGGGTGAAGTACTGGCCTCGGCCAATGCGGATGAAGCCCTGCCGCCAGCCTCGCTGACCAAGATGATGACCAGCTACATCGTCGAGCAAGCGCTGCGTTCAGGCAAGCTCAAGCCCACCGACCTGGTCACCGTCAGCGAAAACGCCTGGTGCCGGGGCACCAGCGCCGAGTCATGCATGTACCTGCCTTTGAACAGCCAGGCCACGGTGATCGACCTCCTGCGCGGCATCATCATCCAGTCGGGCAACGATGCCTCCAAAGCGATTGCCGAGCACATGGCCAGCTCCGAAGCGGGCTTTGCCAAACTGATGAACGCCGAAGCCCAGCGCTTGGGAATGACACACACCCACTTTGTGAACCCCACAGGTCTGCCCGATCCGACGCACAAATCATCGGCGCGAGATTTGGCCATTCTGGCGCGGGCCATCATCCGAGATGGTGCCGAGTACTACCCCCTCTACGCCGAGCGCGATTTCAAATACAACGGCATCAAGCAAGGCAACCGCAACGCCCTGCTCTATACCGACCCCACCGTGGACGGTCTGAAAACCGGCCACACCGCCGAGGCCGGTTACTGCTTGGTCACATCGTCCAAGCGCAACGACACACGCCTGATTTCGGTCATCCTCAACACACACAGCCCCCAGGCCCGGGCCGATCAAACCCGCACGCTGCTGGGCTGGGGTTTTGGCAGTTTCGAAAAGGTGACCCCGTTTGCGACGAATGCGGTGGTCGCCACGGCCAAGGTCAGCTTTGGCAAAGCCGACAAAGTGGACGCGGGTTTGGGCACGCCTTGGTTGTTGACCGTACCGCGCGGCACAAAAGTGCAAACCGTGGTGGAACTCAAGCCAGACCTGAAAGCCCCCTTGGCCAAGGGAGCGGTGATCGGCAAGGTGGTGGCCTCCGCCAATGGCAAGCCAGTGGGCGAAGCCCCATTGGTGGCGCAAACCGAAGTGGAACAATCCACCTGGCTGTTGCGTGCATGGCAACATGTGGGCCAGTGGTTCGGAAAATAAATCACAGCACAAGCAGCGCAGGGCAGCGCCCCTGCTTGTGGCTAGAGCACCCGTGCCAGCGCCGCCTGCAAATGCTCTGATGGCAAGCGTTTGAAGCCCGAGCGGGCGAAGCGCTGCAAGCGCCCTTGCATGAAAGCCACCAGCAAAGAGGCGGTGACTTGTGCGTCGGCCGTGGGGGTGGCCGATTCGATGCCTTTGAGCGACTGACGCAACTGCGCCTCGATCTTGTCAAACAGCAAATTGATGCGCTCTTGCAAGCGTTCGTGCTCCAACACCAGCGCATCGCCAATCATCACCCGGCTCATGCCCGGGTTTTTCTCGGCAAATTGCAGCAACAGGGCCACGATGCGACCAGCCTGCTGAGTCCCTGCAGGCTCACGGTCGGTCACTTGTCGGATGAGGCCAATGACGGACTGGTCCACAAAATCAATCAGTCCTTCGAACATCTGCGCTTTGCTGGCAAAGTGCCGGTACAAAGCCGCTTCGCTCACACCAATTTTGGCGGCCAGGCCAGCGGTGGTCACGCGCTCTGTGCCTGGTTGCTCCAGCATGGCGGCCAGGGTTTGCAAAATTTGCAATCGCCGCTCGCCCGGGCGTGGTCGTTTGCGCACGGGTGATGCTTCCTCGTCAGAGTAGCGCTCACTTGGTTTTTCTTGGTCTGTCATCTCTCCCCCTTTTTTAATTCAACTCACCCCACGACCATCCCCCAAAAGCTCAACGGCTGCGAATCATGGTGCCAAAGGCCTGCTCGGACAGCACTTCCAACAGCATGGCATGGGGCACGCGACCATCGATGATGTGCACCGCATTCACCCCACTTTTGGCCGCATCCAGTGCGCCCGCAATTTTGGGGATCATGCCGCCGCTGATGGTGCCATCGGCGCACAACTCGTCAATGCGGTTGGGCGTCAGCTCGGTCAGCAACTGGCCTTGTTTGTCAAGCACACCACGGATATTGGTGAGCATGAGCAGCTTTTCAGCTTGCAAGACCGTGGCCAGCTTGGCAGCCACCACGTCGGCGTTGATGTTGTAACTTTCGTTGTTGGCACCAAAGCCGATGGGGCTGACCACCGGGATGAAGGCGTCGTCTTGCAGGCAAGTCAGGATCGAGGGGTCAATGCTTTCGATCTCGCCGACCTGGCCCACATCGTGTTCTTTGCTCGGGTCTTGGCTGTCCACCAGACGCAGTTTTTTGGCCCGAATCAAGCCGCCATCACGCCCCGTCAAGCCCACGGCTTTGCCGCCTGCGCGGTTGATCATGCCCACAATGTCTTGCTGAACTTCGCCGCCCAGCACCCACTCGACCACTTCCATGGTCTCAGCATCGGTCACACGCATGCCTTGGATGAATTCGCCGGTTTTGCCCAAACGCTTCAAGGCCGTTTCAATTTGCGGGCCACCGCCGTGCACCACCACCGGGTTCATGCCCACCAACTTGAGCAGCACCACGTCTTCGGCAAAAGCTTGCTGCAGGGCGGGGTCGGTCATGGCGTTACCGCCGTATTTGATGACCAAGGTCTTGCCATGGAACTTGCGGATATAGGGCATGGCCTGCGCCAGGATCTGGGCCTGGTCGTGGGGAGCAACGGTGTTGGCGGCAGTCGATTCGGTCATGGTAAGCCTTGAGGGTTGATCAAATGGGCAAAATTTGGGGGAATTGTGCCCCAAGCCTGTCGCGCTTCAGAGGATCTCGGTCAGCAGCCGATCGACCCCTTGCTGCCAAGGCGGCAACACCAAACCAAAGGTCTGCTGCAGCTTGCGCGTGCTGAGCCTCGAATTGAGTGGGCGCTGAGCAGGTGTCACAAACGCTGAAGTGGGCACCGCCACGATCTCCTTGACCTTCAAATCCAGCTCAGGCTTCATGCCACGGGCTTGGGCCACCACATGACTGGCGTAGCCGTGCCATGTGGTTTCACCGCTGGCCACCAGATGGTAAATGCCGGCCAGGGACTCATGGGGTGCCGCCAAGACCTGCCGAATGGCATGGGCCGTGACATCGGCGATCAAATCGGCGCCTGTGGGTGCGCCATGCTGGTCATCGATGACCGTCAGGCGCTCACGCTCACCGGCCAAACGCAGCATGGTGCGGGCAAAATTGCCCCCGCGTGCGCCGTACACCCAACTGGTGCGAAAAATCAGGTGCTTGGCGCAGCGCTGCGCAATGGCCTGCTCGCCTTCCAGTTTGGTTTGTCCATAGACGCTGAGCGGGCCCGTGGCATCGTCTTCTTGCCAAGCCTGGCCACCTTGCCCATTGAACACATAGTCGGTCGAATAATGCACCAGCCAAGCGCCCGTATCGGCGGCCGCCTGCGCCAGCGCGGCCGGTGCCGTGGCATTGAGGCAACGTGCCAAAGGGGTTTCGGACTCGGCTTTGTCTACCGCCGTGTGCGCGCCCGCGTTCACGATCACATCGGGTCGGTAAGCCAACACGGTTTGCGCCAAACGCTCGGGTTGACTGAGGTCACCACAAAAATCACGGCTGTGCCTGTCCAGCGCCAACACCTCGCCCAGCGGGGCCAAGCTGCGTTGCAACTCCCAACCCACTTGGCCGTTTTTGCCCAAAAGCAGAACTCTCATGAGGCGCTGTACTGTTTTTGCACCCACTCGCGGTAGGCCCCACTTTGCACATTGCTCACCCATTCAGGGTGGGCAAGGTACCACTGCACTGTTTTGCGAATGCCGGTTTCAAAGGTCTCGGCAGGCTTCCAGCCCAATTCGGCTTCAAGTTTGCGGGCGTCAATCGCGTATCGGCGGTCGTGACCTGGCCGATCGGTCACATAACTGATCTGGCTGGCATAGCTGCTGCCATCGGCTTTGGGGCGCATCTCGTCGAGCAGCTGGCAAATGGTTTTCACAATGTCGATGTTGGGTTTTTCGTTCCACCCCCCCACGTTGTAGGTTTCGCCCAAACGACCCGCCTCCAAAACCCGGCGAATGGCGCTGCAATGGTCTTTGACATACAGCCAATCCCGAATTTGCATGCCGTCACCATAGACAGGCAAGGGTTTGCCAGCCAAGGCGTTCACGATCATCAAGGGGATGAGTTTTTCAGGAAAATGGTAAGGCCCATAGTTGTTGCTGCAGTTGGTGGTCACCACCGGCAAGCCATAGGTGTGGTGCCAGGCCCGCACCAAATGGTCAGATGCCGCTTTGCTCGCGCTGTAAGGGCTGTTGGGTTCGTAGCGATGGTTTTCGGTAAAGGCCGGGTCCGCGTGCCCCAAAGACCCATAGACCTCATCGGTCGAGACATGCAAAAAGCGAAAAGCCTGCTGATCGGCTTGTGGCAACGCGCTCCAATAACCCCGCACCGATTCGAGCAAATTGAAGGTGCCCACGATGTTGGTATGGATGAAATCACCGGGCCCATGAATGGAGCGGTCCACATGGCTTTCAGCGGCAAAGTTGACCACCGCCCGTGGCCGATGCTCGGCCAACAACTGCCGCACCAAATCGACGTCACCAATATCACCTTGCACCAACTGGTGTCGGGCATCGCCTTGCAAACTGGCCAATGTTTCAGGGTTGCCTGCGTAAGTGAGTTTGTCGAGGTTGACAACAGGCTCTGGGCTCTGGGCGAGCCAGTCCAGCACAAAATTGGCACCGATGAATCCGGCACCGCCGGTAACAAGTAAGGTCATGGTCGTATCGAGATGTGAGTCATTGCAATGGCCGCACACCCCAAAGAACGGAAGTCATGCGCTACAAAGCCTTGATTTTAGAACCATTGAACGCAGACCCAGGTCATCAGGCTCTGAACATTCATGCGTACTTTTTGTGTGCAGGTTAAAGTGTTTGCTTCTGCAGGAAATACGCCATGGTCAAATCGTTCGATACCTCCAAAAATCCGGCCTCTTCACCCCTCACCGACACCCCAACCCCACCTGCCCAGCACATCTGGCTGGCAGGCCTGGGGGCCATGGCCAAAGCCCAAGAACAAGGCACCAAAGCGATTGAGGCCCTGGTCAACGATGGGCTGGCCTTTCAGCGCAAGAGCCAAGCCGAGGCACAACAACGTCTGCACGAAGCCACCGAGCGGCTGACCCACATGGCCAGTGATTTGGGGCAGCAAAGCGTTGTGCGCGTCGACCGTCTGGAACACTTGTTTGAAGAACGCGTGGCCAAAGCGCTGCACCGACTGGGCATGCCCACCATGGGCGACATGCAGCTGCTGCAGGCCCGTGTAGACCAATTGCAAGAACAGCTGAACCAAATTTTGCAGGCCAACGGCACCGATGCGCCCAAAAGCAAAGCTGCACCGGCGAAAAAACAAGCCGCCAAGTCAGGCTTGACTGCGAGTGCCAAAACCAAACCGCAGCGTGCCCCTGTCAAATCTTCGCGCCGCGCTGCGGACTAACCCCCATCAGGGCGCGTCATGGCCAAAAAAGCCCCCCGTCGCACGGCCTTGCGCATCGCGGAGGTCACACTGGACTTGTTCAACCGCTATGGTGAGCCCAATGTCTCCACCACGGTGATTTCAGCCGAATTGAACATCAGCCCTGGCAACCTTTATTACCATTTCCCCTCCAAGGATGCTTTGGTCAACCATTTGTTTGACCAATACGAAACGGCGATGCTGGAACTGCTGGAAGCCGCTCCCGATGTTCAAGACACCGAAGGGGCTTGGTTCTTTTTGCATTCTTTGTTTGAACAAATCTGGGCTTTCCGGTTTTTGTACCGCGACTTGAACAACCTCTTGTCGGGTAACCGGCATCTTGAGACGCACTTTCACCAAGTGCTCGAACGCAAAACCCACGCTTTGCGCTTGATGCTTGAATCAATGGCTGCGGCAGGCCTGATGCACATCGATCCCGACAGCATTGAAACCTTGTCGGCCAGCATGTCGGTCATGGTCACTTATTGGCTCAGCTTTGAATATGTTCGCAACCCCAGACAAGCCATGGAGCCGGCCAGTGCAGACCTGGCTTTGACACGGGGTGCACGCCATGTTTTGGCCTTGTTGACCCCCTACATGGCCAGTGCAGAACTGCGCTCACACTTGCAAAGCCTGACGGCCGCCTACAGCCTGCCTGCGACCTGAGGCCCAAGAAAGCGCCTCACGTCAGCCAAAGCGCTGAGCGGCAATGGTCAGCAAACCATCAAAAATCAGGTTATCCACCAACTCAAACTGGACCGACATGCTGGGGGCCATTTTCCAGCCTGCACCGCCGGTCATCACGCACATGGGCTCTTGCCCGGTGTATTCACGCAGGTGCTGCACCATGCGTTCACAAGCTCCGGCGATGGCATAGGTGCCACCACTGGTCAGGGCATCGCTGGTGTTGGTCGGAAAAGGGCGAACTTCCCCGGTCGGCACATGCAAACCGGCCGTTCCCGATTCCAGCGCCCGCAGCATGATGCCGTGACCCGGCAAAATCAGACCGCCCAAAAAGCGTCCTTCCTCGTCAATGGCTTCGACCGTCACAGCGGTGCCAACCATAACGACCACCAAGGGGCGCTGGGGCCCCTTTTCCCACATGCGCTGACGGGCACCAATCATGGCGACCCAACGGTCAGCCCCCAGGCGTGAGGGGTGGTCATAACCATTGGTCAAACCCGCTTCATGCAAGCCCGGCACCACCCAGTGGGGCGTGAAATCCCATAAATCCATCTGTTCTTGAACACGGCGCTTGATCGCATCACCCGCAACAACACAGCCCAACATCTGGTCTGGTTCAGGCAGTTGAGCCCATGGCCCCTCTGACAATCGGTCGATGTTTTCCAGAAATTCGGCACCATGGGCCAGCAAACTGGCTTGCGGATGGGGTCGGTCATACAACGCCCATTTCAGGCGGGTGTTGCCAACATCAAGGGCTAAAAAGGTCATGCACCGATGATAATGAATTTCATCCGGTGCCCGCAGAAAGCTTCAGTGACCTTGTCCTGCGTTCTGTGCTTTGCGAATCGCGTCCTGTGCGTCGCGGTCCGATTTGGACGGGGCCTCGGACGACGTGTCCACCTGCAACAACAATCCCAGCAGCTTGGCACCGTGCTCGACCGCAATCGATGCGTATTTGATGTCGCCTTGAACCAAGGCGCTCGACATCAATTCCACCCGTTCATACGCATGGATGTTGCCAGCGACTTTGCCCGCCACAATGATCCGACTGGCCATCACATCGCCCAAAATTTCCCCCATGGGCCCGATCACCACCGAGATGGCAGAGTCTTTGGGGGCTTCGATGTTGCCCACCACCTTGCCATCGATGCGAACACTTTCTTGCAAACGCAAACATCCGTGTATTTCGGCGTGACGCCCAATCAGGGTGTCAAACTTTTCCTGACTCATGACTAAAGGCGTGTTGTTCGTCTTTTTTTTTCCAAACATATTGTCTCCTTGCGTTTCAAAATTTCATTGAACTGAATGGCGCGACCAAGCGGCCAAGGCCTTGGCGGGATGCATGGGCTGACCACGCAACAAGACTTCGTAATGCAAATGCGGCCCAGTGGACCGACCGGTATTGCCCAAGGTTCCCAATGTCTCTTCACGACGAATGAATTGACCCGGTTTGACAAAGATGGTTTTCAAATGCGCATAGCGCGTGACAAAGCCATCTTGATGACTCACCTCCACCATGTTGCCGTAGGCCCCCGAGTACTCTGCCCGCAAGACTTGCCCCGGTGCCGTGGCCAACACGGGTGTTCCGACAGGTGCCACAAAATCAATGCCTTCGTGCATGCTGGGCAAGTGGGTCATGGGGTCGGCACGCACCCCAAACGAGCTGGTCAACAAAAACTCACCGGACAAGGGCAACTGGGTCGGGACCAAGTCGAGGCGATCCAAGTCTTTTTGCCAATTCGCCTGCATGTTGCTCAAGATTTTTTCATATTGAACCAACAGCTCTTCGGTGGCATCCAATTGCTGGCTCAGCAAGGTTTTAGACCCCCAAACGGGCAACAAATTCAATGGCCCCCCTCTTCCCCAAGAGTTGTTGCTCTTGGGTGCACCGGAGACTGGCAAGAGTTTTTCAACCCCCAATCGACCCAGCACATCGTTTTTGATGCGTTCCATTTCACCGAGTTGCCGGGTGACCAAGCCCAACTGCTGATTCAAACTGTCCAATTTGGTTCGATAGAGCGCTTCTGTTTTCATTTGCTCGGTTTGACTGGTCACACCGCCCATGCGGTGGGCCAACTCAGGGGCGTACTCAATGGCGACCCTGAGACCGACAAAGTTAAAAACAAATCCAAGAATCAACAAAAAACTGGACACAGCAAACAGGGCCATCAACACTTTGCGTGCCGTGATGGAGACAGTCACCACTTGGGCCGCAGGGCCAGCCACCCAAATCAATTGCATAAGAACTCCAAGGTCTGCACTGCAGACAAAAGCTCTTCAAATTAGATCATAAAATATTCAAAATGTAATCATTACTGAATAATATTTAGACTTTGAATTTACCGATAAACGAATATTGAGCGTTAAAAAAACAGTTCAAACAATTCAGCGCCAAGTCAGCAAGACCCCTGAGACCTTGCTGCCTGGATTCCCTCTAACTGGCACAGCGACTGGCTTGTGACCCGCTCAAATCACAGGTCGGGCAACGGGCATCACCGACTCGTAAGCGCGGGCTGCACGCAGCACCAAGGCGTCGCCAAACATCGGACCCACAATCTGCAAGCCCATGGGCAGGCCGCTGCGGGTCAGGCCGCAGGGGACGGTGATGGCGGGCTGCTGGGTGAGGTTGAAGGGGTAGCTGAAGGGCGTCCAGCCGAGCATGGACACAGGATTCATGGCCACCGTGCCGGCCGCACGCGCCTCGAACGCCGGGATCGACACAGCGGGGGTGACCAGCAGGTCATAACGCTGCATGAACTGACGCATGTGTGAGCCCAGCACGCCACGGCGTTGGTTGAGTTGCTGGATTTGCAAGGCGCTCAATTGCGCCCCGAACTCGGCCTCGGCTTGGAAGTCGGGGTCGGCCACGGCCTGCTGCTCGGCACTCAAGCCCTTCCACACGGTGTAAGCCCCCAAAAACCACAGGCCCGTGGTGATCTCGAGCGGGTCTTCAAATCCGGGATCGATCTGCTCCACATGAGCGCCCAGCGCTTGCAGTTGCTGCACAGCGGCATCGACCGCCGCAGCGATCTCAGGGTGCACGTTCTTCGCATAACCCAAAGTGGGTGAATAGGCGATGCGCAGGCCTCGGATGCCGTCTTCCAGGCCCACGGTGTAGTCGCTGGCATCTGGGGGCAGCGATGTCCAGTCGCGGGCATCGGGCTGCTTGAGCACGTTGGTCATCAAGGCGGCGTCGCGCACGCTCATGGTGTGCGGGCCCAAGTGGGCCACCGAGCCAAAGGGTGACAAAGGGTAGGCCGGCACGCGGCCAAAGCTGGGTTTCAAGCCCACGTTGCCGCAAAAAGCCGCCGGAATGCGCACGCTGCCCGCACCGTCAGTGCCCACACCAATGGGCCCCAGGCCTGCGGCCACAGCGGCAGCTGTGCCGCCTGAAGAGCCGCCAGGGGTGTGGTTCAGGTTCCAGGGGTTGCGGGTGATGCCAGTGGCCGGCGAATTGGTCTCGCCCTTGCAGCCAAACTCGGGCGTGGTGGTTTTGCCCAGCAAGACCGCTCCCGCTTCTCGCAGGCGGGCGGTGGCCGGGGCGTCCACATCCCAGGGCTGGTTCGGGTCAATGGTGCGGCTGCCGCGCAGAGTAGGCCAGCCTTGGGTGAGGATCAGATCTTTGATGGAGGTGGGCACACCGTCCAATGCGCCCACGGGCGTGCCTTGCTGGCGGTGCGCTTGCCAACGGGCTTCGCTGGCACGGGCGCTGGTCAGTGCAGCTTTTTCGTCCACCAAACAGAAGGCGTTGATTTGCGGGTTGACACGCTCGATGCGCGAGAGCACCGCCTGGGTGACTTCCACCGGTGAGGCCTGGCCACTGCGGTACAGCGCCAGCAGTTCGTGGGCGGGGGCTTGGGTCAGGTCTTGGGGTGTCTCGCTCATGGGGTGTGCCTCTTCAAGAAAATTCAAAAGCCTGGCTGTCAAATCGCATCAAGGCCGAGTGCGGGTGTTGGGACTGAGTTTTTTCCAGGGCAAGTCGCCCGGATCGGCAGCCATGGGGCCGGCCGCTTTGGCCACCAGCACGCGGCTGGCGATGGGGGTGAAGTCGGCCCGGAAATGGTTGGAGCTTTTGACCACCAGCAGCTTCATCTGCTCGGGGTGGATGCCCACGGCGCGAAACAGTTCGCGGTCGAGCATCTGCATCTTGCCGCTGGCCACGGCGATCAGCACGCCGTCGATTTCGAGGCATGCACAAGGGCCGATGTGGGCTTTCATGCCGGTCATCATCGGGCCTTTGAGCTCGCAATAATCCGGCCCCAAAGCCCGCACCGTGAAGCGCCCCTGCAAGGGCGGGTCACTCGCCTCGCCCGTGAAAGTGGGCACCGCTTTGCCCAAAGCCAGCTGCAAGCTGGCCCCCACCCCAGCAGCATGGGCCATGCGGGCGGCTTCGGGGTCGTACAACAAGCCCAGCGCCACCTGGCCAGGCCAGCGCTGGCCTGCACCTTGTTGCAACAAGGCATGCAGCATGCCGGTGGTGTTGCTGTCACCGCCTGCGCCCGGGTTGTCTTGTGTGTCGGCCATGACCACGGGGGCGGCCGACACCTCGGCCGTGGCCAGGGCTTGGGTCACCGCCTCGCGGGCAGGCAGCACATCGGGACGCCACTGACCGGGTTCGGCCACGCGCTCAAACAAGCGCTGCACCGCCATGTCAGCCTGCGGTCCATGGCCCCAAACCACGGGACCGCATTCGTCAAAGTCAGACGCCGGAAAGCCCATGCAAAAACTGAGCATGCAACCGGTTTGAGACTCCAGCGCGATCATCTCGTCGTACAGGTCTTTGGCCGGGGCCATCCAGGTGCTTTGTGCGTTGAGGGGAATCAAGAATGGCAGGCGACGCGCTTGCATGGGGCGCTTGCCGCCTGCTCGCAAATGCTCGCGCAGCAAGATGGCTGCGCGCTCGCCGGTCTCGGCCATGTCGATGTGCGGGTAGGTGCGGTAGGCGACCAGGCCATCGGACAGCTGCAGCATGCGCTCGGTCACATTGGCGTGAAGGTCCAAGCTGGCCACAATGGGCAGCTTGGGGCCAACCACCGCGCGGATCCGGGCGATCAGTTCGCCTTCGCTGTCGTCGGCGTTTTCGGCCACGGCCGCGCCATGCAGATCGAGGTACACCCCGTCCAAGCCCTGAACCAAAGCCGCACGAACGTCTTCGACAATGGCCGCGCAGATGCGCTCAAACGCGTCTTGGGTCACATAAGAAGAGGGCGTGGCCCCGGCCCAGGCCGAGGGCAGCAGTTGCCAGCCTTCGCGCCGCGCCGCGTCAATGAAACCGCCCGCCGGGATGTTCACGCCCGTCATCTGGTCGATCATGGCCTGCCCACGCACATAGGCCGGAAAGGCCTCGCCGCTTTGGAAGGCGGCCCAATCGGCCAGGCTGGGGGCAAAGGTATTGGTCTCGTGCTGGTAACCAGCGATCAGGATACGGGTCATGTGCGCGTTGGGTGTGACAGATCAAGCCGATTCGAGCGGCGGCAAAGCGGCAGGCGCAGCTTGGAGCAGGCGGCGCGTGTAGTCTTGTTGAGGGTTGGCGTAAAGCGCGGCGGTGGGGCCTTCTTCGACAATGAGGCCTTGGTGCATCACGATCACGCGGTCGCACAACTGGGCGGCCACACGCAGGTCGTGGGTGATAAAAAGTAAACCCAGACCCAGACGGCCCTGGATTTCGCGCAGCAAATTCAGAATCTGTGCCTGCACGCTCACATCGAGGGCGCTCACCGCCTCGTCGGCCACCAACACTTGGGGCCGACAAGCCAGCGCTCGCGCAATGGCCAGGCGTTGCCGTTGACCGCCGCTGAATTGACTGGGGTAGCGCTGCAGCGCCTCGACCGGCAAACGCACCTGCGTCATCAGCTCGGCAGCCAAGGCTTCGGCCTCGGCGCGTGACTGGCCAAAGTTCATGGCCCCTTCGACCATGGACTGGCCCACCGTGCGGCGCGGGTTGAGCGAGCGGTTCGGGTCCTGGAAGACCACTTGCACCCGGTTGCGCAAGGGACGCAAGCGTCCCTCGGGCAAAGTGGCCACCTCGTCGTCGCCCCACAAGATGCGGCCCTCGGTCGGATCGATCAGGCGGATCAGGCAACGGGCAAAGGTGGACTTGCCCGAACCGGACTCGCCCACAATGCCCACGGTCTCGCCCGCGTGCACCGCCACATGCGCGTTTTGCAAGGCTGCATTGGCGCGGTTGCGGCCCATCCAGTCGCGGCTGGCGTAGGTTTTGCCCACGCCTTGGCCCGACAGCAATGCCGGGCCACTGAAGGCGGGTTTGGCGGCAGGCGGTGTCATGCCCGGCACGGCTGCGAGCAACTGGCGCGTGTACTCGGCCTTGGGGCGACGCAAGACCTGCTCACAGGGCCCGCCTTCCACGGCTTCGCCTTGGTTCATCACCAGCACATCGTTGGCAATTTCGGCCACCACACCCATGTCGTGGGTGATGAACAGCACCGCGCTGCCTTGCTCGCGCTGCAGGTCGGCAATCAAACGCAAAATTTCCTTTTGCGTGGTCACATCCAGGGCCGTGGTCGGCTCGTCGCAAATGATCAGGGCGGGCTTGAGCACCACGGCCATGGCGATCACGATGCGTTGACGCTGCCCACCGCTGAGCTGGTGCGGGTAGCTGCGCAGCATGCGCTCAGGATCAGGCAGACGCACCCTTTCAAAGATGCGCAAAATTTCGGCGCGACGCTGGTCGCGGGGCCAGTCGGTGTGGGTCGAGAGCAACTCGTCGACCTGGTCGCCGCAGGTCATGACCGGGTTGAGCGCGGTCATGGGCTCTTGGAACACCATGCCCATGCTGCGCCCACGCAAGGCCCGCAAACGCGTGGCCGAGGCACCGAGCAAGGACTCGCCTTGCAACAAAATTTCACCCTCGCTGGGGCGCAGCTCTTTGGCCAGCAAGCCCATCACGGTGGTGGCCATGACCGACTTGCCCGAGCCCGACTCGCCCACCACACACAAGGTCTGGCCAGGCAGGATGCTGAGCGACACCTGGTGCACCGCGTGCGCCCGGTCACCACCCGCAGGCAGGGCCACCGAGAGTTGGCGGATGGTCAGGACAGGTTGAGCAGATACAGCGCTCATCACGCTCCCCTTTTCGCAAACTTGGGATCGAGCACGTCGCGCAAACCATCTCCCAACAAATTCACAGCCAGCACCGTGGGCACCAAAAACAAAGCGGGGTAGAGCACGTTGCCGGGGTACTGGCTGAACTGCACACGCCCCTCGGCCATGATGTTGCCCCATGTGGGGATGTCAGGCGGCAGACCCAGGCCCAGAAAACTCAAAATCGCTTCGGTCAGCACCGCAGATGCGGCCACAAAGGTGCCCTGCACAATCAGCGGCGCCAAGGCATTGGGCAAGATGTGCCGCCACAAAATGACCGGCGTGGGCGTGGCCAGCGCACGGGCTGCTTCCACAAAAGGCTCTTCACGCAAACTCAGCACCAAAGAGCGCACCAGGCGCGTCACACGCGGCACCTCGGGGATGGCGATGGCCACCACCACCGTGGCCACCTGCGCCCCCAGTGCGGCCACCAGCGCAATGGCCAGCAAGATGGCGGGAATGGCCATCAGGCCGTCCATGAAGCGCATGAGCACCGCATCGACTTGCCGGAAGTAGCCCGCCATCATGCCCAGAAAGCCGCCCAAAGCCAGCGCCAGCGCAGCGGTGAAACCGCCCACCAGCAAAGACACTTGGGCCCCATACACCACACGGCTGTACAGGTCGCGGCCAAAGCTGTCGGTGCCCAACCAGAAGGTGTGGGCCACCGTGCTGCCGTCGAGCAAGGTGAAGTCGCCCTTGAGCCCTGCGGGTTTGTTGATGAAGTTGGAGTCCATGGCGGACGGGTCGACCGTGCCCAGCCAAGGTGCCAGCAAGGACACCAGCACCATGAACCCGAGCACCACGGCACCAAACCGGATTGAGCCATTGGCCCACAAACGATGAGAGACTGACATCAGTAACGGATCCTCGGATCAAGAAAGAGGTAGCTCAAATCGACCATGAGGTTGATGAACACGTAGGCGCATGAAAACAGCAGGACCAGTCCCTGGATCACCGGGAAGTCGCGGTTGAGCACCGCATCCACCGTGAGCATGCCCAGGCCCGGAATGGCGTACACCGTCTCGGTCACCACCACCCCGCCAATGAGCAAAGCCACGCCAATGCCGATCACGGTGACGATGGGCACCGCTGCATTGCTCAGGGCGTGACGCAGCAACACCACGCTTTCGGTCAACCCTTTGGCCCGAGCCGTGCGGATGTAGTCTTCGGTCAGGGCTTCGGAGACGCTGGCTCGGGTCACCCGTGCAATCAGCGCCACATAAATCATGGCCAGCGTCATCCAGGGCAAGATCAGTTGCCGCATCCAGTCCCACACCCCGACACTGCGCGGCCCGAACAAGGCCTTGTAACCTTGCACCGGCAACCAGTCCAGACGAATGGCAAACAGGTAAATCAGCAAGTAGCCGACCACAAACACCGGCACCGAAAACCCGGCCACGGAAAAACCGGACAGGATTTTGTCGAGCCAGCCGCCCATGCGCCAAGCAGCGATGGTTCCCAAGGGAATGGCCACCGCGATGGCCAGCACCAAAGTGCCAGCCGCCAGCGACAAGGTGGGCTCGATGCGCTGCGCGATCAGCTCGGTGACGGGCTTGCTCAGGTAATACGAATACCCCAGATCGCCCTGGAACACCCGCCCGATCCAGATGAAGTACTGGGACAGGATCGAGCGATCCAGACCCAGTTGTTCACGGATGCGGTTGATGTCTTCGTTGGTGGCGCTGTTGCCAGCAATGACCGCCGCCGGGTCACCGGGGGCCAACCTCAAGATGAGGAAGACCACCAACGACACGACGAGCAGGACCGGCAGCACCGCCAGCAAGCGGCGCAGGACGAATTGAAACATCGCTCAGAACCTGATCAGTTTTTCTTGATGTTCCACATGACCGGGATACCGGGCGTTTGCAAAATGCCGCTCACATTGCTGCGGATCACCGTGGGCGAACGGTACTGCCCCAAAGGTGCATGGGTGGCCGTTTCGAAGGCAACGGCCTGGATCTGGCTGGCGATTTTCTTTTTCTCCTCGGTGGTGCCTGCACGGGCGAAGCTGGCCTTCAAGGTCTCAATGCGCGGCTCGTTCTGCCAGCCGAACCAACCGGTGTCGCCCTTGGCGTTCAGCATGGCCATGGCCAGCGGGTTGGAGATGTCGCCCGCTGTCCAAGCGGTCAGGAAAGCGTTCCAGCCACCCGCTGCAGGTGCGTCTTTCTTGGCACGGCGTGCCAACAAGGACGCCCAGTCCATTTGCTGGAAGTCCACCTTAAAACCTGCGGCTTCGAGTTGCTGCTTGGCCACCAAAGGGATCTTGGCGATCGAGGCCAGATCGGTGGGGCGCATCAAGAGCACAGGGGTGTTGTCGTAACCCGCTTCTTTGAGCATTTCGCGGGCTTTGGCCGGGTTGGCAATGCCTGTGAAGTAACCGGTGTTTTCATCCGCATAGGTGGTGCCGCAAGGGAAAATGCTGCGGCACAGCTTGCCCAACTCGGGCACGCCAATCTGGGTGTTGATGTAGGCCTGCTGGCCCATCGCCACCATGGCGGCCTGACGGATTTTGGGGTTGTCAAAAGGCTTGTGCAGGTGGTTAAAGCGCATGATGAACTGCAAGCCCGCTGGCGAGAAGTCATCGACCTTCAAACCTTCGGTTTTCTTGAGGGTCTCGTACTGCTCGAAGCTGGGCTGCTCGACCATGTCCACTTCACCGGCTTTGATGGCGTTGAACTGGGTTTGTGGATCGCGGATGATGACCCACTCCACACGGTCAAAGTTGACCGGACGGCCACCGGCCATGCCACTGGGGGCTTCTGCGCGGGGCTTGTATTTGGCATTGCGCGTGTACACGGCCAGGGCACCGGGCTTGAACTCGTCGGCCTTGAAGATGAAGGGGCCCGAACCAATGTGCTCCTTGATTTGCTCAGCGCCGGGCGTGGCCGCAATGCGTGCAGGCATGATGAAGGGCACGTTGGACGAGGCCTTGCCCAAGGCGTCGATCACGATGCCGCTGGGCTCCTTGAGGATCATGCGGAAGGTGCTGGCGTCGGGGGTTTCGTAGCGGTCGATGAAGGTGTTCAAAATGCCGCCCATGGCGTCACGGCTGGCCCAGCGCTTGAGCGAGGCCACCACGTCTTCACTGGTGACCGGTTTGCCGTCGTGGAACTCCAGACCACTGCGCAGCTTGAAAGTCCAAGTCTTACGGTCGGGCGAGTTGGTGTAGGTGTCCACCATCTGGGGCTTGATGTTGCCCTGAGCGTCTTCCGAGAACAGGGTGTCGTAAATCATGTAAGCGTGGTTGCGCGTCACATAGGCTGTGGTCCAGATGGGGTCCAACACGGCCAAGTTGGCGTGCGGCACAAAGCGGAACACCTTGTTGTCTTGAGCTTGGGCCACCACGGGGGCCAGCATGCTCAAACCCAACAAGCCGGTGGCGGCAAACAGAACACGTCTCTTCATGGTCAGATCTCCAAATGGAACAGTTGAAATTTCATGATGACAGCTTTCAAAAAGATCGGGCGTCACCTTTGCGCAAATCGGGGTCGGGGTTTTTACCAGTGGTTGCAAGGCCCCTTGCCAAATTCATAATACAAGTTCAACCGAGAGATTTACCACATGGTCAACCCTGATACCTCTGCACTGAATTTGTCCCGCGCCATTCATCTCAAGCAGGTGTCGTGCCAGGAAGTGATGCAGGCCACCCTCGATCGCATTGCACGACTCAATCCGCAGTCCAATGCCATCGTCAGCCTGCAAGAACCCGAACTTTTGATGGCACAAGCACGCGAGCGCGATGCCCAGTTGGCCCGGGGTGAATCCATGGGCTGGATGCACGGCATGCCCCAAGCCATCAAGGATTTGGCCAATGCACAAGGCCTGCGCACCACTTTGGGCAGCCCCCTCATGAAAGACTTTGTGGCCAGCGAGGACGGGCTCATGGTCCAGCGCACCAAAGCGGCCGGTGCCATCGTCATCGGCAAAACCAACACCCCCGAATTTGGCCTGGGCTCTCACACCTTCAACGAAGTCTTTGGCCCGACCCGCAACGCCTGGGACCCGAGCAAATCGGCCGGCGGCAGCAGCGGCGGTGCGGCTGTGGCGCTGGCGCAACGCCTCCTGCCCGTTGCCGATGGCTCGGACTTCATGGGCAGCTTGCGCAACCCGGCGGGCTGGAACCATGTGTTTGGCCTGCGCCCCTCGCAAGGCCGCGTGCCCATGTCCCCCGCGCAAGACGTGTTCATTGCCCAACTGGCCACCGAAGGGCCCATGGCTCGCCATGTGGCCGATCTGGCCATGCTGCTGTCGGTGCAGGCCGGAGCGCACCCCTCCAGCCCCTTGAGTCTGAGCGATGACCCGGCTGTGTTTGCGGGCACGCTGGACATGGACCCCAAGGGCCAGCGCATCGGCTGGCTGGGCAACCTGCAGGGCTACCTGCCCATGGAAGAAGGCGTTTTGGATGTGTGCGAATCGGCGCTGAACAGCTTGTCGGGCATGGGCTGCACCGTGGACGAAGCGCGGCTGGGCATGCCACCTGAGCAAATTTGGCAAGCCTGGCTGGTGTGGCGTCAGGCTTTGGTGGGGCCACGCATTGCACCGTTCCTGATCAACCCGGCCAACCGCGCCCACATCAAACCTGAGGCCCTGTGGGAGCATGACCAATCGCTCAACCTGACCGGTGCCCAATTGATGTCTGCCAGCGCCAGCCGCACACGGTTTTACATGAGCATGCTGGCCTTGTTTGAAAAATTCGACATGCTGGCCATTCCCGTTGCCCAGGTTTGGCCTTTTGATGTGAGCCAGCGCTGGCCACAGAGCGTGGCGGGCCAGAGCATGGACACCTACCACCGCTGGATGGAGGTGGTGATTTACGCCACATTTGCAGGCTTGCCCTCGATCAGCGTGCCCGCAGGCTTTGGCGAGAACGGCCTGCCCATGGGCCTGGCCCTGATTGGCAAACCACAAGGGGATTTGGCGCTGTTGAAACTGGCCCATGCCTATGAAATGGCCAACCAAGAGATGATCAACCGCCGCCCGCCTGGCGTTTGAATCCATGGACCCCGGGTCTTCGCCCGGGGTGACAAATGCTCGTCATCCCGGACTCGATCCTGGATCCATCATTCTTAAGCCACGGTCACTGCTTGAAACCAAGGACAGGCTCAGTTTTGTTGCCAAGGCAGGCCGCGCAAGCGCCAGCCACCCTTGAGGCCCCGGTGGGCCTGCTCGTCGGGATCGCCCTCAAAGCCTTCAAGGATGTTGTAGGCCAACAGGCCCAGCTCGGTGGCACGCTGGGCGGCGGCGATCGAACGCACACCGCTGCGGCACAGCAGCACCAGCTTTTTGCCGCCCGCACCCAAAGCCTGCACGCCTGCGTCAAACCCCGGGTTCATGGCCATGCCGGGCCACTGTTTCCAGGCCACGGCATGGGCCCCTGGCACAAAGCCCACCCAGGCGCGTTCCGCGTCGGTGCGCACATCCACCAGTTCGGCCTCGCCCGACTGCACCCAGGCCCAGGCCAACTGCGGTGAAATGTCGCCTGCGTAGCCAGCGGCAGGTTGAACGTCTTGAGCAATAGAGGTAGATGGTTCGGTCATGATGGGCATGGAGTCTGTGCATGGGCCTCGGGCTGAGTCCCAGATCGGGCTGGAATCATAGCTTTTGGCCAAGCTTCTCCGGTGTCAGTGACAGGACAGGCTGCAGCGGCTAAGATGCGGGTTTTGGTTGACGTTTACGTCAACGTCAAAGCCATTCAGATCGCCCGCCAACGGAGACCCCATGACCGACCTGTCCGCCGAATTCAAAGCCCTGGCCGAATACCGCCCCACGAACAAGGTGCGTTTTGTCACCGCCGCTTCTCTGTTTGATGGCCACGACGCCGCCATCAACATCATGCGCCGCATCTTGCAAAGCATGGGCGCCGAAGTCATCCACCTGGGCCACAACCGCTCGGTCGACGAGGTGGTGACCGCCGCCCTGCAAGAAGACGCCCAAGGCATCGCCATCAGCTCTTACCAAGGCGGGCACAACGAATACTTCAGCTACATGGTCGATTTGCTCAAGGCCCGTGGCGGCGAGCACATCAAGGTGTTTGGCGGTGGCGGCGGCGTGATCGTGCCGGCCGAGATTCGCGCTTTGGCCGACAAAGGCGTGCGGATTTTCAGCCCCGAAGACGGCCAAAAAATGGGCCTGGCCGGGATGATCGGTGAGATGGTCATGCGCTGCGACCAAGACGTGAGCCCCTTGGCCCCCAAAACCGTGGACGCGATTCAGGGTCACGACGAGATGAATTGGCGGGCACTGGCACAGTTGATCACCGCTTTGGAAAACGACAAAGCCGATGCCAGCGTGGTGGCGGCTGTACGCGAGCAAGCTGCACAAAAGAAAGTGCCCGTGTTGGGCATCACCGGCACCGGCGGTGCGGGCAAGTCTTCGCTCACCGACGAGCTGATCCGCCGCTTGCGTCTGGACCAGGACGATGCGCTGCGCGTGGCGGTCATCTCGATCGACCCCTCGCGCCGCAAGAGCGGTGGTGCCCTGCTGGGCGACCGCATCCGCATGAATGCCATCTCGCCTTGGTCACAAGGCCCGCGCGTGTTCATGCGCTCGCTGGCCACGCGTGACTTTGGCAGTGAAATTTCTGCCGCCCTGCCCGACGTGGTGGCGGCCTGCAAGGTGGCCGGCTTTGACGTGATCGTGGTCGAAACCTCGGGCATTGGCCAAGGCGACGCGGCCATCGTGCCGCATGTGGACGTGCCCATGTACGTGATGACGCCCGAATTTGGCGCGGCCAGCCAGCTCGAAAAAATCGACATGCTGGACTTTGCCGAGTTCGTGGCCATCAACAAGTTCGACCGCAAAGGCGCGTCTGACGCCCTGCGCGACGTGGCCAAACAGGTGCAGCGCAACAAAGAAGCCTGGACCGTGCCGACCGAGCAGATGCCGGTGTTTGGCACCATGGCGGCGCGCTTCAACGACGACGGCGTGACGGCCCTGTACCAAGCACTCAAAACGCGCCTGGCAGAACTGGGCATGCAGACCACCGAAGGCCGTTTGCCGGTGGTCAGCGTGCGCTACAGCACCCACCAGAACCCGGTGGTGCCCTCCTCGCGCACCCGCTATTTGGCCGAGATCAGCGACACCGTGCGCGGCTACAAAAAACGCGCCATTGACCAGTCGCGCTTGGCTCGCGAAATCCAGCAACTGCGCGCTGCGGCCCGCATGCTCGAAGTGGGCAAGTCCGGCCGCGCCAAAGCCGCCGAAGCCGCCATTGACCTGGCCGTGAGCCGCGAACAAACGCAAGATCCCACCGCCCGCAAGTTGCTGGCCCAGTGGCCCGACATGCAAAAAGCCTACGCAGGCGATGAATACGTGGTGAAAATCCGCGACAAAGAGATTCGCACGGCGCTCACCACCAAATCCCTGAGTGGCACCACCATCCGTAAGGTCGCACTGCCCAAGTACGAAGACGACGGCGAAGTGCTCAAGTGGTTGATGCTGGACAACGTGCCGGGCAGCTACCCCTACACCGCAGGCACCTTCGCCTTCAAGCGCGAGGGCGAAGACCCCACTCGCATGTTTGCCGGTGAAGGCGACCCCTTCCGCACCAACCGCCGCTTCAAGTTGGTGAGCGAAGGTCTGCCTGCCAAGCGCTTGTCCACCGCGTTCGACTCGGTCACGCTGTACGGCAACGACCCCGACCTGCGCCCCGACATCTACGGCAAGATCGGCAACTCGGGCGTGAACGTGGCCACGCTGGACGATATGAAGGTGCTGTACTCGGGCTTTGACCTGTGCAACCCGACCACCAGCGTGTCGATGACCATCAACGGCCCCGCGCCGTCCATCCTGGCCATGTTCATGAACACGGCCATCGACCAGAACCTCGACAAATTCACAGCCGACAACGGCCGCGAGCCGACCGAGACCGAAGCCGCCAAGATCCGCGAATGGGTGTTGGCCAATGTGCGTGGCACGGTGCAGGCCGACATCTTGAAAGAAGACCAGGGCCAGAACACCTGCATCTTCTCGACCGAGTTTTCACTCAAAGTGATGGGCGACATCGCACAGTATTTTGTGCACCACGACGTGCGCAACTTCTACTCGGTGTCCATCTCGGGTTACCACATCGCCGAAGCCGGGGCCAACCCGATCAGCCAGCTGGCCTTCACGCTGTCCAACGGCTTCACCTTTGTGGAAGCGTACCTGGCGCGTGGCATGCACATCGACGACTTCGCGCCGAACTTGAGCTTCTTCTTCAGCAACGGCATGGACCCGGAATACACCGTGCTCGGCCGCGTAGCACGTCGCATCTGGGCTGTGGCCATGAAAGAAAAATACGGCGCGAACGAGCGCAGCCAAAAGCTCAAGTACCACATCCAGACTTCGGGCCGCTCGCTTCACGCGCAAGAGATCCAGTTCAACGACATCCGCACCACGCTGCAAGCGCTGATCGCGATCTACGACAACTGCAACTCACTCCATACGAACGCGTTTGACGAAGCCATCACCACGCCCACCGAAGACTCGGTGCGCCGCGCCATGGCGATCCAGATGATCATCAACCGCGAGTGGGGCCTGGCCAAGAACGAGAACCCGAGCCAAGGCGCCTTCATCATCGAAGAGTTGACCGAGTTGCTGGAAGAAGCCGTTCTGGCCGAGTTCGAAAAAATCGCCGAGCGCGGCGGCGTGCTGGGCGCGATGGAAACCGGCTACCAACGCGGCAAGATCCAAGACGAATCCATGCACTACGAGATGCTCAAGCACACCGGCGAGCTGCCCATCATCGGCGTCAACACCTTCCGCAACCCCAAGGGCGACGAAGTCATAGAAACGCTGGAGCTGGCCCGCTCGACCGAGGAAGAAAAGCAGAGCCAACTCAAGCGCCTGAACGACTTCCACGCCCTGCACGCGAAGGAATCGCCCGCCATGCTCAAACGCCTGCAACAAGCCGTGATCGACAACGGCAACGTGTTTGAAGTGCTGATGGACGCGGTGCGCGTGTGCTCGCTCGGTCAGATCACCAACGCGCTGTTCGAGGTGGGTGGGCAGTACCGACGCAATATGTGAGGTGCTCGGCGGTTTGATCACCGCTTAGGCCCAACGGCTTGTACATCCACGGATGTACAAGCCGTTTCTTTTTTGCTAAGATGTACCTGTACATCCTAACAAAAGGAAAATATGGCCAACACCAAACTCTTCAAAAACGGCAACTCCCAAGCCGTGCGCATTCCAGCCGAACTGGCTTATGGGAGTTGGGACATCGACTTGGACATTGAGCGCATCGGTGACGAATTGCGCATTCGCCCGGCCCGCAAGCGCATGGGCGACGTGCTGGGCAAGCTGGCACGGTTTTCACCAGATTTCATGACTGAGGGTCGAGGCATCAGCACCGAAGGCCAACGCGAGGCCTTATGAAACCCAAATACATGCTGGACACCAACATCTGCATCTACTTGATGAAGCACCAGCCCCCGCAAGTGCAAGCCCGATTTGCCGAATGCTTTGTGGGTGACGTGGTGATGTCAGCCATCACGCTGGCTGAATTGGAATTCGGTGTGGCTTGCTCTGGCGACGCTAAAGCCCACAACCAAGCTTTATTGGACAGCCTGCTCGAAGACATTCCAGCAGCCCCTTTTGAAGGCCACGCTGCACGCATTTATGGGCCGCTGCGTGCCGCCCACAAAGAACGCCAAAAAGACGCGCTGGACAAACTGATCGCTGCGCATGCCCTGTCGCTGGGCACAACCCTTGTTACCAACAACGAGGCCGATTTCCGAGGATTTAACGGCCTTCGCATCGAAAACTGGGTCAACGCCCACTGAACCTCAAAAGTTCACCCGATCCCCGCCCTTGAGCGCCAGCACGGTGCAGATGCGCTGCACTTGCTGTGCGCTCGACTGGACCAGTTGGCTTGGTCCCATCCACAACGAGTCCTCGAAGCCCACAAGCACGTTGGAGCCCATGTTGAGCGAAACCCCCTTGGAGGCGCCTCAGCTTGCCCAAGCCCTCGGCCTCTTGGGGCCACCAAGGCAACACGCGGCGCTCCAGGACAGTTCTGACAGGCATTGGAGGCCGGCCACACCCCCGTCATGAATCTGTCCGAGAATGTCCAGTGAGCCACTCAACTCAACGGACCCTTTCAGGACACCCCATGCAGCTTCTGCCGCCCTTCATTGCCCCTTCCGAGCACCACGATGCCGACAGCGCCTTGGCGCAAATTCAGCACATCTACCAGCACAGCGTGAACCACCTGCGCCAGGCCATGCGCGAGTTTGTGGCGGGCGCGGACATGACCGACACCCGGGTGCGGGCGTTTTACCCCTTTGTGCGGGTGCAGGTCAGCAGCGCCAGCCGCAAAAGCGCGGGGCTGGACAGTCGCCTGAGCTACGGCTTTGTGGCCGAGCCGGGCCGCTTTGAAACCACCCTCACCCGGCCAGACCTGTTTGCTTTCTACATCCGCCAGCAACTGGCGCTGCTGCTGCAAAACCACGGCGTGAGCCTGCAGGTGGGCACCAGCAACCAACCGATTCCGATTCACTTTTCCTGGGCCGACGACGAGCACATGGAAGGCAGCCTGAGCCCCGAGCGCCAGGCCCTGATGCGCGAGGTCTTTGACCTGCCGGACCTGGCCGCCATGGACGACGGCATTGCCAACGGCACACACGAGCCTGCAGCCAGCGAGGCGCGGCCGCTGTCGCTGTTCACCGCGCCACGCATCGACTATTCGTTGCAACGCCTGCGCCACTACACCGGCACCTCACCCCGCTGGTTTCAGAACTACGTGCTGTTCACCAATTACCAGTTCTACATCGACGAGTTCATCGCGCTGGGCCGTGCCGAGATGCACAACCCGGACAGTGAATACGTCGCCTTTGTCGAGCCCGGCAACATGGTCACGCGCCGTGTGGGCCTGACACCCGAGGACGTGGACGCGCAGGGTCAGACCCCACCGCGCCTGCCGCAAATGCCCGGCTACCACCTGGTGCGCAAGGGCCACAGCGGCATCACCATGGTCAACATCGGTGTGGGTCCGGCCAACGCCAAAACCATCACCGACCACATTGCCGTGCTGCGCCCGCACGCCTGGCTGATGCTGGGCCACTGCGCGGGCCTGCGCACCACGCAGCAGCTGGGCGACTACGTGCTGGCCCACGCCTATGTGCGCGAAGACCATGTGCTGGACGAAGAGCTGCCGCTGTGGGTGCCCATCCCGGCGCTGGCCGAGGTGCAGGTGGCGTTGGAGCAGGCCGTGTCCGAGGTCACGGGCTGTCATGGTGCAGACCTCAAACGCCTGATGCGCACCGGCACCGTGGCCAGCACCGACAACCGGAACTGGGAACTGCTGCCGGACAACAAACCGCAAAGGCGTTTTAGCCAAAGCCGCGCCGTGGCCCTCGACATGGAAAGCGCCACCATTGCCGCCAACGGTTTTCGCTTTCGGGTGCCCTACGGCACCTTGCTGTGCGTGAGCGACAAGCCGCTGCACGGCGAGATCAAGCTGCCCGGCATGGCCAACCACTTTTACCGCGAACGCGTCAACCAGCACCTGCAAATCGGCATCCGCGCCGTGACGCTGCTGCGCGACGCAGGCCCCGAACAACTGCACAGCCGCAAGCTGCGCAGCTTTGCCGAAGTGGCGTTTCAGTAAGCCATGACGCTGGTCCTGCTCAACCCCCACGCGCAAGGCGGCCGTGCGGCACGACGCGTTCCAGCCCTTCGGGCATGGCTGGCAGCACATGCCCCGGGCGTGCACTTGGCAGCCCCCACCAACTTGAACGACAGCCTGACCCTGCTGCAATCACTGCCCGAAGGCAGCCGCGTGGTGGTGGTGGGTGGCGACGGCACGCTCAACCGCTGGCTGCCCAGCTTGCTGGCGCGGCGTCTGACGGTGGGTCTGGTGCCCATGGGCAGCGGCAACGACAGTGCGCGAGCCTGGGGCCTATTAGGTCTGCCCTGGGCGCAAGCCCTGAGCCTGGCACTGAATGCTCCCGCGCAAAGCATCGACACAGGATGGGCCTGCTGGCGCGACTTGCAGGGCCGGACCCATGAAACGCCATTTTTGTCCAGCCTGACGGCGGGCTTTGACTCCGCCGTCGGATGGCGCGCCCTGAATGGGCCAACGTGGCTGCGCGGCTTGCCCCGCTACCTGTGGGCCACATTGGGCGAGCTGATGCACCTGCGCACCTGGCACCTGACCGTGCACAGCGATGGGCAACTCCAACACCAAGGCCCCTGCCTCTTTGCCTCCAGCCTGAACACACCCACCTTCGGCTCGGGCATGCCGGCCGTTCCCCACGCGCAGTTGAACGACGGCCAGCTTGACGCCCTGCTGGCGGGCACGTTTGACCGTCTGGGCGTCTTGCTCATGCTGCCCAGACTGTTGGTCGGCCAGCACCTGAGCCACCCACGCGTGAACAGTTGGCCTTATGGGCACTTGGCGATTGATTGCCCGCAGGGCGTGCCCCTGGCCGCTGATGGAGAATACTTGGGTCAAGCACAGCACGCGTCCGTGCGCTGCCAGGCCGCCAGCCTGCAAGTGGTGTGCCATTGATGTCTGCTGGATGCCACCCTTTTGGGTCGTTCTGTGTCACAGTGCGCCCATTGAATCTGAACACTGCCCTCTTATGAACATCCTCTTCATTGCCGACCCCCTCGAGTCCTTCAAGATTTACAAGGACACCACGTTTTCGATGATGCGCGAAGCGCAAAAGCGCGGCCACCAAGTCACGGCCTGTCAGATGACCGATGTGCGCTGGCAGCAGGGCGAAGCCGTGTCGGCCCAGGTGCGCGACATCACGCTCACGGGCCAGCCCGACACCTGGTTCACCCAGACCGCCACGCGCCGCGCCAATCTCAAGGACTTTGGCGCGGTCATCATGCGTACCGACCCGCCCTTTGACAGCGAATACTTTTACGCCACGCACCTGCTGAGCCAAGCCGAGCGCGAAGGTGCCAAGGTCTTCAACAGCCCAGCTGCCTTGCGCAACCACCCCGAGAAGCTGGCCATTCTGGAGTTTCCCCAGTTCATCGCGCCCACGCTGGTCACGCGCAACGAAGCGGACATCCGCGAGTTCCACGCCACGCACGGCACCATCATCTTGAAACCGCTGGACGGCATGGGCGGCACAGGCATCTTCAAGGTGGGGGCCGACGGCCTGAATTTGGGCGTGATCATCGAGACACTGAACCGGGGCGGTGCACAAACCGTGATGGTGCAAAAGTTTTTGCCCGGCATCGCACAAGGCGACAAGCGTGTGCTTTTGATCGGCGGCAAGCCCGTGCCCTTTTGCTTGGCCCGCATTCCCCAAGGTGGTGAAGTGCGCGGCAACCTGGCCGCAGGGGGCAAGGGCGTGGCGCAACCGATTTCGGCGCGTGACCGCGAAATCGCCGAAGCGCTGGGTCCGATTTTGTTTGCACGCGGCTTGATGCTGGTGGGCCTGGACATCATTGGCGACAACCTGACCGAGATCAACGTGACCAGCCCCACCTGCTTTCAAGAAATCACCGACCAGATGGGCTGTGACGTGGCCGCGCTGTTCATGGACGCGGTGGAAGCGGCGCTTTAAGAACGCTCTGTCAATCAGCGGCTTCAGCCTGCAAACGTCGGACCTGAATGTGCCAAACTGTTGATCCGGCCCGATGAAGTTGGCTTCCAGCTTTTTTGTGGGAGCGACGCCCCCGTCGCAATCAGCCTCGCAGACCACCACTCATCGCCCCGAGGGCGGGGCTCCCACAAAATGCAGGCATTCCCCCTGTAGGAGCGACGCCCTCGTCGCGAAAAGCCTCGCAGACCACCACCCATCGCCCCGAGGGCGGGGCTCCTACAAAATGCAGGCATTCCCCCTGTAGGAGCGACGCCCCCGTCGCGATCAAGCTTCGCAGACCACGACCCATCGCCCCGAGGGCGGGGCTCCTACAAAATGCAGGCATTCCCCCTGTAGGAGCGACGCCCCCGTCGCGATCAGCCTCGCAGACCACCAATCATCGCCCCGAGGGCGGGGCTCCCACAAAATGCAGGCATCCCCCCCTGTAGGAGCGACGCCCTCGTCGCGAAAAGCCTCGCAGACCACGACCCATCGCCCCAAGGGCGGGGCTCCTACAAAATGCAGGCATTCCCCCTGTAGGAGCGACGCCCCCGTCGCGAAAAGCCTCGCAGACCACGACCCATCGCCCCAAGGGCGGGGCTCCTACAAAATGCAGGCATTCCCCCTGCAGGAGCGACGCCCTCGTCGCGATCAGCCTCGCAGACCACCACTCATCGCCCCGAGGGCGGGGCTCCCAGATTGATCGCAGCGCAGCGCAGCATCAACGGCTCACGGTCAAATCTCCGCCCTCAAAGGTGTACAAGCGCCCCGGCTCGAACGCCACCCAGACCTCGTCGGTGGTCAAGGGCGCGGTCACCACCACCGCCACCCGGTCGGTCTCTCGGGTGTGCTCGGCAAAGTTCACACTCAAGTCCTCATCGCTCAAGGTCGCTCGGTTGAAGGGGTGCTTGCGCAGCACGTAGTGCAGGTTTGTGCTGGCGTGCGCCCACAAGGCCTGGCCGTTGGACAGCAAGAAATTGAAGGTGCCAAAGCGGGCGATCTGCGGCACCAGCTCGCGCAGCGTCAATGACAGCTCTTGCACACTGGGCACGCTGGCGTGTGACTTGGCCAGCTCCTGCATGAGCCAGCAAAACGCCCGCTCGCTGTCGGTCTGCCCCACGGGCTTGAAGCTGCCGTGCAGGCGCGGCGCGTAGTCCACCAAATTGCCGTTGTGCGCAAACACCCAGTAGCGGCCCCACAGCTCACGCACAAAGGGGTGACAGTTTTCCAGGGTCACCTCGCCCTGCGTGGCTTTGCGGATGTGGGCGATGACGTTCTGGCTTTGGATCGGGTAGCGCCGAATCAGGTCGGCAATGGGTGAGGTGCTGGCGCTTTGGTGGTCCACAAAGTGGCGCACGCCCTGCCCTTCAAAAAAGGCAATGCCCCAACCGTCACTGTGGTGGTCAGTGATGCCACCACGCTGCGCAAAGCCGCTGAAGCTGAAGGTCACATCGGTGGGGGTGTTGCAGTTCATGCCGAGCAGTTGGCACATGGTTCAGTCTTTCTTGGGGGGCTCTTCGGCCCCACCCATTTTCCAGGCGGCCAACAAGGCCAAGGCGGTCATGGTGGCCAGAAACACAAAGGTCTCATTGAAGGCCCGCAAATCGGCGCTGCCCGGGCTGCTTGAAGCCAAGGCGTACACTGCCAAACGCCACTCCAGCACGATGGCGCAAATGCTCACGCCTGCCGCACCGCCCAGCATGCGCACAAAACCAATCACGCTCGACGCCTGCGGGATCAAGTCTTTGGGCAAGCCCCGCATGGCGCCCAGGTTGAGCGAAGGCAAGATGAAGCCCAGGCCAATGCGCCCGAGGATCACCAAAATCCACAGCAGCGCCAAGCCCGCCGCCGGGTGAACCAAGGGCATGAGCGCAAACGACAGCGCCAGCAAAGCCAGGCCACAGCTCACCCAACGGGCGGGTGGCATGTGGTGCGACAAACGCCCCACGGCCGCGATGGTCACGGCCAGCAAAATGCCCGCCGGCAACAAGGCTGCGCCGATGTAGGACGGCGACAGGCCCAGGCCCATCTGCATGTAAACCGGCAGCAAATAGGTGGAGCCAAACAGCGCAATGCCGTAAGTGAAAGACACCAGAGCCCCCATGGCGAAATGGCGGTGACCAAACACCTGCAGGTTCATGAGCGGACCACGCCGGGCTTGGTGGGCTTGGTGGGCTTGGCGAACTTGGCCTTTTCGGCCCGAAGAGGCGCGGCGCGAGCGCCGCCCCGGCTGCAACAAATGCCGCTGCCAAGCCACAAACACCGCCATGCCCAAGCCTGCCAGCACCAGCAGGGCTACAGCCACCGTGCTGTCATCGCCACGCAGCTGCACCAGGCCGTTGAGCAGCATCAGCGTAGAAGCGCTGGCCAGCGCCAGCCCGATCCAGTCCAGGCCCGGGCTGTCGGCATCGGCCTGCACACCGCCCGGGGCCGAAGTGGGCACATAGCGGCGCGACAGCCACAGCGCCACCATGGCCAGCGGCACCACCATGAAAAAGATGGAACGCCAGCCGAACACATCGACAAGCACCCCGCCAATGCTGGGGCCAATGGCCGGGGCCAGCACCACACCCATGCCAAACAGCCCACTGGCGCGGCCCTGCTCTTCTGAAGCAAAAGCCCGCAAGATGATGATCGCCGGGATGGGCTGCACCACACCTGCGGCCAAGCCCTCGGCCACGCGTGCGGCCATGACCAGCGGAAAGTCATTGGCCAAACCGCCCACCACCCCACCGCCCAGCAGCAGCCACATGCACACCTCGTACACCCGGCGGTAGCCGTAACGCGAGAGCAGCCAAGGCGTGGTGAGCATGGACACGGTCATGGCGACCATGAAGCCCGAGGTGACCCACTGCACCCGGCTTTGCCCCAAAGTGAAGTGTTGGCTCATGTCCGGGATGGCCACGTTCATGATGGTGGACGACATGACCGCCGCCATGGAGCCCAGCATCACCGACAACAGCAACAACCAACGGTGCCGCTCGCCATAACGCGCTTGCAGCGCCTGCAGGCTGTGGGGGCCTTGGGCCAGGCTCATGCGTGTTCGCCTTCGTTTTGGCCTTCGTTTTGGCCTTGGCTTGTGCCTTGGGATGGCTGCTCGGACGCCGCCACACAGGCTGCGCAAATGCAAGCTTTGTTGCGTGCCGCTTCGGGCACTTGCTTCAGCAAATCGGCGCTGAACTGAACCAGCGTGCACCAGCACGGCCCGGGCGCTGCGGCCCCGGTGTTGGGCGTGGCCATGGCGCAGGCATTGGGCTGCCCACACAAGGGACAACGGCAGGGGTCAAGCACAAGCTGCGTCATGAAGGTGAAACCTCAGTTTTTGCCTTGGCGACGCCGCTGCGCGTCACGCCACAGGCGAATGGCCAGCACCACCATGGGCACGGTGTGCAAGAAGAAATCAAAGATGTCGATGGGTTTGCTCAAGGCGCCGTCCAACAGCATGCGCCATTTTTCGGTCAAGTGCGGCTCGGGCACAAACGGGGCTCCAGCCAGGTAAAGGGCAATGCCCACCAGCCACAACATCGGAATCCGGTCAATCCAGCGCATTTCACACCTCCTGAAAACCTCTATTTTCGGGCATGCCAGCCTGGGCAGCTTGAAAGCCACACCAGCACAGCAAACATCTTCTCTTTTGTGGGAGCCACGCCTTGGAGGCAAGGTCGGTGGTCTGCAAGGCGCTATCGCTACGAGGGCGTCGCTCCCACAAAAAAACGTTCACGCAAAACCCATCGGGTCGGATCACGGGCAAAGCACATTGCCCAGCAAAAACGGCTCCCGAAGGAGCCGTCTTTTCAAGTGCCAGAACTGCCCAAAATCAGGCCGCCTTGACCTTCAAACGCCAAGCGTGCAGCAGCGGCTCGGTGTAACCGGAAGGTTGCGCCTTGCCCTTGAAGACCAGGTCGCAAGCCGCTTGGTACGCTGCCGACTTGGCGAAGTTGCCAGCCATGGGCTGGTAAGCCGCGTCGCCCGCGTTTTGCGCGTCCACCACAGCGGCCATGCGCTCCATGGTGGCTTGCACTTGCGCTTCGGTCACCACGCCGTGCTGCATCCAGTTGGCCATGTGCTGGCTGCTGATGCGCAAGGTGGCGCGGTCTTCCATCAGGCCCACGCCGTTGATGTCGGGCACTTTGGAGCAGCCCACGCCTTGGTCAACCCAGCGCACCACATAACCCAAGATGCCTTGGGCGTTGTTGTCGAGTTCTTTTTGCTTGTCTTCTTCAGACCAATTGGCCGCGTCGGGGGCCACCACAGGGAACTGCAGCAAAGCGTTAAGGGTGGTTTCGCGCAGTTCTTTGGGGTCCTGCTTGGCCACAGCCTTTTCCATCTGCTTTTGCAAGGCAGGCACGTCCACCTGGTGGTAGTGCATGGCGTGCAGCGTGGCGGCGGTGGGGCTGGGCACCCAAGCGGTGTTGGCACCGGCCAGGGGGTGGCCGATTTTGGCCTTGAGCATGTCGGCCATCAGGTCGGGCATGGCCCACATGCCTTTGCCAATCTGGGCGCGACCGCGCAAGCCGCAGGCCAGGCCCACGTTGACGTTGTTCTTTTCGTAAGCGGCCAGCCAAGTGCTGTTCTTGATGTCGCCCTTGCGCATGACGGGGCCGGCAAGCATGCAGGTGTGCATTTCGTCGCCTGTGCGGTCCAGGAAACCGGTGTTGATGAAGGCCACGCGGCTCTTGGCGGCAGCGATACAGGCTTTCAAGTTGGCGCTGGTGCGGCGTTCTTCGTCCATGATTCCCAGCTTGACGGTGGAAGGCTTCATGCCGATGACTTTTTCGACACGGCCAAACAGCTCGTCGGCAAAGGCGACTTCTTTGGGACCGTGCATCTTGGGCTTGACGATGTAGACGCTGCCGGTGCGGCTATTGCGCAGGGGGTGCGAAGACTTTTTCTGCAAGTCGACCAGGGCGCAGGTCACGGTGACCATGGCGTCCAGGATGCCTTCTGGGATCTCTTGGGTGCTGCCGTCGGCGGCTTTGTAGAGGATGGCGGGGTTGGTCATCAGGTGACCGACGTTGCGCACAAACATGAGTGAGCGGCCGTGCAGCTTGACGGTGCCTTTGCCAGTGGGCTTGGTGTATTCGCGGTCACCGTTCATGGTGCGGGTGAACGTTTTGCCGCCCTTTTGCACTTCTTCGCTCAGGGTGCCTTGCAAAATGCCCAACCAGTTGGCATAGGCCAGCACTTTGTCGTCGGCGTCCACCGCGGCCACCGAGTCTTCCAAATCAAGGATGGTGGACAGCGCGCTTTCAGCGATCAGGTCGGACACACCAGCGGGGTCGGTCTTGCCGATGGGGGTGGTCTTGTTGATTTGCAGGTCGAGGTGGATGCCGTTGTGCACGAACAGCACCGAGGCTGGGGCCTTGGCATCGCCGGTGTAGCCCACGAACTGCTTGGCATCGGCCAAGGTGGAGTTTTTGCCGTTGGCCAGGGTCACGACCAGCTTGCCCGCTTTGACGATGTAGCCCTTGCTGCCGACGTGTGAGCCGGTTTTCAGAGGGGCCGTGCGGTCGAGCACATGGCGGCAGTAGTCGATGACTTTGGCGCCGCGCTTGGGGTTGTAGCCCGAGCCTTTTTCGCAGCCGTCGGCCTCGCTGATCGCGTCGGTTCCGTACAACGCGTCATACAAGCTGCCCCAACGGGCGTTGGCCGCATTCAGGGCGTAGCGGGCGTTCAAGATCGGCACGACCAACTGAGGGCCCGCCAGCTTGGCCAGTTCGGCGTCCACGTTGGCGGTGGTGGCTTGCGCGTTGCGGGGCTCGGGCACCAGGTAGCCGATTTGGCTCAGGTATTTGCGGTAGGCCTTCATGGCCTTGCCCTCAGCCACAGGGCCAGGGTTGGCGGTGTGCCACTCGTCCATGGCGGTCTGGATGCGGTCACGCTCGGCCAGCAGGGCGATGTTTTTCGGGGCCAAGTCGGCCACGATGTCGTTGAAGCCTTTCCAGAACTTGTCCTGGTCCACGCCGGTGGCGGGCAGCATCTGGTCGTTGATGAAACTCAGCAGTGGGTTGGCCACTTGCAGGTTGTGGATCGCGGTGCGTTCAGTCATAAAAACCTCTGGGGTCAAGTCAAAAAATGGGGGAAGGCCGCCATGCGCATCCACAGCGACAACGGTCGGCCAACATCGTCAAGCACTCTATTCTAAATTTAGACGCAGATAAACCTGCCCAAACTGCATAGACCCATGACTTTTAAACACAAATACAAGTCGGGATTGAGCGCATCAGCCGCTCTGAGCACTGCGGTTTAATTCAGCCATGACACCTGCCCTTACTCCATCCGTTTTGATCAGCGAAGTCGGCCCGCGCGATGGCCTGCAATCGGTCAAAGCCACCATGCCCACGGCGAACAAACTGCGCTGGATCGACGCGCTGGCCGTGGCCGGTCTGCGCGAAATCGAAGTGGCCTCGTTTGTGCCAGCCCAACTGTTGCCGCAAATGGCCGACGCCGCGCAGGTGGTGCAGCACGCGCTGCGCCACAGCGGTGTGCGGGTGATGGCGCTGGTGCCCAACTTGCGCGGTGCCCAAGCCGCGCTGGCTGCAGGCGCTCAAAAGCTCACCCTGCCCGTCTCGGCCAGCCCTGCCCATTCGCTGGCCAATGTGCGCAAAACACCCCAAGCCATGGTGGATGAGGTGCATGCCGTTTTGCGCCTGCGGGACGACATCGCGCCCCATGTGCCGGTCGAGGTGGGCATGTCCACCGCCTTTGGCTGCACTTTGCAGGGCTTGGTGCCCGAGGACGATGTGCTGCGTCTGGCGGCGCAACTGGCACAAGCGGGGGTAGACGAAATCGGCCTGTCGGACACGACCGGCATGGGCAACCCGGCACAGGTTAGCCGCTTGTTCAAGGCGCTGTTCAGCGAAATTGGCACCTTGACGGGCGCAGCCCACATGCACAACACCCGAGGCCTGGGCTTGGCCAATTGCCTGGCCGCTTACGAGGTGGGGGTGCGCACCTTCGACAGCTCGCTGGGTGGCCTGGGCGGCTGCCCTTATGCGCCGGGTGCATCGGGCAATGTGGTCACCGAAGATCTGGTGTTCATGTTCGAGGCCATGGGCGTGTCCACCGGGGTCGATCTGAACCGCCTCATGGCCGCCCGCGAGCCGCTCAAAGCCGGGCTGCCCGGCGAGCCGCTGTATGGCATGACCCCTGAGGCGGGACTGCCCAAGGGCTGGCCCTCGGTTTTGTAGGCACCCACAAAAACAACATCAATTCAGCAAAATCTGCAAAAATTCCAACCTTGAACCCGCATAATCGGGCCGCATGGACAAGCTCAAAGCCTTTGAAACCTTTGTCGCGGTTGCCACCAAAGGCAGCCTGACCGCCGCAGCCCGGGCCGAGGGCGTGGCCCCGGCCATCATCGGCCGCAGGCTGGATGCACTGGAGGAAAGCTTGGGGGTAAAACTGCTGGTGCGCACCACACGGCGCATCACCCTCACGCATGAAGGCAGCGCATTTTTGGAAGATTGCCAACGCTTGCTGTCCGATGTGGCCAACGCCGAGGCCAGTGTCTCGGCGGGCGGTGTCAAGGCCAGCGGCCATTTGCGCATCACCGCCCCAGCCGGTTTTGGTCGCCGCCATGTGGCACCCTTGGTGCCGCGCTTTCGCGAACTGCACCCCGATGTGACCATTTCCCTGAATCTGAGCGACCGGGTCGTCGATCTGGCGGCAGAAGGCTTTGACTGCGCCGTGCGCGTGGGCGACCTGCCTGACTCTTCTTTGGTGAGTGTGCGCATGGCTGACAACCGGCGTTTGTGCGTGGCCACACCCGGCTATTTGGCGCGGCGGGGCGCCCCCAAACAGCCGTCGGACTTGCTTCAACACGATTGCCTGACTTTGTCGAGCGACGCCTCACAAACAAGAGGCTGGGCCTTTCGCACCCCCACGGACATCGGCCACGAGGTGACGCACCTTCGGCCAGGCGGCCCCCTCGACTGCTCGGATGGACAGGTGCTGCACGACTGGTGCCTGGCCGGCTACGGCATTGCCTGGCGCAGCACTTGGGAGGTGGAAAGCGAAATTCATTCCGGGCAATTGGTGGCGGTGCTGGAAGACTTTGCCGCACCACCCAACGGGATTTTTGTGGTGTTTCCGCAGCGCAAACACTTGCCCTTGCGCGTGCGCTTGTGGATTGACCACCTCAAACACCACTACGCACAACCGGGTTACTGGCAAGCGGCCAAGGTTTAGCGCTCGGTCAAGGCTTTGGGGGCGTGGGCGTGGGCGACGCCCAATCGCCCACGGGGTGAGCTCCCACAGGAGCTCGCTTTCGGATTACTTCTTGAGGCATTCCGACATGAAGGCCTTGCGCTCATCGCCTTTTTTGCCAGCAGCGTCTGCGTTGCAGGTCTTCATTTTGTTTTGCTGCTTTTCTTGCTTGCTGGCGCTCAGGCAGTCTTTCATGAAAGCTTTGCGCTCATCGCCTTTTTTGCCTTCGGCTTCTTTGTTGCAAGTGGCCATTTTGCTTTGTTGAGCTGTTTTTTCAGCCGCAGGCGCAGACGCTGCGGGGGTTGGGGCGGCCGCGGCAGGGGCTGCAGCAGCGGGTTTGACGGGGTCGGCAGCGAAAGCCGAGCCGCAAACCAAGGCAAAACCCAAAGCAGTGATAGAAATGGTGTGGCGCATGTGTGAACTCCCAATAAATGATGCAAGGACAAAAAACACCGCACAGAACTGTGCAGTTCTCAGATTAACGCGCCATGGTGACCACCCGGCGACAGCAGTTGTGACCAACTGTAATTGCGGCCCCTCAAAACACGCACAGGGCCTGTTCAAAGCCAGTCATGCCCCCATCCCCGTAAAATCGCGCCCTATGCTTTCTGCCAAACAACATTTGCTCGCGGCCTTGGCCACTGAGCTCGACAAACTCCAACCCGGCGCAGGCGCACGGGCGGCCTTTGAATCCCCCAAGGTCGCCGCCCACGGCGACCTGGCCTGCACCGCTGCCATGCAGCTGGCCAAGGCCCTCAAACAAAACCCCCGGCAACTGGGTGAAACGCTGCGAGCCGCCTTGCTGACCACCCCCGCCTTTGAGCGTTGGGTGGACGCCATCGAGCTGGCGGGGCCGGGCTTCATCAACATCCGCCTCAAAGACACCGCCAAACAAGCCGTGGTGCACGAAGTCTTGCAAGCGGCCGACTGCTTTGGTCAGCAGCCCGCACAAGCGGGCAAGGTGCTGGTCGAATTCGTTTCGGCCAACCCCACAGGCCCACTGCATGTGGGCCACGGCCGCCAGGCCGCACTGGGCGACGCCATCTGCAACTTGCTGGCCACACAAGGCCAGCAGGTCTACCGCGAGTTCTACTACAACGACGCAGGCGTGCAGATTGGCACGCTGGCCAAGAGCACGCACATGCGGGCGCAGGGCGTCAAACCCGGTGATGCCACTTGGCCCACCGACCCCGACAACCCCGAAAGCAAGGCTTTCTACAACGGCGACTACATCCAGGACATTGCCAACGACTTTCTAGCGGGCAAAACCGTGCAGTCCGACGACCGCAGCTGCACGGCCAGCGGCAATGTGAACGACCTGGACGGCATGCGCGAGTTCGCCGTGGCCTATTTGCGCCGCGAACAAGACCTGGACTTGAAGGCATTTGACGTGCGCTTTGACAACTACTACCTGGAGTCGAGCCTGTACACCAGCGGCAAGGTCGACGCCGCCGTGCAAAAACTCAAGGACGCAGGCAAAACCTACGAACAAGACGGTGCCCTGTGGCTCAAATCGACCGATTACGGCGACGACAAAGACCGCGTCATGCGCAAGGGCGACGGCACCTACACCTACTTTGTGCCCGATGTGGCGTACCACATCGCCAAATGGGAGCGAGGCTTTTCGCGCGTGGTGAACATCCAGGGCACCGACCACCACGGCACCATTGCCCGCGTGCGTGCGGGCTTGCAAGCGGCCAACGTGGGCATTCCCGAGGGCTATCCCGACTACGTGCTGCACACCATGGTGCGCGTGATGCGCGGCGGTGAAGAGGTCAAGATCTCCAAGCGTGCGGGCAGCTACGTCACCCTGCGCGACCTGATCGAGTGGACCAGCAAAGACGCGGTGCGGTTCTTTTTGCTCTCGCGCAAGCCCGACACCGAATACATCTTCGACATCGACCTGGCGCTGGCGCAAAACAACGACAACCCGGTGTACTACGTGCAATACGCCCACGCCCGCATCTGCTCGGTGCTGGCAGCCTGGAAAGAAAAAGACGGTGGTGACACCGCCAGCCTGACGCACGCCGACCTTTCGGCCCTGCAAAGCCCGCAAGCCCACGCGCTGATGCTGGCCCTGGCCAAGTACCCCGAGATGTTGACCTCGGCCGCCAACGACTTCGCGCCGCACGACGTGACCTTCTATTTGCGCGACCTGGCCTCGCAGTACCACAGCTACTACGACGCCGAGCGCATTTTGGTCGACGACGAAGCGGTTAAAAAAGCACGTCTGGCACTGGTGGCGGCCACCGCTCAGGTGCTGCGCAATGGTTTGAAGGTTTTGGGCGTGTCTGCCCCCCAAAAAATGTGAATGGATTTGCCATGATTGCTCAATCTCAACGCGGCGGTACTTTTCTGGGTTTCATCATCGGATTGGTCCTGGGCTTGTCCGTGGCCATGGCTGTGGCCATTTACGTGACCAAGGTGCCCACACCGTTTTCCAACAAAAACCAACCACGCACCAGCGACCAGGACGTGCAGGAAACGCGCAAAAACAAGGACTGGAACCCCAACAGCGTGTTGCAGCCCAAAGCCGCCGAAGAGATTGCGCCCCTGCCTGAAACCAAAGCACCTGTGGTGGACGACCAGCCCAAAGACAAGCTGGCCGAAAAACCTGCCGACAAAGCTCCCGCAGACACGCCCAAAGCCGAGCCCCGCCCTGCCGCCGTGACTGCCGACCCCCTGGGTGATCTGGCCAAAGCCAAAACCACCTTGAGCACCCCCGTCACCAAAGCCAGTGCCAATGAACCTTTTGACTACTTGGTCCAGGCCGGGGCCTACCGCACCAGTGCCGACGCCGATGCGCAAAAAGCCAAACTCGCCATGTTGGGCATGGATGCCAAAGTGTCTGAGCGCGATCAAGGCGGACGCATCGTTTACCGCGTCCGGATGGGGCCTTTTGAAGACAAAAATGCTGCAGAACGCGCACGGGCCAAAATGGATGCCAACGGCATTGACAACACGCTTGTGCGATTGCAGCGTTGACATGACATGAACACCAGCGCCCAAAGGGTCGCTGAAACCCAAGGAGCCTTGATGAAACGTCGCTTTTTTTCCACCGCCTTGCTGTCCACAGCCGCGTTCTTGGGCAGCTTGCCTGCCTGGGCGCAGCAAGCTTTCAAATCGGGCAAGGACTACATCACGCTCGACAAGCCATTGGCCACCGATGCGGGTGCCGGCAAAATTGAAGTGCTTGAATTCTTCTGGTACAGCTGCCCTCACTGCAACGCTTTTGAGCCCCAATTTGCGCAATGGGCAAAAAATGCCCCCAAAGACGTGGCCGTGCGTCGCATTCCAGTGGCCTTTCGCGAAGACTTCGCCCCGCAACAACGCCTTTACTTCACGCTCGAGGCCATGGATTTGGTTGAAAAAATGCATGTGCGCGTGTTCACCGCCATCCACGGCGAAAAACTCATGCTGAACACCGACGCGGCGGTGCTGTCCTGGATTGAAAAGCAAGGCATCGACAAAGCCAAGTTCAATGAAATTTACAAATCATTTGGCGTGGCGACCAAATGCAAACGGGCGGTGCAACTGCAAAACGACTTCAAAATCGAAGGCGTGCCCTCTTTGGGCGTAGCGGGTCGCTATTACGTTGATGGCACCTTGGCTGGCAGCATGGACCGCGCCCTGAAGGTGGCCGAATCCCTCATCGCCCAAACCCGCACGGCACGCTGAGGCCGCCCCCAGCCTGAGGATGGGTGCTCGCACAGCATCCATCCCGGGTTTTTCTTGGGCCACGGGCGTGCTGGCAGCCGATCGTCAAGGCTTGGGCCTACAATCGAACGATTGTCCAGCAAGATTCATGCCCTCCACATTCCACACCCCTTTTTTGACCGTCGTCTTGAGCGCCATGCTCATGGGCCTGGGCGGGTTGAGCCTGCCTGCATGGGCTGAGAAAGCTGACCGCGACAAGCCCATGCACATTGAAGCCGACAGCATGCGGCACGACGACAACAAACAACTGACGCAATTCAACGGCCAAGTGGTCGCCACCAAAGGCACCCTGGTGTTGCGGGCCGACCGCATGGAAGTTCAGCAAGACAGCCAAGGCAAACAAGTGGCCCGCTTGTGGGCGGCCCCCAATGAACGGGTGTTCTTTCGTCAAAAACGCGAAGGTCTGGAGGAATTCACCGAAGGCGAGGCCGAAACCCTCACCTATGACAACCAAGCCGATGTGGTCACCCTGGTCAAACGCGCCGAAGTGCGCATGCTTCGTGGCACCGTGGTGGCAGACCAAATTCAGGGGCAAACCATTGTGTTCAACAACACCACCGAAGTGATTCAGGTGGATGGCCGGACACAAGACAGCCCGAACGCCCGGGACCAGCGTGTGCGGGCCACCTTGACGCCTCGTCAAAACCCATCGGCCCCTGCGGCCGCTCCAGCCCAGACCGCACCGCGTCCCGTTTTGCGCAACAGCCCTGGCCTTGCCACGCCATCCAAACCATGAGCCAGGCCCCGTTCACCAGCCGCCTGGAAGCCCGGCACCTCAAAAAAGCTTACGGCAGTCGCAAAGTGGTGCACGACGTGTCGGTGCAAGTCGACAAAGGTGAAGTGGTCGGTTTGCTGGGCCCCAATGGCGCAGGCAAAACCACTTCGTTTTACATGATCGTGGGCTTGGTCAGCGCCGACGGGGGGCAAATTCTGATCGATGGGCAAGACGTCACGCGCATGCCGATTCACAAGCGCTCACGCATGGGCTTGTCTTATTTGCCACAAGAAGCCTCGATTTTTAGAAAACTGTCCGTGGCCGACAACGTGCGGGCCATTCTTGAGCTGCAAACCGATGGCCAAGGCCGCCCTTTGGCCCATGCCGAAATCGAAAAACGCCTGAGCGAACTGCTGGCCGATTTGCGGGTGGACCACCTGCGCGACTCCCCCTCGGTGGCGCTGTCGGGCGGCGAGCGCCGCCGCGTCGAAATTGCCCGCGCCTTGGCCACCGACCCGCGCTTTATTTTGCTGGATGAGCCTTTTGCCGGCATCGACCCGATCGCCGTGATCGAGATCCAGCGCATCATCGCCTTCCTCAAGCAACGCGGCATTGGCGTGCTCATCACCGACCACAATGTGCGCGAGACCCTGGGCATTTGCGATCACGCGTTCATCATCAGTGAAGGCCGCGTGCTGGCCGAAGGCACACCCGAGGAAATCGTGGCCAATGCCGATGTGCGCCGGGTGTACCTGGGCGAACACTTCCGCATGTGATGCACCCATCCCAACGCCTTGACACGAAAGCACAGCCATGAAGCCCGGCCTGTCGCTGCGCATGTCCCAGCACTTGGCGCTCACGCCCCAGCTGCAACAATCGATCCGCCTGCTGCAACTGTCCACGCTGGAGCTGTCGCAAGAGGTGGACCAGATGCTGGACGAGAACCCGTTTCTTGAACGCACCGAGGAAGAAGCGCCTGCCGAAGCCTTTGGTCTGGACCAGGCCGACACCCACGTCAGTTTGGGCGACCGCGTGAGCGAAAGCGCCAGCAGCGCCAGCAGCAGCGAGGACAACGCCAACGAAGCCCGTGACGAAGCCGTGACCGATGTGGCCGAAAGCTGGGACGGCGACGGCAGCGTGGACATGCGCCCCGACGACAGCGAATGGGGCGGCGACGCCACCCCACGCCAAAACAACGGCGAAGAAACCGCCGACGCCATCGACCTGGCCGGCAGCAGCGGCTCTCTGACCGACTTTTTGCACCGCCAGGCCTTGTCGTTGCGCTTGTCCGAGATTGACCGCGCTGCGCTGCGCTTTTTGATCGAGTCGCTCAACGACGATGGCTACCTGACCGACACCCTGCCCGAACTGGCCGCCAGCCTGGCCGGCACTGACGACCTTGAACAAATCGACGAGCTGGTGCACCGATTCACGGTGGCGCTGGGCTTGCTGCAATCGCTCGAACCCGTGGGCGTGGGTGCACGCGACTTGGCCGAATGCCTGCGCATCCAGGTCAAAGCCTGTCTGCAGGACTCCCCCGACGACGAAGTGGCCCAAGCGGCACTGGCCATCTGCGCCCAGCCGCTGGACATGCTGGCCAAGCGCGACTACAAGCGTTTGGCGCTGGCCTGTGGCTTGAGCGAAGCCGTGGTCAAAGCCGCCATTCCCTTCATTGCCCGGCTTGAACCCAAACCGGGCCGGCCCTTTGTGCAGGCCGAGCGCAACATCATCATTCCCGATGTGCTGGTGGTCAACACCAGCAAAACCGGCACACCCAAATTTCGAATCCAGCTCAACCCCGACGTGATGCCCAAGCTGCGTGTACACGACATCTATGCCAACGCCCTGCGCGGCGGCAAGGGCGACAGCCACGCGGGCTTGCAGCAACGTCTGCAAGAAGCCCGCTGGTTCATCAAGAACATCCAGCAGCGCTTTGACACCATCTTGCGCGTGTCCACCGCCATCGTCGAGCGACAAAAGAACTTTTTGACGCACGGCGCTCTGGCCATGCGCCCACTGGTGCTGCGCGAAATTGCCGACGAGCTGGGCATGCACGAGTCCACCATCAGCCGTGTGACCACGGCCAAATACATGTCCACGCCGCAAGGCACGTTTGAGTTGAAGTATTTCTTTGGCTCGGGCCTGGGCACCGACAGCGGCAGCGCCGCGTCGAGCACCGCCGTGCGGGCGCTCATCAAGCAGTTTGTTGCGGCTGAAAAACCCGCCAAACCCCTGTCGGACAACCAAATTTCCGAGATGCTGAAAGAGCAAGGCATCGACTGCGCACGTCGCACGGTGGCCAAGTACCGCGAAGCCCTGAAGATCGCGCCCGCCAACCTGCGCAAAACCCTTTGAGAAGACTTTCCCCGTGAATTCATTGAACCTGTTCATGCCCTGCGCCGCTGGCGTTGAGGGCTTTTTGGCCGACGAGGTCCACGCCATCACCGGCCTCACGGGCCACGACCTGATGACCGGGCGCGGCGGCGTGATGGCCCGCGCCTCGTGGCGCGACGCCCTGCGCATCAACCTGCACAGCCGCCTGACCCAGCGCGTGCTGGTGCAGCTGTCGGTCACCGATTACCGCAACGAAAACGACCTGTACCGCGCAGCCAGCGAAGTGGCTTGGGAAATCTGGTTCACGCCCAAGCAAACCTTCAAGATCGACATCACGGCGCAGCACAGCCCACTGACCAGCCTGAACTTTGCGGCGCTCAAAATCAAAGACGCGGTAGCCGACCGCTTTCGCGCCAAGCGCGGCGAGCGTCCCAGCGTCGACACCAGCTGGCCCGACGTGCGCATCTACGCGCACCTGACCCCCGAAACGGCCACGCTCTACATCGACACCTCGGGCGAGCCGCTGTTCAAGCGCGGCTGGCGCACCGACAAGGGCGATGCGCCTTTGAAAGAAACCCTGGCCGCCGCCATGATCGCGGCCAGCGGCTGGGACGCCACCGTGCCCCTGTACGACCCCTGCTGCGGCAGCGGCACCATCCCGATCGAAGCGGCGCAAATCGCCTGCGGCATCGCCCCAGGTTTGCAACGCCGCTTTGGCTTCGAGAAATTGCTGCCCTTCCAGAACCACGTCTGGCAAGGCCTGATCGAAGAAGCCCGTGACCTGGAACACGAACCCACCGCGCCCGTCTTTGGAAGCGATGTGGCCTTCCGCATGGTCGACTTTTCGGAGCGCAATGCCGAGCGTGCTGGCGTGTCCGGCGTGATCGAGTTCCGAGGTGGTGATGCGCTGCAACGCATGCCCCCCAGCGAGACGCCCGGCGTCATGCTGCTCAACCCGCCCTATGGCGAACGCATTGCCGCAGCGGGTGTGGCCGGGCGCGGGCGCGAGAACTTCCAGCCTGGTGCGCTGGCAAGCTCCAGAGCAGCCGCCCCAAGCCACCACCGCGAGACTGCTCAGACCGACGACGGAGGCGACTTCTTTGCCCAACTGGCCAGCCACTGGAAGAAAAACTACAGCGGTTGGAGCGCCTGGATGCTCACGCCCGACCTGAAGCTGCCCAGCAAAATGCGCTTGAAAGAATCGCGCCGCGTGCCCATGTGGAACGGCCCCATCGAATGCCGTCTGTTTCGCTTTGACATGATCAAAGGCAGCTTGAAGCGCGTGCCTGGCGACGGCACCCAGAGCCCAGCGGGCACGCCCGGCCCCGACGTCTCGGGCACAGCTGCCCCATGAGTCTGGAGGTGGGCATGGGCTCGGAAGTGGGTGTTCAGATGGGCATTCAGGTGGCTGCACAGGTGGCGGCTCAAGTCAGCGCCCAGCTTGGCCTTGAGGGTGGCTGTGAAGATGTCTCGGCCCAGCGGCAGTCTGCGGGCGCAGACGGGATTCAAGCACCGACCCGCCGCGTGCTGGACACCAACATCGTGCTCGACCTGTGGGTGTTTGACGAACCCCGAGCCGAAGCCCTGCGCACCAGCGTCGAGTCCGGCAGCACGCAGTGGCTGGCCACCGCCACCATGCGCGAAGAGCTGGCCCGCGTGCTGGCATACCCGCAAATTGTCAAACGCCTGGCGCACCGCCAACTGCCCGCCAGCGCCGTATTGGCGCACTTTGACCGCTGGGCGCAACTGCAGCCCGACGCACCCAAAGCCCCCTATGTCTGCAAAGACGCCGACGACCAAATGTTCATCGACCTGGCCGTACAGCACACCGCCACCCTGCACAGCAAAGACGCGCAAGTGCTGTGCATGAAAAAACGCCTGGAACGCTGCGGCGTGGCCCTCAACCCGGCCATGCCCAGCACAAAATCACCCAATACCGAGCCCGCACCGCTGTAAGGTCCACCACCCTTTTTGGGATCTGCACCGCCCCTTCTGAGACTGCACCGCCCCTTGTAGCAGCGGCGCCCTCGCCGCGATAGAGCCTCGCAGACCACCTCCATCGCCCCGAGGGCCGGGCTCCCACAAAATGCACAACCGGTCGGTGCCCGCTGGCATCAAACCCGACACCAGCTGTCGCGCTGCCGCGCATACTGGCCGATCCATTGCATTCAGGAGCTCACCGCATGACCACCGCCCCCAACGCCGCCATGGCCCCACCCGAAAAACTGATCGAAACCCTGCTGCAAGCGCGACGCATCGTGGTGTTCACGGGCGCGGGCATGTCGGCCGAAAGCGGCATCGCCACTTTTCGCAACACATCCGGCAACCAGCCCGACAGCTTGTGGGGACAATTCAACCCCCAAGAACTGGCCTCGCCCGACGGCTGGCGCAACAACAAGCAACGCGTCTGGGCTTGGTACGAAGGCCGCCGGGGTGAGGTGATCAAAACCCAGCCCCACGCAGGCCACCTGGCCATTGCCCAGCTGGCTGACACGCTGCAAAGCGTGCATGGCCAAGCGGTGCACGTCGATGTGGTCACACAAAACGTGGACAACCTGCACGAACGCGCAGGCAGCGCCCACGTCACGCACTTGCACGGCAGCCTGTTTGCGCCGCGCTGCGCGGCCTGCGCACGCCCCGGCGCTTTTGCCTCCGGCGAGCCCGACCTCAAGCTGATGCACCTAGAGCCGCCACGCTGCCTGCACTGCGGCGGCCACATCCGCCCCGGCGTGGTCTGGTTTGGCGAAGCCATGCCGCAAGAACCCTGGCGGCACGCCGAAGACGCGGTCGACGCCTGCCACGCCATGCTGGTCATCGGCACTTCGGGTGTTGTGTGGCCTGCTGCCGAGCTGCCCATCAACGCCCACCGCCTGGGCAAATTTGTGGCCGAAATCAACCCCACCCCCTCGGGCCTGGCCCAATACCTGAGCCTGCAATGGCCCAGTACGGCTGCAGCTGGCTTGCCTGCCTTGTTGGAGGCGCTGAAGGCGCGTGCTGCATGACAGCGCCATCCCTCAAGGTCTTTTTGGACGACGAACGCCAGGCCCCCGCCGGGTGGACGCGTGTCTATTGGCCGGACGAAGCGATAGCTTTGCTGAAATCAGGACAGGTCAGCGACATCAGCCTGGACCACGATTTAGGCGATGACAAACGCGGCACTGGCTACGACGTGGTGCTGTGGATCGAGGAAGCCGTCTTCACCCAAGGCTTTGCACCGCCCAGAATGCAAGTCCACTCGGCCAACGCATCGGCCAAACAGAAAATGCTGGCGGGCATCGCCGCCATTGAACAGCGGCAGGCCGCCCCTCAATCCCCCACCCACACCACAAACCGCTTGTGACCCACCGCCAAATGCGGGTCCCACACGTCCCAATAGCTCACGCGGCAATGGGGCTGCAGGCCCTCGCGCCAGGCCGTCCACAGCGCTGACTTGGGGTTGAAATCACCCCGCGCATGCACACTCAGCAGCAGCGCCCGACGGGTGTCGGGCTTCACCACTTGCGACCAGGCACCCTGCAAAGCGTGGGGCTGATCGGCGGGGCTGCACGCAACGCCAAAACCTGCACGCAGGCCCCAGGCCACGCCACCTGCTGGTGCACCATCACCGCCAGCTCTGACGCCTTCGCAAGGGTCAGGTCGCAAGGCCAACAAGTCTTCGATGTCGGCGTTCACCCGCAAAGACCTTTCGCCATCCACGGCCAACGCCATACGCGTGTCACGGACAGCTGCCAAAGTCTGGCGGCTGCTGTGCCACAAGGCCCATTGGCCCCACCAGCCCGCATCCACCGCTCAGACCCGCTGGGCCAAGCTCAAAGCTTCTTGCTTGAGCTTATGGCCGTGCCCCATCCAGGCGCTCAAATAGCGGTCAGCCGGATTTTGCTTGCGCCCTTTTTCGTGGTGGTCCACATACTCGGTCACCGCGTTGACCAAACCCCAGACCGTGCCTCGGCTGCCCTTTTGGTCGGAGCCCATGCCCTCGCCGTCGAACAAACGCATCATCGTTTTGTAGGCATGGGCCTCCTCGATCTTTTGGCGATCGAGGTTCGTCGGCAACTCCTGCAGCGACTGTCCCGCCTCCAAGCCTGCGCCCATAAAACCATGGCGCATGCGTTGCACCACCGCCACCAAATAATCTGACGCCTTGCGGGCATTGACCTGGCGTGTGGCCAAGTCCTTGGCTGTTTCGACAAACGCCTCAAAGGGCAAACGGATATCGCCCATGTGCCGCATGTTGAACTCGCGCCTGACCGACTCCTGGTCGTACATGGCCGAATGCCGGATCTTGACCGAGGCCCTTTCTTCTTTGGCTTCGGCCAAGGTGTTGGCACACACCACCCGCACATGGGTCAGGCGAACCTCGGTGCTGCTGCTCGCGTCGCAGCTGGTGGACATCAACACATACTGAGCCAGCTCATCGCCATCGGGCAAGGCCGCGCTGTTGCCCGTCTGGGCGGTGGCCCACAAAATGGCCCCGCCTCGCATGGTGCCTGCGGCCGACATGGTGAAAGCGTTTTCCCGCACGTACCACTCAAAAAAATTCATCACCTGCTGCGGCTGCACCACCTTGTAACGGTCAGACACCACCGCCAAGCCCTGATGCGTATCGCTGCGGTACAGCACCTGCCGATTGGGCAAACTGTTGCTGAATTTGCGCCGCTCATAAACGCTGTTGTCCACAAACTGGCCCGGCAACCCGTCTACCTGAAACTCGACATTGGCACTGCGAATCGACCAATCCAGACCCGCCTGCTGGCACCACACATCCATCGGCGCACCCGCTGGCAGCTGCTGCCCCAAACGATGCCAAGGCGTCTGCCCCGTCCAAGCCATTTCCACAAAGCCGTCCGGCCGCATCGTCAAATCGTGACTCATCATGAACCCCCAGAAAAAGCTGGCCACCCCCAATGGATGGCCTGAGTGCATTGTCTGAACGGCTGCGACAAAAGGTGTCGTACCCGGCTGCAAAAACTGATTCGCCTGCAAAGACACCACCAGCGAGGCCACCACATCAGCGGCTTGCAAGGCCAGCAGCAGCACATACCACTCGGTGCGAATGCCTGTCGTCGCCAAAAAATGGAAAGGCCGACCACAGCGCATTGCGTGGCGCGTGAACCGGTCCCTTCATCAAACTCATGCACCATGCGGGTATCGGCTGGCAAACCCAGCCAAGCCAGGATCACGCTGCGCGTCTTCGCGACTTGCGACGCATCTGGTCCGGTGGTTGGCTTCACTTGGTCTCAGGCGATATGAGCGCACCCGCCCGCAAATCAAACACATACGAACGCACGGTATGCACCTCCACCCACACGGTGTTTGTCTGCAACAAAGCCGCCACCCCAAAGCGCGGATGGTGGCCACGGTTGTGCGCCAGCAGATCGTGTGTCAGCCAGCCTTGCCGATCCATCCAGGGGTTCTTTTCATCCAGCCAGTTGTGCACAGCCGGGTCATCGTCCATCACTTGCATGTTCAGACCCTCGGGCCCCACGCGCCCGCCCATCGCCTCTTGGCTGGCCAACAGCTTGTTGCTCATCTCGTCATGCAAAGCTTTGGACTCGTCCAGCATGTGATCCAGCCGGACCTCCACCTCGGCACCCCACAAAGGCAGCAGGCCCTGCCCAGCGGGGTGAATATGTTGGGGATGGATGGAGTGTCGAGAGGGATACGACAGGATGTGTCGGCGTCGGATTCCGGTGCGCAGGGCTTGCACCAGCCCCCCCCCCGCCACGCCCACCCCAATGCTTGCGCTTCTGCGATCAACGGCCAAGCTGGTCAAGCAAGGTCGCCTCACAAAGCCCTGATCGCATCAACAATCGCCCAGTCATGGTGGCTGTTCAGGTGGTTCATGAGTTGGTTGACAGGCACCAACATGACGGCCTGCGTTTCCCAGCACATATCCCCCGGGTAGCCGCCCAACCGCTCGGCCAGGTAATAGCGCGTGTAGCTGACAGAACGGGGCACGTCCACCAAATGGCGTTTGAGCCGGATTTGCAAACCCGTTTCCTCAAACACCTCGACCAATGCCGTGGCTTGCATGGACTTGCCATCCAGCGTGCCCTTGGGAAAGGTGGCTTGGTAGCCCGCAAATTGGTTGGTGGGTGCCACCAGCCAGATGCGCCCATCGGGCTCCCGCACCACGGCACCGGCCGCAGTTCTGTACAACCCGGCGGGCACAACAAAGGCCGGCTCATCAATCCAGTGCCGTTTGGCCAGCTCTTCCCATTCTTGCGTTGTGGCAGATGCCGCATGCCAACGCTCGACAGGCACACCATGGAGCTTGTCGGGCATGGGGCCGTCGGGCACCACGCAGGCCATGGCGTCGGGGTCCTGCCAGGTTGGCAATGGTGTGGCTTGGCTGGGTGAGTGGATGGCGACGGGCTGCCCATGATTGTTCGGGCGCGGGTGGTGGGTCATGTGGGGCATTTGGTTGTGTGATGTTGGCGTTGGCATCAGATGCAGGCTTGGGAGGGGGATGAGCACTGGCTTTAGGTGGGTCTGCGGCTTGGCTCAAGCATGAGTTTGCGGAGTTGGGAGGTCAGGTCACACCCTTTCACGCTCGGACCAAATCGACTTATCGAAAGTTTTTTCGACAGTCTTATCGACACTCGACTTTGGCTCGTCCACATTGGGCCCAGTTTGCAAATCCGACGGCCGCGCATAGCTGGCGATGAACAAACCCGCCACTTCGCGGGACTTCATCTTCGATTGGGAGATGTGTGTGCATGAGTCTGCCTATTGAATGTTCACCAGTTTCGTAAGAAGCACGAATGGGTATGTCGAGGTCGATGGTTTTGTGCTTTATTTATAACTAACTTTTTACAATTGAGACATTATGCTGACCATAACACCTGCGCACAGCAGACAACCATTTTTTATAAGAATCACGGCTCATATTATTTATCAAACTCACCTCCCATCCAATAACCACCACATCAAAACCATCTTCCCCAATTGAAAAATTATGAACCCGATGTACACCGTGCTCGTGCGCATTAATTTCATCAAGGATTTTGACGAATTTTGTCTCACGTTCAATCTTACTCAACACTAGAACTGCGATCACCGATCGAATATTCCATGCACGCCTCTTTATGGAACTTATTTTTTCCAAATCTCCTAAAACAGGCTTTAGCCCCCCAACTCGCCTTGTGACTTTAAGCTCAATCGCAGACACCCAATTATTTGAAAAATTTTTCTTTTTGAATGCGACATCTATAAAACAATTTAAAAAATTGGCGCGGGACTTAGGCAAATTTGTGGTTTTATCATAAGGGTACGGTTTTTCGACCTCCGTGTCATGACCACGATTACGCAAATTATTAGCAAGTTCAATTTGCAACCACTTTTCCCATCCAAAATTTCCTGTTTCACGAAAAAATAAAAAATATTCCTTTTTCTTTTTTGCAATCTCCGCCAAAGAATCGCAGACCTCATCAAAATAAGACATTAAATACACTCCGGGTCATTAGTTAAATTAAAATTCAAAAACCGCACGCAAATAATATTTACTTTTGTATGGCATTACTTTTTTAGCAAGCCCCACAAAACCCAATCACCACAACCTACCGATGAATTTGGCATTTTAGTTTGGGGTTTATGTTTACCAAGACATTGGGTTGATTTCATTTCACATTTCGCTTTTTTATTGTTTTGTATGGACTCTCTTTGCCCACCCCAAAACATGCAAGAGCCACATATTTTTTGACCAGAATGAAAATCTTGTGACATTTTTACTGACTCCTTTTTTCATTATCAATATGCTCAGAAAGAGCCGATTTGGAGAATTCCCTGAATTGGTGCTGCAATACTTTGCTGGTCCAACCAAAACGGGCGGTGGCGCGCAGGTAAAACTTGCGCTCCACGTCGTCTTTGCAGCGGGCCATGATGAGCAGGTTTTTTGCCCAACTGATTTCTCCTATCAGCGATTGGAGTTTTGGCTTGTCGCAGTGTTCGTTGTAAAACTGGCGCATGAACCACAGGTTTGGGGCTGAAAACCTGTTCCGCCCCGGGAACTCTGTTTGCAGGTCTCGCGCCCGGTTGTGCATCTCCCGCCGCAAGCGGCGCAGGCATTGGCTGGCGTTGTGGCGCAGGGATTTTCCGAGGTGCTGGGTCATGCGCCCACCGGAGTTTTTTGCACATCCCGAATCTGCCCACCAAAGCTGAGCAACCACCGGTCGAGCAGCAGGGTCTGCACCACGGTGGCAGTGATGCGGTAGCAGGCGTCGGTTTCGGTGTGGGTTTGGTCTTCGGACAGGCGCGATTCGAGCAGGTGTTTGCCGGGGGCTTTGTCGATGACGAAGCTCAGGCGGATGCGCTCACCGTTGGCGATGGCAAAGCGGCCGTCGGCGTCGTAGCGGGCCAGATCAAAGTCGGGGCGCTCGAAGGTGAGCGTGCTGGCCTTGGCGCTGTGAACGCGGTGCAGGGCCATGCTGCGTTCGTTGTTGTAGCCGTCAAAGCGGCACACCAAATAGATGCGCGGGCCTTGTTGGGCCAGGCCCAGGGGCATGACGCGGTGTTGTTTGCGCTCTTCTTTGGCGTTGGTGTAGTCCAGCTCCAGCCATTGGTTGTTGTAGAGGGCTTGGCTGGTTTGTTCGAGCACGCCTTCGGCGATTTGGGGCGGCAGCAGGGGCTGGGTTTCGCTGACGACGCGCACTTTTTGGAGCCACTGTTTTTCGAGGGTGGCGTTTTGGTGCGGGGCGAGGTTGGCGCGGGCTTGTTCAAAAAAGCCGTTCATCGATTGCATGACGCTGGGCGGCAGCAGGGGGCGCAGTTGTTGCTCGGCCAGCATGAGCATGAGCGATTCTTGTTTGCTCAGGGCGGGCAGCATGAAGCCGGCCGATGGGCCTTTCCACTCGTAGCCGTAGGGGATGCTGCGCTCGTCGCGGTCGATGCCAAATTCCACACTCAGGCTTTTGAGCAGGCGCTGGATGCTACGTTCGTCGCGCTCAAAGCCTTCGGCGGCCAGGGCTTCGCGCAGCTCTTTGGCCGTGACTTTTCGGCCTCGCGGTATGCGGCGCAGCAATGCCAGCACCAGGAAGGTGGTTTCCAGGGTGTTGGGTTTGGTCTTGGGCATGGTGGGCGAGCAGTCAAAAAAGCAGTGACAAAGTATCACTTGTAAATGTGTATTTTTTTGTGATCAGCATTCATCATTTGATTCAATTTGTACTTTTTTATGACGTATGAATAGGGGCGTGCGCCCCCCCTGCCCCCCCACGGGGTGGGCTCCTTCGTGGCGGGGTCCCGTGGGGAATGGCCGCAGATCAGACGACGAAGCCGATGGCCCGACTTTGTGCGCCGGGTTTGAGGGCGCATTCTTCGGTCAGGGCTTGCACCATTTGGCTGGCGCTTTGGATGGGGCGCAGGCGGCTTTGGCGCACGATGGCGGCGTAGTCGCCCGGGGTGAGCAGGCCCAGGACAGCCAGGGCTTGGCGGTCTTGGGGCGTGGGTTCGCCCAGGCCCATGTGCTGGCAGTGGCGCTGCAGCAGTTGCAGGGCTTGTGCGGGTTTGAGGTAGCCAAACTTGAGCTTGAGGTCAAAGCGGCGCAAGGCGGCACTGTCCAGTCCGGCCATGAGGTTGGTGGACGCGATGAACACGCCGCCAAAGCTTTCCATTTGTGTGAGCATTTCGTTGACTTGGCTGACTTCCCAGCTGCGTTGGGCGTCTTCGCGGTTTTGCAAGAAGGTGTCGACTTCGTCAATGAGCAGCAGGGCCTTGGCTTCTTCGGCCTGTGCAAAGGCTTTGGCAATGTTTTTTTCGGTCTCGCCCACCCACTTGCTGATGAGGTCAGACGCGCGTTTGACGTGCAGGGTCAGGCCCAGTTGCTGGGCCAGCCAGCGGCCGTAGGCGGTTTTACCGGTGCCGGGCGGGCCGTACAGGCAAATGCGGCCGGAGGGGTGTTGGCGCAGTTGTTCGGCCATGGCCAAGAGGTCGGTGTCGGTGTTGACGAAGGCGGGGTCGTACACCTCAGGCAGGGCATTGGGGGTGTGGCGGGCCAGTTGGGGGTGGTCTTGCGCTTGCAGGGTTTGGTTGATGAGCAACTCCACCGCTTGCTCGGTTTGGCCTTCGGGCAGTTGCGTGGCAATGCTTTGGATCACGCGGCTGGTGCGCGTGATCACGGCCGGGGCCAGGGCTTCGGATTGCGCAATGCGTTGGATGGCCGCGTCGCTCAGCAGGCCTTGGCTGGCGTTGCGGATGATGCGTTCGCGCTGGGCCTGCGGGGGCACGGGCATCTCCAGTACCACGTCAAAGCGGCGAATAAAGGCCGCGTCCATGCCCATGAGCGAGTTGCCAATCCACACGGTGGGCAGGTGGTTGTTTTCAAGCAGGCGGTTGATCCAGCCTTTGGTTTGGCCGGGGCTGCGGCGGCGGTGGCCGAAGATGTCGCTCTCTTCGGGGTGGTTGAAGGCGTCTTCGATTTCGTCAAACATGACCAGCGCCTGGCGCTGCGCAAACAGGCTGTGCGTGGCGCTGAGCGCTTTGATGCGCTTGCGCCCCGAGATGGGTTCTTCGTCTTCGTCTTGAGTGGTGACTTCAAAGAGCTCGCAGCACAGGTCTTTGGCCAGCAGTTTGGCCAGCTGGGTTTTGCCGGTGCCGGGCGGGCCGTACAGCAGCACATTGACGCCGGGCTGGCTTTGGGTGAGCGCTTGGCGCAAGTAGGGGCGCAGCACCTGCAGGGCCTTGGCGCAGTGCGCGTAGTCGTCAAAGTCCAGGTGGCCGGGATCGCTGGGTACGATCATGTCCTTGAGCCAATCGGTGGGCTGCAAATCGTTTTCGATCAAGCGGTGGGGCAGTTTGTTGGACAGCAGGTCGAGTTTGCTGTCCAGCGCATGGTTGGCGTGCACATCCACCACAACCAAGCCCGTTTTGGACAGCAAACCATCGCTGCGCAGAGCCTGGCGAATGGCCCCGAGGTCCAGGCCAAGGAGGGTGGCCATGGCTTGGTACAGCCGTTGGCTGTCCAGATTTTTGACATAGCCCGTGGCCTGGCTCAAGTGGATGTCGCCTTTGATCAGCATGGCGAACTCCAGCACACGGCTCTCGACATCGGACAGCCCCACGAGAGCGGCGATGCGTGCCACGTTGCCCGCCAAGGTGGCGGACACTTGCATCTGGTGGGCGCGGCGTTCGACTTGCGCCAGCAGGCGAGACAGCGTGAGCCGGGTTTTGGCGGGCTTGGGTTGTTCGACTTCTTCTTCGTCGTCTTCGTCTGTCGAGGGAACCACCAGCCCGAGCCAGCGGGCCAGGTCGGCGTCCTCAAACCCGAAGCGTGTGACGAAAAAGCGATCGCCTTTGAGCAACACCAAGATGCGCAAGACCCACAGCCGAACAATGTCAGGGTCGGTGCAGTCCTGGTCGGCGATGAGGGTTGAAACGAGCGAGCTGATACGCGTGTTGGCGGCCATTTTTTCCTCCTGATGATGGGTTCACCATTGTCCGAACGAGGGCGACAAGCCGTGTCGGGGTGACGCACAGCCCGACAAGGTGCTGGCCAGAAAAACCTCAGCCCCTGCGGCTTGCGTCGGGCGGCTTCGCCGCCCTCCTACAATGCAAGCCTGCAAAACAGGAACACCCCATGAACACCACCGCTGGCTTGGAAGCCGAAGACTTTGACACCTTGGACAACATCCTTGACGACCTGCGCGAGCGCTTTGAAGAGACGCCTCAGTGGGAGTTTTGTGAGGGCTTCATGGCCGCGCTGGTGTGCTGCCGCCGCGCCATTCCCGACAGCGAGTGGCTGCCGATGCTGCTGGGCATTGACCCGGACGAGGCCGAAGGCGGCAGTTTTGCCGATGACGCCCAGCGCCAGCAGTTCATGGCCTTGTGGCAGCGCCGTTTTGACGAAATCAAGCTCGCGCTGGACACACCCGTGGAGGCTCTGGACGACGACAAGGCCTATGCGCCCGAGGTGATGGATGTGCGTGGCGCCATCGCCTCGCTGCCGCCCGAAGAACGTGAAGAGATCGACGACAGCGAAATCCCGTCTTTTGCGCAGGTGTGGGCGCTGGGCTTCATGTTCGCGGTAGAAAACTGGTCCGATGAATGGACGGCCCCAAAAGACAAAGACGCTGCCAAGTGGCACGACCTGTCACTCGAAGCCGTTGTGGCCCTGACCGAAGATGACGACGCAGTGCCGACCCTGTCAGCCTTGTCAGAAGACGGCCCGCCCAGCGTGAGCGAAGAACGCCTGAACGCCTATGGCGAAGCGCTGTGGGCGGTGTACGACCTGCGCGAGATCTGGCGCAACATCGGCCCGCGCGTGACCCAAGTGATCAAAGAAGCCACGCCGGGTCGCAACGACCCGTGTTCGTGCGGCAGCGGGAAAAAATACAAGAAGTGCTGCGGGGCCTGATCAATAAGGAGGGCATACCCGCATGGGTTGGAAACCCCGCCGTTTTGGGGAAGCCCCACATTTTGTGGGAACCCCGCCATTTTGGTTAACCCCTGCATTTTGTGGGAGCCCCGCCCTCGGGGCGATGGACTGTGGTCTGCGAGGGTTTTCGCGACGGGGGCGTCGCTCCTACAGGGGCAAAGCCCCCATTTTGGGGAAGCCCCACATTTTGTAGGAGCCCCGCCCTCGGGGCGATGGACTGTGGTCTGCGAGAATTTTCGCGACGAGGGCGTCGCTCCTACAGGGGCAAAGCCCCCGTTTTGTGGAAGCCCCGCATTTTGTAGGAGCCCCGCCCTCGGGGCGATGGACTGTGGTCTGCGAGGGTTTTCGCGACGAGGGCGTCGCGCCTACAAAATCAAACCATCCAATTTGCCAGCGCATCGCTGGTGGCTTCGGGCAATTCTTCGGGGATGAAGTGGCCCGAAGGCATGACCTGACCGGCCACTTGGCCTGCGCATTGGGCTTGCCACAGCTCGACAGGCCTGAACATGCGGTTGACCACGCCCCGACTGCCCCACAACACCAAGGTGTCGCAAGCAATTTTGTCTCCCCGCTCGCGGCCCACACGGTCGTGCTCCAGGTCGATGCCTGCGCTGGCGCGGTAGTCTTCGGCCGCGCTGTGGATGGCGGCGGACCAGCCTTGCTCGTTCAGCATTGGATTGCAAAAGGCGCGTTCGTATTCGGCCAAGGCCTCGGGCTCGATGTAGGCCAAGCCCTGGCTGCCCCAGCCGCCCAGCTTGGCGTGCAAATAGGCTTTGGCGTTGCCGCCGATCATGAATTCGGGCAAGGGCGCGGGCTGCGTCAGGTGGAACCAGTGGTAGTAGGCCTGTGCAAAGGCAAAGTAAGGGTCGGCCACGGGTCCGGTGACCTCGGGCGCTTTGCCCCAATTGCCGCTGTACATGTCCAGCGTTGGCGCAATGTCAATGACGCACAACTTCTTGACCCGCTGGGCATGGTCCAGCGCCAAACGGTGCGCCACGCGCCCGCCCCGGTCGTGACCACACAAGAAAAAGTCGCCCACACCCAAGGCGTCGAGCAAGCCCACCACTTCTTGCGCCATGGCGCGTTTGCTGTAGTGCGCGTGCTCGGCGTCGCCCACGGCGTGCGACGAATCGCCGTAGCCCCGCAGATCGGGCATGACCAGGCGGTAACGGCCGCGCAGGTTTTGCGCGACGCGGTGCCACATGACATGGGTTTGCGGAAAGCCGTGCAGCAACACCAGCACGGGCAGGTGCGCTTGCGCGGCCCAATCGGCCGATTGCCGATAACAGACCGGCAAGCCCATCACCGTGAGCGTTTGCCGCTCGAAGCCTTCAAACCAAGCCATCAGTCGACCTTGGCACCCGAGGCCTTGACGACTTCGGCCCACTTTTTGTGCTCAGCGTCAATCAATGCCGCAAATTGCGCAGGCGTGTTGCCACTGGGGATGGCCCCCAAAGTGGCCAAGCGTTCTTTCAAAGCGGGTGTGGCCAAAGCCTTGGCAACTTCTTGCTGGATGCGGTTGACCACGTCAGCAGGGGTGCCCGCGGGGGCCAGCAAGCCAAACCAACTGCTGGCTTCAAAGCCTTTGAGCCCGGCAGCTTCTTCCACGGTGGGCAGCTCCGGCATGGCTGCCGAGCGCTGGGAACTGGTCACCGCCAGGGCTTTGAGCTTGCCGCCTTTGATCAAGGGAATGGACGATGGCAAGTTGTCAAACATGACGTCCATGTTGCCGCCCGACAAATCCAGCAGTGCAGGGCCAGAACCCCGGTAAGGAATGTGGGCCATGAAAATGCCGGTTTGGCTCTTGAACAACTCGCCCGCCAAATGGATGGAGGTGCCGTTGCCACTCGACGCCATGTTCAGCTTGCCAGGGTTGGCTTTGGCGTATTTGATGAAGTCGTTGACGTTGTTGATTTTGTTGGCCACCGCTTTTTCGGCGTTGATCACCATCACGTTGGGCACACCCGCGACGAGCGTGATGGGCGCGAAGTCTTTGAAGGGGTCATAGGGCAGCTTGGCGTACAGGGCGCGGTTGATGCCGTGTGTGCCCACGGTGCCCATGAGCAGGGTGTAGCCGTCACCTGCCGACTTGGACACGATTTCTGCCCCCAGGTTGCCCCCCGCTCCCCCTTTGTTCTCGATGACGAACTGCTGGCCAAAGGCTTTGCTCAATTCGGGGGCGATGGCGCGGGCCAAGATGTCGGTGGTGCCGCCAGGTGCAAAGGGCACCACGATCTTGACGGGCTTGTTGGGCCAGGCGGTTTGGGCCCAAGACATGGACGAAGTTGCCAGCAAGGCAGCGGCCGCAACACCACCCATGATGTGTCGGCGGTTCAATTTTGAAATCATGCAGGTCTCCTTTAAAAACGTTATCCCTGAATGATGACATCTTCAGGCCCAGGCCCTGTCACCCAAGCGCCGAAACACCCCCCGATCTAGGGTTTGTCAGAGGTTGCCCGCCAGACAAACATGTCCGGCTTGCGCAAGACGCGGCTTGATCCTCCTCAGATCGGCGCACTGATGCCTTCTCGCACCATGCGCCGGTAAATGGTGGAGCGGCTGACGCCCCGTTGGCGGGCCACTTCCGAGACATTCCAGCGCTCTTGGCGCAAATGCGCCAGGAGCTGGGCGCTCTTTTCGGGCAGGGCTGACTCTGGCATGGACGACGCTGGCTGGCTGGACAGGGCCGTGCAAGACGCCAGCGGCTCCCCCGAGGCCAGACGGGGCGGCAACAAAGGCATGCCCGCACCGCACTGCAACTCGCGTGGCAAATGCCTGGGCTCGATCAGATTGCGCTCACACAAGGCCACCGCCGTTCGCAACACGTTTTTCAACTCGCGGATATTGCCAGGCCATGCATAGTGCTTCAACAAATCGCAGGCCTCTGGCGTGATGGTGGGAATGAACACCCTGGACTGTGCGCGCGCTTGCGCGTGCAAGACCTGTTCAATCAGTGCGCCCAAATCCTGGCGTTCGCGCAAGGCCGGCAACTCGATCACGATGCCACTCAAACGAAAATACAAGTCCTGCCGGAAGTGCCCCTCTTCCACCATGGACAGCAGCTTGCGGTGCGAAGCGCAAATGACCTGCACATCCACTTTGGCCGACACTTCTGCGCCCAAGGGCATGACTTCACCTTCCGCCAGAACGCGCAACAAGCGGGTCTGCAAAGCCAGTGGCATGTCGCCAATTTCATCCAGAAACAAGGTGCCGCCATCGGCTTGCTGGATCTTGCCCTTGACCCCTTTGGCGCGTGCCCCGGTAAAGGCACCATCCGCATAGCCAAACAACTCACTCTCAATCAGGCTTTCGGGAATGGCTGCGCAATTGAGGGCGATAAAGGACTGGGCTTTGCGGGCGCTGCACTGGTGCATGGCTTGCGCAAACATCTCCTTGCCGGTGCCGGTCTCCCCATGCAGCAAGACGGAAATGCCCTTGTTCATCACCCGACTGGCCTTGAGCACGTTGGACATCATCAAGGGGTCCGTACCGGCCAGCACATGCAAAGCTTGCAGGTCCGTGCCCACCGTAGCGGCCTGAGCATGGTTTGACAACACCCTGTTCACACGCGGCTGCGTGGGATGCGTGGGATGCGTGGGATGCGTGAGTTTGGCAAAGTAGCGACGTGCACTGGCCACATGGCGCACTTCGAAGGCGTCACCTTTGGCCCGGTGCGCCTGCGTGACCAGTGCGGGCATGTCCAGGCCCACCACATGGCTGATGTCTGCCCCCATGCACGTCAGCGCATGCGCCAGTGGATGGTCCGGATGCGCCCCCAAGCACTGACGCGCCCGGCTGTTGGCGGCCATGACCCGCCCGCTCTCGTCCAATGCCATCAAGAGGCTGACCTGCACATCCAGCAAGGCCCGGCTTTCGCTCAGGTGCAAGACGCAGTGGTGGCGATGCTGGCGCAAAAAATAAGCGTCCTCGACCATTCGGGCCGTTTGCGACACCATTTGCAGCACCAGGTGTTGGCTGCGCTTGTCATGCGGTGAATACAGGGCCGATGCATCCAGAACGGCCAGCAAATCACCCGCAGGTCCGAACACCGGGGCAGAGCTGCAGGTCAAGGTGGTGTTGGGCGAGCGAAAGTGCTCATCGTGGTGCACGGTGATGGGTGCGCGTTCAATCGAACACACGCCCACCGCGCAAGTGCCTTCCACCTCCTCTGACCAGCAAGCCCCCACGTAAAGACCCGCATGTCGCAGCTCTTTGTCGTGGGCCTCGTTGTTCACAAAGTCCACCGTCACGCCTTGTGGATCGGTCAGCAACACCACATAACCGGCATCCCGCACTTGGCGCGAGAGTTGATTCATGCCCTCGCGCGCGGTGTGCATCAAGTCTTCCAGCGGCGTTTGGTAGTCCTTGAGCTGCCCCCTCGAATACACCCTGGGTGGCGTGCTCAGACCGGGGTCTATCTGGTAGCGCTCCAGAGACCGTTTCCAGGAATTGGCCAGGGCCGAATCGCCCTGCAGGGCCTGACGAATGCGCTGGTCGATGACGGAAGCAGAAAAGGACATGGTGAAAGGGGTGAACACGCCCATACCAGCGCTGCAGGATGTATTTCCCCAAACGCCGTATGCCTGCGTGTAGTCGTTGACAAGACGAGTCCATCGTAGTCATTTATGCCTCTGTATTCATTGGCGCTTACCCGACTCCAAGGTGTCATTTGTTGCATGTGAATGCAACACCTGTCGCACCTCAAACGGCGGCCATTGCATCAGCTGTCTGCCTTTTGCAACAGGCCAGCGGCCATGCAGTCAGGGCAATCCCTTGCTGAAACTGGCTTTTGCCCGCTGGCACGGCGATTGCAAAAGTTCATCGTCCGATGCCCGTCATTCGACGGTGCACGGCACCAGAACTTGAGGAGATATGCATGCAAGCAAGTACCGAGCAATTGCGGTGGATGTACGAAACGATGGTCGAAATTCGTGAGTACGAAGAGACCATGGTCAAGGTGTATATGGAAGGCAAACTGCCGCCCGCCATTCAAAAAGGCCTGGCCTTTGACATCGGCTCAGGCCCCGTGCCCGGAGAAATGCACCTGGCCGCAGGCCAGGAGCCGGTGGCCGTCGGGGTGTGCGCGCATCTGCGCCAAGACGACACCGTGGTGGGCGCACACCGCCCGCACCACTTTGCCATTGCCAAGGGCGTGCCCCTCAAACCCATGACGGCCGAGATGTTTGGCAAGGCCACGGGCCTGGGCCGTGGCAAGGGCGGTCACATGCATTTGTTTGACCCGGAGCACAAGTTCAGCTGCAGCGGCATCGTGGGTGCCAGCATGCCCCCGGCTTGCGGCGCAGCGCTGGCCGCCAAAAAGCGCGGCACCGATGCGGTGGCCGTCGCCTTTTTTGGAGAAGGCGCCACAAACCAGGGCGCCTTCCATGAATCCATGAACCTGGCTGCCCTGTGGCGCTTGCCGGTGATTTTTGTGTGCGAAGACAACGCGTATGCCATCTCGGTCGAAAAATCCGAATCGACCTCTGTGGCCTGGAATTCCGACCGTGCAGCGGCATACGGCATGCCCGGCATTTTGGTGAAAGACAACGACGCCGTTGAAGTGTTCAAGGCCGCAGGGCAAGCCGTGGCGCGTGCACGCGCAGGCCTTGGACCAACCCTGATCGAGGTCAAGACCGACCGCTACCTGGGTCACTTTCAAGGTGACCCGGAAACCTACCGCCCCAAAGGCGAAACAGAGGAATTGCGCAAAAACGATCCGATCCCGCACCTGGCGCAGCAACTGCGTGCCCTCGGCGCCCTGGACGATGGCCAAGACGTGGCATTGCGCCAGGCCGTGCACCAGCGCGTTCAAGAGGCTTACGACTTCGCGCGCAACAGCCCCTACCCCGAAGCCGAAGACGCCTTGCTGCATGTCTTTGCCTGAACTTTTCAGCCTCGGAAAACCCCACACCCCCTCACATTTCAGGAGTCCTTCATGACCCAACCCACCCGAAAACTCACCATGGCCCAAGCCATCTCCGAAGCCATTGGCCAAGAGATGGAACGCGACGCAGAAGTCTTTGTGCTCGGCGAAGACGTCGGCAAGTACGGCGGCATCTTCGGCGCCACCGGCGGCCTGCTCGACAAGTTTGGCAAAGACCGCATCATGGACACGCCCATCTCTGAAACCGGCTTCATTGGCGCGGCCATCGGCGCAGCGGCAGAAGGCATGCGTCCGATTGCCGAATTGATGTTTGTCGACTTTTTTGGCGTGTGCATGGACATGATCTACAACCACATGGCCAAGAACACCTACATGGCCGGTGGCAACATCCAGCTGCCCATGGTGCTGATGACGGCGATTGGCGGCGGCTACAACGATGCGGCGCAGCACTCGCAATGCTTGTACGCCACATTTGCTCACATGCCGGGCCTCAAGGTGGTGGTGCCCTCCAACGCCTATGACGCCAAGGGTTTGATGACCCAGGCCATTCGGGACAACAACCCCGTGGTCTTCATGTTCCACAAAGGCATCATGGGACTGCCCTGGATGTCCTACTTGGAGGGCAGCACCAACGAGGTGCCGCAAGAGGCTTACACCATCCCATTCGGCAAGGCCAAGGTCGTGCGCGAAGGCCGCGATGTGACGATCGTCACGCTCAGCCAGATGGTGCAAAAAGCGGTTCTGGCCGCCGAAACCCTGGCCGCACAGGGCATCGACGCCGAGATTGTGGATTTGCGCACCGTGGTGCCCCTGGACCGCGAAACCATCTTGGCCTCGGTCAGCAAGACGGGGCGTCTGCTGGTGGCCGATGAAGACTATTTGAGCTTTGGTCTGTCGGGCGAGATCGCCGCACTGGTGGCCGAAAACCTGGACATCCTCACCCTCAAAACACCTGTGCGGCGCTTGGCCGTGCCCGATGTGCCGATTCCCTACAGCCGCCCGCTGGAACAATTCGTCATCCCGCAAGTGGCCAACATCGTGCAGCAGGCACAAGCCTTGATGGTGGCACCGAAAGTGAAGGTGGCCGCATGAACGCCGTGACCTTGCCCGCCGAATTGTGGGCCGATGTGGATGAGGGCACCGAAGCCCTGGTGGAAGAATGGCGGGTCAAAGAACAAGACACGGTGTCGGCAGGTCAAGTGCTGGGCAGCGTGGTTCTGGTCAAGTCCAGCCATGAAATCACGGCCCCCGTGGCCGGCACCGTGCAACGCATTTGCGTGCAGGTCGAGGAGACTTTCGCACGCGGCACCACACTGATTGAGCTGTCATGAGCGTCATTCCCCTCAAAGGCATGCGAGGTGCGATTGCGCGCAACATGACCTTGGGCTGGCAAGCCCCTCGCGTGGCCATGACCGTGGAAGTCGACATGTCGGCCTGCCTGGGCCAACAAGTCGGCGTCACGCCCCAGGTGCTCAGCGCGGTCGCAGGCGCTTTGCGGGATCACCCCGCACTCAACGCGTGGCTGACCCCCGAGGGCATCGCCCCGCAGAGCGTGGTGAATCTGGGCATGGCCGTCGCACTGGCAGAAGGCTTGGCTGTGCCTGTGATCCGCAACGCGGCGGCCAGGTCACTGGCCGACATGGCGCAGCAGGTTCGGGAATTGGCCGCAGCGGCACGCCAGCAAAGCTTGCCACCCAAGGCCTATCAGGGCGGCAGCTTCACGGTGACGAATCTGGGCGCCACGGGCATTGACTGGTTCACGCCGATTCTCAATCCACCCCAAGTGGGCATTTTGGGCATCGGCCGCACGCTGGACACACCCGTGGTGCGTGACGGCCAGATCGTGATGGCGCCCATGATGTCCATGACATTGGTGTTCGATCACCGCGCTGTGGATGGTCACCCTGCCGCCTTGTTCTTGGCCGACTTGCGCAAGCGACTTGAAGCAGGAGTCCTGCCATGAAGCGCGACTGGCCAGTCGATTGCCTGACGGTGTCTGCGGCAGAGGAACAGCGCTGGAACGAGCAGCAACTGAGCACGCTGGTGACGCAGCCGATCACGCGCTTTTGGCGCTACACGGAACCTGCTTTGGTGCTGGGCTGTGGGCAACGCGCCAGCTTGGCACAACTGCCCGACAGCCCCATACCCGCGCTGGTGCGCCATGCCGGTGGCGGCGCGGTGCTGACGGGCCCCTGGATGCTGAGCCTGTCGGTCATGCTGCCGCCTGACCACCCGGCTGTCAGCGCAGGGATTTTGAGCAGCTACCGCTGGTTGGGCGAGAGCATGGCCACTGCCTTGCAAAACAGTTGGGGGGTGCCCGCGCAAGCCCTGGCCAAGCACGCGTCCAAGCCAGAGGACAAGCCCGCGAACAGTCCCCCTCATTGGGCCTGTTTTGCAGGCTTGTCCCCCTGGGAAGTCGTGGCCGATGGGCGAAAGCTCGTCGGTCTCGCCCAGGTCCGCCGACGCACGGGCGTGTTGCTGACCGCCGGTGTTTTGGTGAGCCCGCCCGACTGGGCACTGCTGTGCCACGCCATGGGCAAACCCCTGACAGACGCCATGGACCTTGAATGCGCAACGACTTCGGTCAGTGCGTATGGGGGCCACGCTGTCACGGCCCACGATGTGTTTCCTGCACTGGCTTTGGCCGTGCAAGAAGCGCTCCATTCATTTTTACCTCAGGAGACTTTATGAGCACTCAAAAACCTTCCATGCGTGTCCTCGACAAACTGCCCCAAGTGCAGCGCCGAAGCTTTCTCGCCGGTGCCGCCGGCATGAGCGTCGTGCCGGTCACGGCGCTGAGCATGGCCCCCACGGCCTTGCACGCAGCGTCGTTCAAGGTACTGGGCAGCCAAACCGGCGCCACGCTGCTGCGCATGGCACGCGACATTTATCCGCACGACAAGCTGGCCGATCGCTATTACCTGCAGGCGCTGATGGCCCATGAGAAAGCCTCGGCCAAAGACGCGGCATTGAAAAAAATGATCACCGAGGGTGTGGCAGAACTGGACGCGCAAGCCAAGCGCCGCTTTGGCAGCAGCTACGCAGCGATCCCCAAAGAAGCCGATCGCGTCAGCGTGCTCAAAGGCATGGAGCAGTCGCCTTTCTTTCAAAAAATTCGCGGCGACATGGTCACCGGTCTTTACGACAACAAGCAGGTCTGGCCCATGTTGGGCTACGAAGGCTCATCTTGGCAAAAGGGCGGTTACGTCAACCGCGGCTTCAACGACATCAACTGGCTTTGAGCCCATTTTCAGGAGACAAACACATGGCAACACCCACACAATTTAGCCTCAACGACGACAGCGTCGTGGTCATCGTCGGCTCCGGCGCGGGCGGCGGAACCCTGGCCAATGAGTTGGCCCAAAAAGGCATCAACTGCGTGATTCTGGAGGCGGGCAAGCACTACACCCAGGACGATATCGACAACGACGAATGGGGCATGTTCAACAAAATTTCCTGGCTGGACAAGCGCATCTCGGCCGGTGGCTGGCACCACACCAAGACCTACCCCGGCCTGCCCGCCTGGATCGTCAAGGGCGTCGGTGGTTCATCTGTCCACTGGGCTGGCCTTGCCTTGCGCTTTCAGCCGCACGAATTCAAAACCCGCAGCACCTATGGCGAACAAGCGGGCACGCAAGTGATGGATTGGCCTGTGGATTACGCTGAAATGGCGCCCTTCTACGATCTGGCCGAAAAGAAGTTGGGCGTCACGGGCACAGCTGCCAGCGGATTGCCCATGCTGCCCGAAAACAACCACTACAAAGTCATCGCTGCCGGGGCGCGCAAGATCGGCTACAAAAACATCGTGCGCCCCATGGCCATCAACTCGCAGGCCTACCAGCACCGCCCCGGTTGCCAGCAAATCGGCTTTTGCATGCAAGGCTGCAAGATCGGCGCGAAATGGTCCACCCTGTATGCAGACATCCCGGATGCCCTGGGCACCGGCAAGGTCGAGCTGCGCCCGCAGTCCATGGCCTTGCGCATTGAACATGACGCACAGGGCAAAGCCACGGGTGTGCTTTATGCCGACAAAAACGGCAAGCAGCACTTCCAGAAAGCGCGCATCGTTTGTGTCGCAGGCAACTCGATTGAGTCGCCACGCCTCTTGCTGAACTCGGCCTCCAGCATGTTCCGCGACGGTTTGGCCAACTCGTCCGGACAGGTGGGGCGCAATTACATGAACCACGCCACAGCGGCAGCGGCGTCGATTTATGACAAACCGGTCTACATGTACCGTGGCACCTCGATTGGTGCCGTGGTGGCCGACGAAGCACGCCATGACGCATCACGCGGCTTCAATGGCGGTTACTACCTGGAAGGTTTGTCTCTGGGCCTGCCCTTCATGGCGGCCTTCATGCAACCGGGCGGCTGGGGGCGCGATTTCACATCGGCCATCGATTTGTACGACCACATGACCTGCGTCTGGGTGTGCGGCGAAGACCAGGCCATGGCGGACAACCGCATCACCCTGCACGCCACAGAAAAAGACCAATATGGTCTGCCCGTCCCCGTCGTCACCAAGACCTACACCGCCAACGATGATCGGCTCGCCAGCCACGGCCTCCAGCAATGGCGTGCTTTGTCCGAAGCCGTGGGGGCCAAGCGTGTGATCGACATGCCGCCTTACCCGGCCAGCCACAACATGGGCACCAACCGCATGAGTGAAAAAGCCCGAGACGGTGTGGTCAACCGCCACGGTCAGGCGCACGACATCAAAAACCTCTTTGTCTCGGACGGCAGCCAATTCACGTCCAGCGGCGCCTGCAACCCGACCCTGACCATCGTGGCCCTGGCCATTCGGCAAGCCGGTTTCATCGAAAACGCGATGAAACGCCGGGACCTTTGAGGGCCTGCTCGGCAAACCCTTGCTGGATCACACCCTGGCTGGCCATTCAAGGCCCCCGTGTGTGATCCAGCAATCGGCCTGATGCCCTCAGCTCACCCCTGCAAAAGCTGTTGCAGCTGCGGCTTGAGTACCTTGCCCAAGGCACTCTTGGGCAGGCTGTCCATGAACACCACGCGGCGCGGCAACTTGAAGCGGGCGATGCGGCTTTGCAGGTGTTGCAGCACGGCTTCGGCCGTCAGGGCCTGCCCTGCGGCGTCGGGGCTGCGCACCAACACCGCCACGGGCACTTCGCCCCAGCGGGCATCGACCACGCCGACCACCGCGTTCTCGGCCACGCCGGGCAAGGTGACGAGCTGGTTTTCGATTTCGGCGGGGTAGATGTTTTCGCCGCCCGAGATGATCATGTCTTTGCTGCGGCCGACGATGGTGATGCAGCCGTCTTCGGCACGCTGGCCCAGGTCACCGGAGTGGAACCAACCGTCCTGCAGACCCGCGTTGAGTTCGCCGTCGGCACGCCAATAGCCGCGCATCAGGTTGGCTGCGCGGATGCAGACTTCGCCCGTTTCTCCGGGGCCAACTTCTTGCCCTTGGGCGTTGATGAGTTTGACCTGCGCTTGCGGGTGTGGCCAGCCCGACGCGCCCACGCGGGCCATGGCCTCGGGCAGACGCAGCACGATGGACACAGGGCCTGTTTCGGTGGTGCCATAGACCTGCCCCACAGGCACACCGCGTGCATGCAGCGTTTCGAGGTAAGCCACAGGCACGGTGGACGAGCCGGTCATGATGCCGCGCAGGCAAGCGAGCGAGGTGTCGGCCCAGCGCGGGTGTTCAAACACGGCGCGCATGGTGGCGGGCACCAAGAGCGACAGCGTGGGGCGACTCGTGTGCATTTCATCCAACCAAGCGGTCGGGTCAAAGCGCAGATGGAGCACCACCTCCACCCCCGCCAGCAGCGCGGGCAGGGTCTGGATGCACAGGCCGCCCACATGGAACATGGGCAACGTGGACAGCACCTTGTCGCCCGGCACAAAGTCGTGCGCCCAGGCACTGGCGCGGGCATTGGCCAACAGCGCCGCCTGTGTGTGCACCGCGCCCTTGGGCACGCCTGTGGTGCCGGAGGTGTAGACCAACAGCAGCGGCAAGTCGCCATGCACGGCGGGCAGTGGCAGCGCACGAGGCGAGGCGGTGGCAATCAGGCTGTCGTGGTGGGTGTGCTGTAGGTCTGCGCCTTGCAGTGCCTGCGCCGTGACGGCATGGTGGCTGTCGTGCACCAGCAGGCGCGGCTGGGCGTCTTGCATGACCTGCTGCAACTCGGGCACCGCCAAGCGAAAGTTGAGCGGCAAGAACACCGCGCCCAAACGGGCACAGGCCACCAACGTGACCAACTGCAGCTCATGGTTAAACCCGAGCCAGGCCACGCGGTCACCCGGCTGCACGCCCCAAGTGGACTGCAGGTGCGCGGTGACGCGTGCCACGCGCCGCCAAAATTTGGCGAAGTCGTATTCAAAGGTCTGATCGGGTTGGCGCTCGTCGCCCCTGAAGGTCATGGCCGGCTGCGCGCCGCGCTCGTGCGCGAGCTGCGCAAAGCGCGCCGCGAGGGGGCTGGTTTCTTCTGCCCCCATCACTCGTCTTTTTCGCCGGGTTCGTACAGGGCTTCGCGGCCAATGCGGTCCATGCACAGCTCGGCCGTCCAGGGCAGCATGAGCGAGCCGCAACGTGCATCGCGGTAGAGGCGCTCCAGCGGCAGGCTTTTGAGCATGGACTGACCGCCACAGGTGCGGATGGCCAAACGGGCGATGTCTTGTGCGTTTTCCATGATGGTGTACTGCGCGGCATAGGCCCGCAGGCGGGTGGATTTGCTTGGGTCCACCTTCGCGTCTTCAATAGCACGCAGGAACAGGTTGCGGGTTTGTTCGAGCTTGATGAACATCTCGGCCACGGCGATCTGTTTGGTGGCGAACTGGCGGCGCTTGACAGGGCCCGTGCCCGCAATCTCGCCACGCAGATAGGCCACGGTGAAGTCGTACGCCGCTTGCGCGATGCCCATGTAGGTGGGCGAGAGCGTCATGAACATGTGGGGCCAGCGGCTGGCGGCTTGGAAATACAGGCCCTGCGGCATGAGCGCCGCGTCGTCGGGCACGAACACGTCTTTGAAAATCAGGTTGCGCGACACGGTGGCACGCATGCCCAAAGGGTCCCAGTCACCTTCGATCGTCAGGCCCGGCGCGGTGCGGGGGATGGCCAGGTACAGGGTGTCGCGGCGCGACAGGTCAGCGCCCTCTTTTTTCTCGGTACACAGCACGCCAAAGTAATCGGCGGCGTCTGACAGGGATGCGAAGATTTTTTTACCGTTGATCTTCCAGCCGCCATCGACCTTGACGGCGAGGGTGCCGAAGGGTTGCGCCCCTGAGGCCGCAGCGCCGCCTTCTGAAAACGGCTGCGCGTAAATCGCACCGTCTTTCACCACCCGTGCAAAGTGGGTGGCCTGGTGCGTGCGGTGTGAGGCGCGTTGCTCGGGCGTCATCTCCAAGTCTTCAGACAACAAGCCGCTCCAAAGCATGGTGCAGACGTGCATGTTGAAGGTGAGCGCGGTGGCGCCGCAGTAGCGACCAATCTCGGCCGACACCATCGCATAGGTGGCGTAATCGGCACCCTGGCCGCCATGCGCTTCGGGCACGCACAAAGCCAGCAGGCCCGAGTCGCGCATGTCGTCGTAGTTGGCAAACGGGAACTGGGCGTCGCGGTCGAGCTGCGCGGCGCGGGGGGCGAACTTTTCGCGGCCGAGTTGCCGCGCCAAAGCCATCAGCTTTTGCTGTTTTTCGGTCAGGGGGTAATCGTCGCCACAGATGGGCATGACGGTGGGCTGGGTTTTATCTTGCACATCGGTCATCAAAAGCTCCGCAAAAAAGGCAGCAGTGCATCGGCAAAGCTGTCGGGTTGCTCAAACGTCAGCAAATGGCCCACGCCCGGCAGGCACAGGTATTGCGCATGAGGAATCTTTTCGGCCATGCGCTGCACCACCGCGGGCGCAGCGGTGCGGTCGTGTTCGGCCGCGATGCACAGCGTGGGCACGGTGATCGTGGGCAAGGCGCTGCGCTGCTCAAATTGCACCAGCGCGCTGAGCGCCGCTTTGTAGGCGGCTGGCGTGATGGAGCCCATGCAGGCTTTGGCCTGCGCCAGACCCGGGCCGTCAAAGCCCGGTGCCACCATGGTTGGCACCAGTGCATCAGCCACATCGCCCATGCTTTGGCCTGCTTCCAATGGAGCCAAGCGCTGCGCGATGAAGGCTTGTTGAAAATCGCCGCCGCTTTGACCAAAACCCGGACTGCTGGCGGCCAGCACCAAGCCTGCCACACGCTCAGGGTGACGTGCCCACATTTGCAAGGCCACCATGCCGCCCAGACTGTGGCCCACCAACACGGCTTGCTGCAAACCCTGTGCATCCATCAGCGTGGCAAGAGCATCTGCCAAGTCGTCAAAAGTGCAAGGCTCGATCATCGGACTGTCGCCGTAGCCCGGCATGTCCCAGGCCACACTGGCGTAACCCGCTTGTGCGCAGGCCTGCTGGATGGCACACCACGAACTGGCCCGCCCGCCGATGCCATGCAGAAAAACCAGCGTTGGTTTTGTAGGAGCTGCGCCCTCGCGGTGATCAGACGTACTTTTCGCGACGAGGGCGTCGCTCCCACAGGCGGGCACGGCTACGCTAGACATCAGGGCGCTCATGCCAGCACCGCGCTCACGACTTGGCCCGCATCAACAACCACAGTGTCGTCGAGCCGGATGGTGCAGCCGCGCATGGGCAGGTCAAAGTGGCCCAGGGTGTGGCGGCCCGCAACTTCGTTGGCCCCGGTCGAATACAAAAAGTTGCCCGCAAAGGCACGCAGCTCGGTGCCATTGCAATCGCGCTTGTCGTAGAACGCCATGGCGTCCCAACGCGCCGCCGGGTTGAGGCCAAAGCCCACATGCGAGACGGCATAAGCGGCGCGGTGGCCTTCGGCGTCTTCCCAGGCTTTCCAGTAGCCGCGCATCATGTCCACGTCCACGCCCTGCCCCTCGATGGCGACCACGCTGTCGTTCTCGATGGTCAGGCGGATCGTGTCGCGCAAATAGCTTTTGAAGGTGAGGTTCACATCGCCCGGAGCCATGACCAGCGTGCCGTTGACACTGCCTGCGGCCGGAAAAGCCAGCGCCAGCCCGGCAGGCCAGTGCGACACCATGCCCGGCTTGGGGCAAAAGCCCCACACGCCGCCGACCACCGCTTGTTTGTCGCCATGTTTCAGGTTCACGCGCAGGTCGGTGCCTGCGGCAGACGTGACGTGCATCTGCTGTGCGCCACGCAGTTTCTTCATGGCGGCACGCACCACGCCCTCGAGCGCCGGATCGGGCACGGTGCGCTCCAAAATTTCAGGGTGCTCGTTGGACACCATGAGCAGACGCGGCATGTGCCCGTCCACGCCCTTCATGATGGTCGGCAACTCGGGCGCGTGCAGCAGGCCTTCGACGGTGCAGTCCACCACCATGTCGGCGCGGGCCAATGCAGCCACCACGGGGCCGAGCTGGCCAATCGCGTCGCTGGCGCCTGTGGAGCGCACGGGCGCGGGGGCAGTCAGTGCAGGCGTCGTCAACGTCACTTCGAACACACGGGCGCCCATGGCCTCCAGCGCGAGGCGGGCCAAGTCCACGTTGACCCGTCGTGATTGGGTTTCGGCCAAAATGGCCACCACCTCACCGGGCTGCACCTTACACAACGTGAAGGTGCGGGTAAAGGCCGCGAGCCACCTGTTTTCGATTCGTTCCACCAGCATGCTTGTCTCCTTGGCCTACAGCTCTGAACGGTTCACCTGCAGACATGAATGGTCAGTTTATATGAAAATTCATGCAATTCAACTATCATCCACCCATGCATCAAGCCCCCCCATCACACATCAAAGCGCTGAGTCCAGACTTTGAAACGCCGCATTTCAAGCAAGCCCTCTCGCGCTTTGCCACGGGGGTGACCGTCATCACCACGTTCGCGCCAGGCGCACGCAAGGGCGATTCGGCCAGCAGCAGCTTTGTGGGCATCACAGCCAGTTCATTCAACTCGGTGTCGCTCACGCCCCCGTTGGTGCTGTGGAGCCTGGGTCAAGGCGCCAGCAGCGCACCGCTTTTCCATGCGGGCACGCATTACGTGGTGAACGTGCTGGCCGCCGATCAGCTGGATGTCTGCAACCGTTTTGCCTTCGGCAAAGGCGATCGCTTTGCCTGCACCGCTTACACGCTGGGCGAGTCGGGTTTGCCTATTTTGAATGGCGCTCTGGCCTGGTTTGAATGCCACAACCGCAGCCGCCACGAAGAAGGCGACCATGTGATTTTTGTGGGTGAGGTAGAACGCTGCGGCTTCAGCGATGGATCAGCCCCGCTCGTTTACCAGGGCGGTCAGTTCAGCACCACCACGCCTCTGCCCCATCCTCTGCCATGACCAACTCGGCAGGCTTTGTCGACGACTACCTGGCCTATTTGCTGGCACGCGCCAGCCATTTGATTTCGAGCGAGTTCCACGCCGTGGTCGAAGCCAGCGGCCTGAGCCTGATGGAGTGGCGCGTCATGGCCAGTCTGTCGGGCAAAGACAGTTTGAGCATCAACGAACTCGCCAGCATCGTGTTGGCCAAACAACCCACCGTGACCAAGCTGGTGGGCCGCATGCAAGACGCCGGGTGGGTCAAGCGGTGCGACGCCGCACACGACAAACGGCAAAGCCTGGTCAGCCTAACAGCCGCAGGTCGGCGTAAAGTGCAGCCCCTGCTGAAACAAGCCAAAGCGCACGAAGCCCAGGTGGTGTCTGCTTTGGGTGCGGACCCGGCCCATCAACTCAAGCTCATGTTGGAGAGCTTGATTGCGGCGCATGGCAGTACCTGAGCGCGCAAGGGCACAGCCAAAATTTTGGGCTTTAGGTTTGGGTGAACCATTTATTGCAATCTCTGCGGCAAGTGGTTGGGGCTAAGACTCAATGGCTGCATGGCAGCGGGAGCGGACATTGGCGTTGGTCCGCAGGAGGGCAAATATCGGCCAACAGTAGTTACTTGGCTTTGGTGCAAGGCCCTGGGCCAGTATGCCAATTTGGCTTGGGCTTGCTTGCTGATTAATTGACCCGCAGCACCTCAAATTGCTGTCGGATTGAAGCAACCTGTATCCACACCTCATCACCCTCGTATTTACCCAGCATCGCCCTACCCAAAGGGGCTTCGCTGCTGATGACCTGAATGAGCTGTGCGCCGCTGACCAACTTCATGCTGCCCCCATCCGGCCCGAGAAAGAGCAGTTGCTGCTTGTCGGCGGAATCGACTAGGAAGACCAGCGCGCCGAGCTGTATACCTTTGCTGGCGTCATAGGGGCGCGGGCGGAATTGGCGCCAATTGGCAAGCGCCTGGCGAATGTCTTCAGCGCGTCGAGCCTGGCCGGTGGCAAGGTAGGCGGCTTCGAGTCCAAGTGTGTCGTATTTGTTTTCGGCAATGTTTTCTTCGTGAGTCGCCGCTTCATGGGCCGCACGCACTGCCTGTTCTGCTTGCAGAAGGTCCTCGGCGAGCCGGTCCAGCACCTGCTGCTGCAGCAAGAATTTATCCATGATGAAAGGTCGGCACATCGACAAGAGAGGGGCAGGTTTTGATTATGAGGGACTCCACTAGCCTTTGACGCCTGTGTTGGCTGCACCTTAACTTCCGCTATGCGCACTGTCCTCTCGCTCATTTCCGTGCATCGAACGGTAGGAACCGGCCGACCGCCGCAGGCCATGATCAATGACTGCTTGGCTGCGCCAAACCTGTTGGCTTGGACTTACGCTTTATCGTCGGTTCCCGCCCTTGGTGCAAGCTTGTCGTAGTCAGCTTACAGCCTAAACCTGCCGATCGATCTGGGCTTTCTCCAGCTTTTAACCAAATCCTTTTTAGTTCACTCCGGAACCACAGCTGTCACTTCGATCTCGACCAGGGCCCGGTCTTCCACCAAATCAGCCACCTGTACCAGCGTCATGGCCGGGTAGTTCTTGCCAATCACTTCCTGATAGACCTTGCCCAGCTCCCTGCCGCGTGCGAGGTATTCCTTCTTGTCTTTGACGTACCAGGTCATGCGGGCCATGTGCTGGGGGCCTGCGCCTGCGCACGCGAGCGTGTCGACGATGTTTTGCAGGGCCTGGCGGCACTGGGCCACAAAGTCGTCGGTCTCGAATTGGGCCTGGCCGTTCCAGCCGATCATGCCCGCGACGAACACCATGCGGCCACGCGCTTCGATGCCGTTGGCATAGCCTTTGGCAGGTGCCCAGCCTTCTGGTTGGAGGATGTTGAACATGGGGTTTCTTTCCATAAAAGTGTTCATCTGTCTTTGTAGGGGCCAGCCCTGCTGGCGATGTTGGTTTGCACGCCATCGCTTGCAGGGCAAGCTCCTACAAAGAGCCTGCTTCGGCATGCGATCAATCCATTTGACGCAGCTTGAAGCGCTGCAGTTTGCCGGTTTCGGTGCGGGGCAAGGCGGCCAAAAAGACCACCTTGCGCGGGTACTTGAACGGGGCGATGGTTTGCTTGACGTGCTCTTGCAGGGCTTTTTCCATGGCCGCATCGCCCGTGTGGCCGGGCTTGAGCACCACATATGCCTGCACGATATGGCCGCGGTCTTCGTCGGGCATGCCGACCACGCCGCATTCGGCTACGGCCGGGTGTTGCAGCAAAGCGCCTTCCACCTCAGGGCCTGCGATGTTGTAGCCCGCCGAGATGATCATGTCGTCGTTGCGCGCCTGGTAGCTGAAGTAGCCATCGGCGTCCATGACGAAGGTGTCACCGGGCAGGTTCCAGCCGTCTTTCACATAGTCTTGTTGGCGTGGGTCGGCCAGGTATTTGCAGCCTGTGGGGCCGCGCACGGCCAGGCGCCCCACGGTGCCGGGCGGCACGGGTTGCATGTCGTCGCCCACGATCTGCGCCACATAGCCGGGCACCACTTGGCCAATGCTGCCGGGGCGCACTTGCGCGCCCGCGCTGGAGATGTAGATGTGGATCACTTCGGTGCCGCCAATGCCGTCGGTCATCTCGATGCCCGTGGCCTGCTTCCACAGCTGGCGGGTGGCGTCGGGCAAGGCCTCGCCTGCCGAAACGGGGTGCTTGAGGCTCGACAGGTCAATGCCTTTGGCCAGCGTCGCCATCTGCCGGTACATGGTGGGCGCGGTGTAGCACTGCGTGGCGCGGTACTTGGCAATGGTCTGCATCAAGGTCTCGGGCGTGTGCTTTTCGAGCAGCACGGTGCTCGCGCCATAGCGCAGCGGGAACGCCAGCAGACCGCCCAAGCCGAAGGTGAAGGCGATGGGCGGCGTGCCGCAAACCACATCGTTTTCGTTCATTTGCAAGATGTGACGCGGGAACAAATCGCACATGGCCAGCACATCGCGGTGGAAGTGCATGGTGCCCTTGGGCTTGCCTGTGGTGCCGCTGGTGAAGGCGATCAGGCACACGTCGTCGCGGCTGGTGGTGTGGGCGGTGTACGCACCCGTCTGCTGCGTCATGCGCTGCTCCAGGCCATCAGGGGCATCGCTGCGGAACTGAACCAACTGCTGCAAGCTGGCCATGTGGCTGGCGTGGCTGGGCGTCATGCAGTGCTGCAGTTCGTCGGCCAGCAGGCTGTCGCAAAGCGCAGCGCTGACCTGCGCTTTGTCGATGATCTGTGCCAACTCGCCCGCACGCAGCAACGGCATGGTGGGCACCGCCACCAAGCCCGCCTTGAGCGCGCCCAGCAAGCAAGCTGCCATCATGGGGCTGTTGCCGCCGCGCAGCAAAATGCGGTTGCCGGGCACGAGGCCCATGTCTTGTGTCAGCACCTGGGCGATGCGGTTGCTCTTGTCTTGCAACTGCGCATACGTCCAACTGAAGTCGCCGCCGCCCTTGTTGAAATCGTTCACGCCATGCAGCGCGATGCGATCGCCTTTGCCTGCCTGCACATGGCGGTCCACCAATTCCACCGCGCAATTGATCTGGTCCGGGTAGTCCAGCTCGGGCCGATCCGTAATGAACACAGGCAGTTGATCTTGGGGCGGCAGCCGGTCACGCGCAAACGTGTCGGTGTGGCTGCTGGGCAGCAGTTGGTTCCAGTCCTTCATGTCCTTGTCTCCATTTTTTATTTCTGTTGTGCAGCGTTTGCCGCGCCACGCTGTCGAGGGGCCCCGGGGGCGGGGGCCGATTTCTGCGTACCCCCGCAGCATGAGGCCCCCGCCCCCGGGGCCCCTCTTCAGCTCACCCGATCAGCCGCAGCGAACAATCAGCCCTTCAACACATCCTTGCCAATGATCAGCTGCTGCACTTCGGTGGCGCCTTCGTAAATGCGCAACGCCCGAATCTCGCGGTACAGCGACTCCACCATCACGCCTTTTTTGACGCCCTTGCCCCCGTGCATCTGCACCGCCATGTCGATGATCTGTTGGGCGTTTTCGGTAGCGGTCATCTTGGCCATGGCCGCTTCACGGGTGATGCGCCCGCCCTGGTCGCGCAGCCAAGCAGCGCGATACGTCAAGAGCGTGGCCGCGTCCAGCAGGGTGGCCATCTGCGCGATCTTGGTCTGGGTGATTTGAAAGTCGCCCAAGCTTTGGCCAAACATCTTGCGCGAACGCGCCCAAGCAATGGACTCGTACAGCGCACGCCGCCCAAAACCCAAAGCGGCTGCGGCCACCGAGGTGCGGAACACATCAAGGGTGGCCATGGCGACCTTGAAGCCTTGGCCCGCTTCGCCAATGCGTTGGTTGGCAGCGACCTTGCAGTTGTCAAACTTGAGCGTAGCCAGCGGGTGAGGGGCGACCACGTCGATGCGCTCTTCAATCGACAAACCGGGTGTATCGGCATCGACAATGAAAGCCGTGATGCCCCGTGCCCCGGGCGCTTCGCCCGTGCGGGCGAACACCACATAAAAGTCGGCGATGCCGCCGTTGCTGATCCAGGTCTTGCGACCGTTGAGCACATAGCCGTCTGCCGTGACCGTGGCGCTGCACTGCATGGCGGCCACGTCGGAGCCTGCATCGGGTTCGCTCAGGGCAAAGGCGCTCAAGGCCTGACCCGACGCCACACGCGGCAGATAGCGCTGCTTTTGATCGGCGGTGCCCATGAGGCTGATGGCGCCTGTGCCCAAGCCCTGCATGGCAAACGCGAAGTCTGACAAGCCGTTGTGAAAAGCCAGCGTCTCGCGCAGCAGGCAGAGCTGACGGGTGTCGATCACGTCAGACGCTGCGCCATAGGCCGTGCCGGACACTGCATGCTTGAGCCAACCGCCTGCGCCCAGCAGGCGCACCAGGCGGATGCATTCGGCATCCACCGCGTCGCGGCTTTCGTCGTGGTGCGCGTGGGCAAGGTGCTGTTGGCACCAAGCGTCCAGCCGCACTTTGAAGTCGCGGTGGCTGTTGTCAAAGAAAGGCCAGTCGAGTTCTGGCGGGTGCGTGGCTGGGTGGTCTGACATAGCTCAGTCCCCTTCAAAAACGGGCGTTTGCTTGGCCACAAAGGCGTGGTACGCCCGGTGGAAGTCGTTGGTGGCCATGCAGATCGCTTGGGCCTGGGCTTCGGCCTCAATGGCTTCATCCACGCCCATGTTCCACTCTTGTTGCAGCATTTTTTTGGTGATGCCGTTGGCAAAGGTGGGGCCGGCCACCAGCTGGGCGGCGATGGCCTGTGCATCGGCCAAAACAGTGCCTGGCTCGCACACGCGGTTGTAAAAACCCCAGCGCTCGGCCTCCAGCGCGCCCAGGCCGCGCCCGGTGAACAGCAACTCGCTCGCACGGCCTTGGCCGATGATGCGAGGCAAGAGCGCGCACGCGCCCATGTCGCAACCGGCCAAGCCGACCTTGTTGAAAAGGAAATAAGTCTTGCTGCGTTCGGTGCCGTAGCGCAGGTCAGACGCCATAGCCAGGATCGCGCCTGCGCCCGCGCACACGCCGTCGATCGCCGCGATGATGGGTTGTGGGCAGGCGCGCATCGCCTTGACCAAGTCGCCCGTCATGCGGGTGAAGGCAAGCAGGCCGGGCATGTCCAGCTTCGTGAGCGGGCCGATGATTTCGTGCACGTCACCACCTGAGCAGAAGTTGCCGCCCTCGCCCGCGATGACCACGGCATGGATGTCGGGGGCGTAGGGCAAGGCGCGGAAAAAGTCACGCAGCTCGGCATACGAATCAAACGACAACGGGTTCTTGCGCTCGGGGCGGTTCAGGCTCACCGTGGCCACACCGTCTTTGACGGACAGCAAAAAATGCTCGGGCTGGTAACCCGCCATGGGCTGGTTGTGGCGGGGCAGCTGGTGCGGCTGGCCGGGCAGGTAGCGTTGGGTCATTTTGTCTCCTCAGAATTTTTAGGGTTGCCGGACTTCAAGGTGCCCAGCAATTGATGCAGTTGTGTTTGTTCTCGCTCAGCCAGCGGCGACAGCAGCTCGACGACCCAGCCCTCGTGGGCCAGGGCCATGGCCGTGAAAGCGCTGCGCCCGGCATCGGTCAGGCTGACCGTATAGGAACGGCGATCATTGGCCTGCATTTGCCGCTGCACCAGTTGTTCTTTTTCGAGCTGGTCGACGATGCTGGTGACGTTGCCACCCGTGACCATCATGCGGCGCGACAACTCGCTCATCGACAAGCCTTGCGGCTCGCGCTCGAGCTGGGCCATCAGGTCAAAGCGCGGCAGCGTGATGTCAAACTGTTCGCGCAACCGTTGGCGGATGGTGTCTTCGATGCGGGTGGTGGCCGAGAGCAGACGCAACCACAGGCGCAACGAGGCGTGGTGGTCGGCGTGCGCGCGCACTTCCATGTCGGTGTCTTGTCGTGCACTCATGACACCAGCTCCCCACCATCAATGGCAATCGATTGACCGTTGATCGCATCGCTGCCCGCCGCGCACAGCCACAAGACGCTTTGCGCCACTTCGTGCGGCTGCACCAGGCGCTGCTGCGGGTTGTTGGCGGCCAGCGCTTGGCGTGCTTCGGCTTCGCTCTTGCCGGTTTTGCTCACGATGTTTTGCACCGCTTCGCGCACGATGTCGGTCTCGGTGTAGCCGGGGCAAATGGCGTTCACGGTCACGCCTTTGCGGGCCAATTCGAGGGCCAGCGCTTTGGTCAGTCCCACCACGCCGTGCTTGGCGGCCACATAAGCGCTCACATAGGCATAGCCTTTGAGGCCTGCTGTGCTCGCGATGTTGACGATGCGTCCGGGCGTGCCTGCTTTGGCCGCTTCGAGCATGCCCGGCAGCACCGCCTGGATGCAGTAGTAGGTGCCTGTGAGGTTGACGTTCAGCATCTGTTGCCACAGCGCGGCATCGGTCTTGGCAAAAGGTGCGCTGTGCGCCTGGCCCGCGTTGTTGACCAAAATGTTCACCGGGCCAAAGCGAGCTTCCGCTTGCTGCACCGCCGCTTGCACGGCGTGTTCATCGGCCACATCCATGGGCGCGATCAGCACCGCCACATCGGGCACCTGTGCGCGCAGCGCCTCGGCTTGTGCCTGCAGCTTGTCTTGCGAGCGGCCACAGAGCGTTAGGCGGCAACCCGCTTGCGCGAGCTGCAACGCGATGGCCGCGCCAATACCTGCACCGGCTCCGGTGATGAGGGCATGGCGGTTGCTCAGCATGCTTTGCTCCCTGTAGGAGCGGCGCCCTCGCCGCGATTGGAAATTGTTGGAGCCACCTCTCCTTGATTTTTTTCTGTGGGAGCGGAGCCCTCGCCGCGATGAACGCCCAATCGCCGCGAGGGCGCGGCTCCCACCAATTCAAATTTCAAGGAAGTTGAAGTCCCCCCATGAGCATTCAACATATCAATCCCCCTTTGTCGCAGCCTGCTGGGCACGCTCGCGGGCAAAACCGGCTTCGAGCTGCGGCTTGCCCGAAACGTAAGCACGCGGCCAAGCGATGTCTTTGAAGCCAATGCGTGCTGCTTCTGTCAAGGTCCAAGCCGGGTTGGCCAAGTGCGGCCGAGCCACGGCGCACAGGTCGGCGCGGCCTGCGGCCAGGATGCTGTTGACGTGGTCGGCCTCAGAGATGGCACCGACCGCGATGGTGGCGATGCCGGCTTCTTGGCGGATGCGGTCGGCAAACGGGGTTTGGTACATGCGGCCGTAGGTCGGCTTTTGCTGCGCACTGACCTGGCCCGACGAGCAGTCGATCATGTCGGCGCCTGCGGCCTTGAAGGCGCGGGCGATCTCGACCGCATCGGTGGGTGTGATGCCGCCTTCCACCCAGTCGTGCGCCGAGATGCGCACCGACATGGGCAGGTCTTTTGGCCATGCGGCGCGCACTGCGATAAACACTTCGAGCGGGTAGCGCAGGCGGTTTTCGAGCGAGCCGCCGTATGCGTCGCTGCGTTGGTTGGTGAGCGGGCTGATGAAGCTCGACAGCAAGTAGCCGTGTGCGCAGTGCAGCTCCAGCCAGTCAAACCCGGCTTGGGCTGCGCGCTGGGTGCTGGCCACGAAGTCGGCCGTGACGCGGTCCATGTCGGCGCGGGTCATGGCGCGGGGTACATCGCCATGGGGCAAATAGGGCATGGGCGATGCGGCGATCAGCGGCCAGTTGCCTTCTGCGTCGTCAGCGGGCACAGGCTGGTCCATGCCCGGGCCTTGCCAAGGGCGGCAGGTGGAGCCTTTGGGTCCGGCATGGCCGATCTGCAGGCCGATCTTTGCGTCCGACTTGGCATGCACCCAATCCACGATCTTGGCAAAGTCGGTGGTCTGCTGGTCATTCCACAAACCCGGGCAGCCGTGCGTGATGCGACCATCGGCACTGGGCGCGGTCATCTCGACCATCACCAGCCCGACGCCACCCATGGAGCGTGCGCCCAGGTGCACCAGGTGGTCATCGCCCACGCGGCCGTCCACGGCCATGTATTGCGCCATCGGCGAGACCACCACGCGGTTCTTGAGTGTGACTGAGCGTTGGGTGTAGGGGGTGAACATTGGAGGACGAATGCTCGGCGTGGCCGTGCGCCCTGCAAACCAGGCCTCGTAGCCTTCCAGCCAGGCTTTGTCACGCAGACGCAAATTCTCGTGGCTGATGCGCTGGCTGCGGGTGAGCATGGAGTACATGAACTGCTCGGGTTCCAGCTGGTCGCAGTAGCGCTCACCGCACACCTCGAACCATTCCATCGCGTTCCATGCGGCGTTTTGCAGGCGGATCACATCAATCTCGCGCACGGCTTGGTAATGTTTCAGCACCTCAGGAATGCGGTCTGCGGTGTCGCCCAGCGCCTTGAACTGGCGCACCAGCTCGATGGCGTCTTCCAGCGCGAGCTTGGTGCCCGAGCCAATGGCAAAGTGCGCGGTATGTACCGCGTCGCCCATCAGCACCACATGGCTGTTGCCATTGAAGTGCGACCAGTTGGCGCATTTCACGCGCTGGAAGTTCAGCCATGCTGAGCCACGCAGGTGTCGAGCGTTGGTCATCAGCTTTTCGCCTTGCAGGTTTTTGGCAAAGAGCTTTTCACAGAAGGCAATCGACGCGTCTTGGTCGGCATTGTCCAGGCCATGTGCCAGCCAGACATGCTCGGGGCACTCGACGATGAAGGTGGAGGTCTGGTTGTCGAATTTGTAGACGTGCGCTTGAAACCAGCCGTGCTCGGTCTTCTCGAACAAAAAGGTGAAAGCGTCGTATTGGCGGTGCGTGCCCAGCCAGATGAAGCGGTTGGGACGCGTGACGATGTCGGGCTTGAAAATTTCTGGTGTGCGGCTGCGCACACGCGAGTTGACACCATCGCTGGCGATGATGAGGTCGGCATCGGGAAAGTCCAGATCCGAGTTCACGTCTTGCTCGAACAGCAGTTTGACGCCCACCTGCTCGCAGCGGTCTTGCAGAATGTTGAGCAACTTTTTACGGCCAATGCCGACAAAACCATGACCGCCCGAGCGGATCACGCGGTCCTTGATGTGCAGCTCAATGTCATCCCAATGGTTGAACGCTTGCTCCACCTCGGCGGCGGTTTCGCGATCCCACTGGCGCATGTTCTCCAGTGTTTGGTCAGAAAACACCACGCCCCAGCCAAAGGTGTCATAGGGCTTGTTTCGCTCCACCACGGTGATGTCGTGGTGGGGGCCGAGCTTTTTCATCAGCAACGCAAAGTACAAACCCGATGGACCGCCACCAATACACACAATTTTCATGTTCGTTCTCTTTGCTAAAGATCGCACAGGCCATTGATTAAGGCCTATATATTTCAAACCTCAAGTATTAAGGTGAATGAACGTGCGGTCAATCAGGGAGTAACCCGTAGAAAACGAAAGTAAGAGAGGAAATGGTGCTCATGCAGAAATGCTCCGCACAAAGCAAAACGCCCCACCGAACGGTGAGGCGTTTTGGGCTGTTAGAAGCCTGACGATGTCCTACTTTCACACGGGAATCCGCACTATCATCGGCGCTAAGTCGTTTCACGGTCCTGTTCGAGATGGGAAGGAGTGGGGCCAACTTGCTATGGTCATCAGGCATAACTTGGTGTCGTCTTGACCAAGTCAAGACAACGAATTCATAGAGTTTCGAATCAGATTTTGGCTTGTTAACCGGGTTATCCACCCAAGCCTTTGCCACGCCGTTTCGAAAACATCTTTCAAGGACACCGAGCCACTCAACGCGGCGGCGGATGTGCCTTGTGCTTGGGCCGTCAGCACCAAGCCACTCAGGGTCATGACCAACAGCGCGATTCGAATCGGTGTCGGTCTTTTTTTGTACAAACTCATAGCTCATCTCCAATGGTGAAAACATCCAAGGAGATCA